>NZ_CP028136.1:1877202-2190070 GCF_003024155.1 Christiangramia fulva
ACGGCCTTTGGTTTGAATCCGGTGCGGGCTTGCCTACCTATACTCTTGCAGAAGTGAAAGCAGGTTTCATGCAAAATGAAGATCTTTTTATAAAGACTCAAAGAACCATGGAAGATGGAACTAAAGAGATCCTGACCAGGCAACAGTCTATTGAAGTCTTGCAAAATGATGCTGTGGGAATTGTGGAAGGTGCTAACCTGGAGCATAATGAATACGGAGCTCCGCTTTTTGCTGACTTCTTCTTTTTTATTACTGGTTTTCATGGTTTCCACGTATTCTCAGGGGTAATAATTAACATTATTATTTTCTTTAATGTCATTATAGGTACCTATGAAAGAAGAGGTACTTATGAAATGGTAGAAAAAGTGGGTCTTTACTGGCACTTTGTAGACCTTGTTTGGGTATTTGTTTTCACCTTCTTTTATCTTGTTTAAATTAGTATTTAAAGATTATGGCTCACGATACAACAGCAGCGGCTTCATCAAACGCTAAACGAATCTGGACAGTATTCGGGATTCTTTCTATAGTTACCACTGTAGAGGTTGCCCTTGGTATTATAAGACCTGAATTTTTGGAGCATACCTCATTCCTTGCTATGAAACTCCTTAACTGGATCTTCATTATACTTACCTTGTATAAAGCATATTATATTGCCTGGGCTTTCATGCATATGGAGCATGAAACAAAAGGCCTCAGAAGGGCTGTTGTCTGGACCGCTCTGTTCCTAATTACCTACCTGGTCTTTATTCTTTTAACAGAAGGTGATTATATCTATGAAGTCTACAAAACAGGCCAAATTGCCTGGGACTTCTAAAAAAGTTAAAAAGCATTCAAAAGGCGGTTTTCTTAAACCGTCTTTTTATTTTTGTAGCCCCTTGTAAAACAGGATTTTTTAGTTGAAATTTATCCGAAACAGCACAGCTTAAATCTGCAAATCGGTGAATTCCATCTGATATGAATAACAGTTCAATTTAAACAGATGAAAAAGTTTATTGTACTTGGAGTTCTCTTTGTGCTTCCAATTACAGCCTACTTGTTTTTCGCTTCGGCCAAGAACAATTTCGCACGGCTTCCGGTTTTGACCGAAAACGTGAAAGATGTTTCCGCTTTTGATTCCAGTACAGATTCAGTTGTAAGTTTTAAAGATAAAATTAGTGTCGTTGCCTTCTTCGGTTCAGATCTAGAAGATATAAAAGGCAATACTTTCAATCTGGATCAAAAAATTCTAACGAAATATTACGGATTTAATGATTTTCAATTCGTTATAGTACTTCCTGAAGCTGCGCGTCCGGAGGTGGAAGAGTATGTAGAAAAATTTAAAGACATCAGCGATACCAAAAAATGGAAAATTGTTTTCGGTAGTCCGGAACAAATAAAAGAGGTTTTCCAAAGTTTTAAAACTCCGCATCATCTCGATGAAAATAGCTTTTCGCCTTATGTTTTTATTGTTGATAAAAATGCCAATTTGAGAGGTCGTGATGAAGATGAGGATACAGGCAGGTTATATGGCTATGATTCGCGGAATATTGCGGAATTAAGTAATAAAATGGATGATGATGTGAAGGTTATTTTAGCCGAATACCGCCTTGCTCTTAAAAAATACAATCGGCAGAATAAAATTGAAAAGAAATGAAAAACTATTCATACATCGGAATAAGCCTTATAATTTTAATTTTTGGTATCATCTTTATTCCGAAGATTATTGATCGCGTGAGTAATGATGAAGTGGTTACCGCAGATCGGCTTAATTCCAACACAATGACTTCAGATAAAGCGAATTCTTCAGAAGCTGAAGTGGGTTATATTGAAATTGACGGAAAGAAGAAAAAAGCTCCGGATTTTGAGTTTATCAACCAGAATGGAGACACCATCTCTAATGAAGATTATAAAGGGAAAGTTTATGTGGTCGAGTTCTTCTTTACTACCTGTCCTTCAATTTGCCCGATAATGAGCAAAAACCTGGTGGAGGTTCAGAATGAATTTAAAGATGAAGATGATTTTGGGATCGCCTCATTTTCTATAGATCCTACTCATGACACTCCTGAAGTGCTTTCAGAATATGCCGAAGAATATGGGATAACGCATCCAAACTGGAACCTGATGACCGGTGATAAAGAAAAGATTTACGATCTGGCCAATAAAAAATTCGGCCTTTATGCCGGTGAAAATGATCAGATTCCGGGAGGTTTTGCTCACCAGGGATTATTTGTATTGATAGATAAAGAAGGATATATCCGGTCCAGAAAAGATGAATTCGGAAATCCTATTATTTATTACCGCGGTTCCATTCCGCAAAACAAAAGTGTGGTAGAAGGAGAAGAAACGCCACAAATCGATATTTTAATTCAGGATATAAAATCACTGCTGTGAAAACGATTTTAAGAAATTCAGAAAAGGTAGCTGTACCTGTGATCATCGGTTTATCGGTGGCCGTTCCCGTAATCGTTCTGGTTTTAATGTTGTTGCCCGAACGCTACAACCTTTTTAATGCGAACGCTCTTACTTTCCCGTTGTTCCACGCCACTCTGAACTTTGCAACGGCCATTTTATTGATAGTAGGGTACTTTTTTATGAGGATCCAGAAATATAACCTACACCGCAATACCATGATTGCAGCTTTTTGTCTGTCGGTTATTTTCCTAATAAGCTATGTCCTTTCAAAGATAAGCCATGCGCCTGTACCTTATGGAGGCACTGGTTTTATGCGCTATACTTATTTCTTTATTCTGATAACTCATATTGTTCTTTCGGCCATTATTGTGCCACTCGTACTTTTTACCATGTATCGCGGACTTAGCGGGCAGTATAAAAAACATGCGAAGGTGGCGCGATGGACTTTTCCTATATGGCTTTACGTCGCGGTAACCGGTGTGCTGGTATTTTTATTCATGCTGCCATATTATTAATTCTGTGGTAAAAGCATTAATTTTGTGAACGATAAATGTTTTTGAAGATGAAGAAATCTGTTCTGCTTTTCCTTTTAATTACTCTTTTCTTTCTTATGCCGTCATTGGCTGATGCCCAATGTGCGATGTGTCGGGCGGTGCTTCAGAATGAAGCCAACCAAAGTGCGGCAAAAGGGATCAACGACGGGATTCTTTATTTAATGATCTTTCCATATATACTGGTAGGCGGTGTTGGTTATTTTGTCTATCGTTCCAGGAGAAAAAAGAAAAATTCCTTTTAAAATCGGTCTTCTTCAACTGATTATTACTCCAGGTATTCCGAGGAATTTTATAAAAAATCCCCTTTTTAGTGTAACATTTTAAATTTCAGGGAGTCTTATGTGGTAGGAGGTCATTTCTCCTGCAAAATAACCATCAATCATGATTGAAATAAAAAACCTTCACAAATCTTACAGAACCGGGAGCAACTCCCTTCACGTTCTTAAGGGAATCAATTTTAGCGTAGCCGAGGGTGAGCTTGTTTCCATTATGGGTTCATCAGGTTCGGGTAAATCAACCCTGCTGAATATTCTGGGAATACTTGATGAAGCCGATGAAGGCTCATACATTCTGGATGGGGTACCCATCAAGAACCTTAGTGAAAAACTGGCAGCAAAATATCGTAATAAATTCCTTGGCTTCATTTTCCAGTCTTTTAACCTCATTGGTTATAAAACTGCCTTAGATAATGTGGCACTTCCGCTATATTACCAGGGGCAATCGAGATCGGAAAGAGTGGAACGGGCCATGAGTTATCTTGAGAAAGTTGGACTTGCTGATTGGGCAGACCATCTTCCCAATGAACTTTCTGGTGGTCAAAAACAGCGTGTGGCAATTGCCCGAGCTCTTGCCAGTGATCCCAAAGTGCTTCTTGCCGATGAACCTACCGGTGCGCTGGATACCAAAACTTCCTACGAGGTGATGGAACTAATCCAGGAAATTAATGATGAAGGACGAACAATTCTTATTGTAACACACGAACATGATATTGCCGAGATGACCAAGCGTATCGTGAACCTGAAGGACGGTATTATCATTGAAGACCGCGTGGTTTCACAGGTAAGAGCTCTGCAAAATGTTTAGTCTGGATCGCTGGGATGAGATTTTTGATACCATCCGTAAAAATAAACTTCGAACTTTCCTAACAGGTCTTTCCGTAGCATCAGGAATATTCATTCTCGTGATTTTATTAGGAGTGGGAGAGGGTATGCGTAATGGAATTGCAAGGGAATTTGAGCAGGATGCTGCCAATCTTATCCTTGTATATCCCGGAATGACTACTAAAGAATATAAAGGCCTCAATCCGGGAAGAAGAATTCAGTTAAAAAATGGGGATTATAACCAGATCCTTTTAAAATATGGGGATAAGCTGGATCATTCGGCTTCGGTTTACAATGTGCGGAATGGAGTGGTAACCTACGGAAAGGAATCCGGTTCTTATAGTATTGAAGGAACTTTTCCCGCGTATCAGGAACTCGAGAATGTTTCTCTTACCTCGGGGAGGTTTTTAAATATCAATGACCTTGATAATAATGAAAAAAACGTGGTTTTGGGCCACCGTGTAAAGCTTGATTTATTTAAAGATCAGGAAGCGGTGGGCAAACTAATAGAAATTTCAGGTATAAATTTTAAGGTGGTTGGTGTATATTCCGATCCCGGGGGAGAACGTGATGAAGCCAGATTGATAATTCCTATTACCACTGCACAAAAGGCTTTCGGAGGAGCCAATAATATCCAGCGTCTATATCTTACCCTTACCCCTGAAGATAATTTTGACGAAGCTGTTGCTGCATCAGCAGGATTCACCCAGGCGCTTAAAGACCTCCTTAAAAGCAGGCATGTTGTTGCACCTGACGATGACAGCGCTATTCGTGTAAATAACTATTTAGACAATGCGAAACGCTTTTATACTCTAATGGATATGATAAGGCTTTTCTTCTGGGGAGTAGGGATCTGCACTATAATTGCCGGAGTGGTAGGAGTGAGTAATATCATGCTGATAATTGTTAAAGAAAGAACTCGTGAGATTGGTATTAGAAAAGCACTCGGCGCGCAGCCATTGTCCATAATTGGAATGATTCTTCACGAATCTATTTTTGTGACCGCCATAGCCGGTTTTGCCGGATTAATAATGGGGCTCATTTTGCTGGAATTTGCAGGACCGGCCATTGAAACTCAATATATCTATAACCCTACAGTGAATTTCACTGTCGCAATAAATACCGTTTTTATTCTCATTATTGCCGGTGCCATAGCGGGATTTTTTCCTGCCTGGCGTGCAGCGAGTATAAAACCTATCATTGCTTTAAGAGACGAATAATATGTTTAACAGGGACCGTTGGAGCGAAATTATTGAAGCCCTGACCGCAAATTGGTTCAGGACTGTTTTAACCGCATTTGGTGTGCTTTGGGGCATATTCATTCTTGTGATTCTTCTTGCCGCGGGAAAAGGTTTGGAAAACGGCGTAAAGCAGGGCTTCGGGGGAATAGCAACAAATTCGATGTTCATGTGGACGCAGGTGGCCTCGAAACCATATAAAGGTATGCCCAAAGGGAGGAACTACAGCTTCGAAATTGAAGATGTTAAAGCCATAAAGCAAAATGTACCTTATGTAAGGATTGTTTCTCCACGGAATCAGTTAGGAGGGTTCCAGGGAACTAATAATGTGATTAGAGGACTCAAGACTGGAGCTTATAATGTTTATGGAGATTATCCCGAGATCATAGAACAGGAACCTATGGATGTTAGCAGCGGGCGCTTTATAAACTATACCGATATTAATGAAAAACGCAAAGTAGCTGTTATCGGTGAAGGAGTGCGGGTTGGCCTGTATGATCGCGAGGAGGAAGTAATTGGCAGCTATATCAAAATAAACGGAGTGAATTTTATGGTGGTGGGTACTTACAAAAGGAAAGGAAATAATGGCGATCCAGAAGAGATGCAGAAGCAGATCTACGTTCCCTTTACCTCCTTTTCGCAAGCATTTAACCGCGGAAATAAAGTTGGCTGGATGGCAATTACTGCCGAAGATGGTCACCCCATTACCAATATTAAAGAAGATATTATCAACGTGATCAAGAAAAGACACACTATTCATCCTGACGATGACCGTGCAGTGGGAAATTTTGATCTTTTCCAGGAATTCAGCAAAGTGAACGGTCTTTTTATCGCTTTAAAAGCGGTGGCCTATTTTGTGGGAATTCTGGTTCTTGTTTCCGGGATCATAGGCATCAGTAATATCATGTTGATCGTGGTAAAAGAAAGAACCAATGAAATTGGCGTACGGCGTGCCCTGGGAGCCACGCCCTGGGCCATTCGCGGCCAAATACTTTTGGAATCCATTTTTCTTACTATTATTTCGGGTATGGCCGGAATAATTCTTTCAACAGCTGTGATCTGGCTGGTGAATTTTCAGCTGGGTAAAATGGATACTTCAGATATGATGTTTTTAAATCCGTCGGTCAACCTTGGAGTCATCATGGTTGCCCTCGCAATATTAATAATTTCCGGCCTTTTAGCCGGCCTTATCCCCGCGCAACACGCGATAAAAGTGAAGCCGGTGGATGCATTGAGAACTGAGTAAAAAGTAAATAAAATCAAAAAATGAAAAAATTTGTTACCATCATCATTCTGGTATTGATTGCCGTAACCTTCGTGGGTGCTCTGTATTATCTGTATCAGAAAAATCAACAGGATCCTGTGGTATATAAAACCGAACAGCCCACTGAAGAGACCATTGTAAAGAAAACAGTGGCAACAGGAAAGATAGTACCTAAAGAAGAAGTGCTTATAAAACCAAATATTTCAGGTATTATCGATGAAATTTTTATTGAGGCCGGTGATCGCGTAAAGGAGGGTGATCTAATTGCAAAAATCAGGGTAATTCCAAATGTTTCCTCCTTACAAAGCGCTAAAGATGCGGTTGCAACGGCAAAGATAAATCTTGATAACGAAAAGAAGATCTATAATCGCCAGAAGGAACTTTTTAATAAAGGAGTGATCTCTGCTAACGATTTTGATAATGCAGAGACCACCTATAAAAGAGCAGAACAAAACTATCGTTCGGCTCAGCAGAATTATGAAATCGTAAAAACCGGAACTACCAGCGGCATTGGTGCTGCCGCCAATACTTTAATCCGGTCTACGGTAACCGGGATGGTGCTTGATGTTCCGGTAAAGACAGGGAATCAGGTGATTGAGAGCAATAATTTCAATGACGGTACCACCATTGCCACTCTTGCCGATGTCAATAAAATGATCTTTGAAGGTAAGGTTGATGAAAGTGAGGTAGGAAAGATCAAAGAAGGACTTCCGCTGGAGATCACAGTAGGAGCTATTGAAAATAAAAGTTTTGACGCTGTTCTTGATTACATCGCCCCAAAAGGAGTGGAGGAAAACGGCGCGATACAATTTGAAATAAAAGGAACTCTTGATAAGGCAGATACTACTTTTATCAGGGCCGGCTTGAGTGCGAATGCTTCCATTATTCTTGATAAAGCTGAAAATGTGCTCGCTATTAAGGAAGCCCTTCTGCAATTCGACGAACAAACGAAAGAACCTTATGTAGAGGTGATGACCGGCGACCAGCAGTTTAAGAGACAGGATATCAAACTTGGTGTAAGTGACGGAATTAATGTGGAGGTCAGGGACGGTATCGATAAAAATGCCAAAATTAAGGTCTGGAATCAGCTGAAACCTGCACCGGTAGTAACCCAAAATTAGAAATTTCACCTACAGGTGTAACATACTTACCAATTAACATACATATCTTACAGAATAAGTATTATGAAAAATCTTACCATACTAGCTTTTCTTTTGCTTTTTGGAAGCGTACTTCAGGCACAACAAAAGGAGTGGACCCTGGAAGAGTGCGTGAATTATGCGCTTGAAAATAACCTTTCAGTAAAACAGGCCCAACTCGATACCGAACTTTCGAGTATAGAAAAACGGGATGCGCTGGGAAATTTTATTCCCAATATTAACGGCCAGGCTACCAATGCCTGGAATACAGGTTTAACTCAAAACGTAACCACCGGGATCCTTCAGAATCAAACTGTTCGCAACTTCTCTGCTGGAGTGACTGCGAGCCTTACGCTCTTTGACGGATTGAGAAATTTTAAAGCTCTTCAAAGGGCACGTATCTCTCAACTGGCTGCGGAATATTCTCTTGATAAAATGAAAGATGATATCGCGCTTTTTGTAGCCGACGCGTATTTACAGGTGCTTTTTAATAAACAGGACTTACAGGTAATAAAGGCACAGAATGAATTAACCCAACAACAGCTTGAAAGAACACGAGATCTTGTAGATGCAGGAGTGCTTCCTGAAGGAGATTTGCTGGAAATAAAGGCTACCGATGCCGATGAAAAGCAGCGTATCATCCTGGCCCAAAATCTAATTAAAATTTCCCTGATCAGCCTTGCGCAAACTCTCGGAATTAAAGATTATGAAAATTTCAATATTGTAGAAAGAGATTATGACATCTTTGGAAACGAGATCTTAGCCAATTCAGTCTATGATGTTATTGAAAAAGCTAAGAAAGAAAGGTCCGAGATCAAGATTGCAGAAGCAAATAAAGAGCTTGCCGAAAAAGATGTGGAAATTTCAAAAGGAGCTTATTTACCCACACTCGGAGCATTTTTCAATTATAATACCAGGGAATCCGGGCAGGGTCGCATCATAGGCAGTGAAATAGATCCTGAAAACCCCACAAGACAAATAGGATTGGTTCAGGAAACCGAGCAGATTGTGGTAGCACCCAATATGATCCCTACCCTTGGATCGCCACTTCCTTTCTTTGATCAGCTTTCTTATAACGATGGTATGACCTATGGATTTCAACTGAACATTCCTTTTCTGAATGGCTTTGCCTCCCGAAATCAGGTAAGAAGAAGCCAGGTTGCAGCGAAACGCGCTCAATTCAATTTGGAACAGGCAGAGCTTGATCTCGAAGCCAATGTTTACCAGGCTTATACCGATGCCCAGGGAGCCTTCCAGGCCTATGAAGCTGCTATCGTTGCAGCAAATGCCCAGGAGAAAGCTTTTGAATATGCCAATGAGCGATACGATGTGGGACTAACCAATTCATTCGATTTTAGTCAGGCGAAATTACGGTATGAAAATTCTCAGCGCGAGGTGCTGAGAGCGAAATACGATTACATTTTTAAGTTAAAAGTAGTTGAGTTATATTTTGGAATTCCGGTGAGGGATTTAAAATTTTAAAAAAATGAAAAGAAAGACACTTTACATCATTCTGGCCGCGGTTGTAGTATTGATCATTTTATTGATCATAGGAAAAAAAGCCGGCTGGTTTGGTAATTCTGGTGAAGTGGAAGTTGTGGAAGTAACTTCTATTAAGCCCATAGATATTACTGAAACCGTTGCGGCAACCGGAAAAATTCAGCCAGAGATAGAAGTGAAGCTTTCTTCAGAAGTATCGGGTGAAATTATAGAATTACCTATTGTAGAAGGACAAAGCGTGGAAAAAGGAGATCTTCTGGTACGTATCAACCCCGATATTTATCAATCTAACCTGGAAAGAGTACGCGCGAGTTATCAAAATACAAAGGCAAATTATGCCCAGACACTGGCGAATCTAAAACAAGCCGAAGCTAATTATAACAGAAACAAAAAACTTTTTGAAAAAGGAGTTATTTCAAAAGCTGAATGGGATCAGATCGTTTCTAATTATGAGGTCGCCCAGGCTAATAAAGAATCGGCCTACTACAGCATGCAAAGTGCAGCCGCATCGGTAAACGAAGCTCAGGATAACCTTGGGAGAACCAATATTTACGCACCTATGACCGGAACGATCTCCAAGCTCGATGCCGAACTGGGTGAAAGAGTAGTGGGAACTCAGCAAATGGCAGGAACCGAAATTCTGCGCGTCGCCAACCTGGACAATATGGAGGTTGAGGTAGATGTTAATGAAAATGATATCGTAAAAGTTTCGGTGGGAGATACAGCCATTGTCCAGGTAGATGCTTATCTGAAAAAAGAATTCAAAGGGGTGGTAACCGAAATTTCAAATACTGCGGCCAATGAACTTACCGCTGATCAGGTTACAAATTTCAAGGTTAAAGTACGCATTCTTAAAGATTCTTACCAGGATCTTCTTGAAGGAAAACCCGATAATTATTCTCCATTTCGGCCGGGAATGACAGCCACCGTTGATATTATCACCAATAAAAAGAAAAATGTTCTTGGAGTTCCCATCAGCTCAATCGTTATCAAAACCGACACTACCAGCGGGAAGAAACCATTGATCACGCCATCCAGTTCTCCTGATGAAGAAAAATTTGAATGTGTATTTGTAAAAGACGGAAATAAAGCCAAACTTCGCGTTGTGAAAACTGGCATACAGGATGACTCTAATATTGAAATTACCAGCGGTTTAGAGGAAGGTGATAAAGTGATCACCGGCCCTTATACTACTGTTACTAAAGATCTTGAAGCCGGGGACGAAATAGAAGTAAAAGATAAGGCTAAAGGAAATGCCGATTAAAAATAAACAGGTTTGGCGATAATTCTGTGTTTGGAGACTGCAACCACTAACTGCTCTGTGGGTATTGCTGAGAATGGTGAATTAATAGCAGTTCGGGAAGATAATAACAAAAATTATTCACACGCTGAGAAACTGCACGTCTTTATTGATGAAGCTTTAAAGGAAGCGGGTTTAAAACCTGAAGATCTTGAAGCCGTTGCCGTAAGTAAAGGCCCGGGCTCCTATACCGGTTTGAGAATTGGGGTCTCTGCAGCCAAAGGCCTCTGTTTTGCTCTTGGAATTCCGCTTATTTCCATTCCCACCCTCGATCTTCTTGCCCATAAGATAAAAGATGCAAAAGGCTTTATTATTCCCATGATTGACGCACGGCGAATGGAAGTTTATTCGGCAGTTTTTGATAAAAATTATCAGCAGTTAAGAGAAACCAAAGCACAAATTTTAGAGGAAGCTTCTTTTGAGCAATATCTTTCAGAAAAAGAAGTCCATTTTATAGGAAATGGTGTTCTTAAATTCGAAGAGATCAGTAAGCACCCAAATGCTATTTTCCATAAGTCACAGTTTCCTTCCGTAACGGAAATGGGCAAAATGGCCGAGGAAAAATATCAAAAAAGCGACACCGAAGATGTCGCTTACTTTGAACCCTATTATTTAAAGAATTTTATTGCAGGTTAAACCAATCAGTTTTATTCTGATTTAGCTTTTAACTTCGTCCCGTTCATTTTGGTCTGATCGTAAAGATATACATCCCTTTGTGGATAAGGAATGGTCATTCCGGCTTCTTCCAATCTTATTTTTCCTTCTTCGATCATATACCAGTGAAGGTCCCAGAAGACGCTGTTTGGCGCAAAATACCTCACAAGGAAGTTAACAGAATTGTCGCCAAGTTCTGAAACTATAACTTGCGGAGCCGGATCTTCCACGATGTCTTTTTGTTCTTTTACAAGATTGGTAAGAACTTCTTTAGCTTTCTTAAGGTCGTCATCATAAGATATTCCGAAAGAAAGATTTTCACGGCGCGTTTCATTGAAGCTGTAATTGGTAATATTGTTGTTGCTAAGTTCGCCGTTTGGAATTACCACACGCTGGTTTCCGAAAGTATTGAGTTTAGTGTAAAAAAGGGAAATTTCAACCACACTCCCCGAAGTTCCCTGAGCTTCTATCCAGTCGCCAATTTTAAATGGTTTAAGGACGATGATCAGCACTCCACCGGCAAGGTTGGAGAGTGAACCCTGCAATGCCAGGCCAATGGCAAGACCTGCAGCACCAATTGCGGCCACCAGTGACGCGCTTTGTATGCCAAGTTGAGTAATAACCAGGACAAAAAGCAAAATTTTAAGTCCCCATCTAATTGCATTAAGCGTAAAGATCTCCAGAGTCTTGTCATACTCCTTTTTGTCAAAGAATTTTTTAAGGTATTTTACAATGAGTTTGATTATCCAAAGGCCAACGATTAGAAGAACAATTGCTCCTATAAGTGTGGGGAGGTAATCAATAAATTTTCTGGCGTATTCCGTAGCGATCACGCCAACATCGTTTAATTTTTCCATAGAATTTTTTTATTGATTTTTAACTTAGCCTTAATTGTAAAAAAATAGCATATAATTAATGTTTATTTTTTGTTAAACTTCCTCTAATTGCGCGATTGCAGCCGATTCTGATTTAACGGGCAGTTTGCAGCTTCCGTTTTCACACACGTAAATAAGATCTTCTTCTTTCTTAAATCGCCCTGTAAAAATTGAAATCTCCGATTCTTTTTCCGTAGCCGCCAAAATTATGTGCGGTAGGTATTTTTTGTGAAAAAAAGAAGCTTTGGAAAAAGCCCGGGGTCCTGTTATTGCCACTTCATAGAAAGGATAAGTGATCGAGAGCATTAGGTCCAGCCAATTGGAATAAGAATCGGGATAATCGGGGATCCTTTCCTGAAGGCTGTGCAACATTTTTTGAGCTTTCTCTATAAGTTCAGGTTTTCCCAAGATTTTGCCCATTCTAAAAATATTTTTGGCCATCACAGAATTTGAAGCCGGGATCACATTGTCATTGGTTTCTATGGGATTGGAGACCAAAGGTCTGTCAGCAGCAGAATTAAATCTGAAAAGTTCAGTATTTTGAACCGAAAAATCTTTTTGTACGATTTTCAGAAACTCACTTGCATGGGAAAGGTATTTTTCGTCAAAACAGGTTTCGTAAAGGTCCAGGAGAGCTTTGATGACGAAGGCATAGTCTTCAAGGTATCCGTTGATGCTACTTTTGGAAATTCGATAGCTGTGGAAAAGACGGCCATCAGGTTTTTGCAGTTCTCTTAGGATAAAATCGATGTTTCTCTGCGCTATTTTCAAATATTTAGGATCGCCCAGAGCCTGTGATGCTGCTAGAAAACCACTGCTCATCATCGCGTTCCAGGAAGTTATGATTTTATCGTCGAGACCGGGTTTTGATCTTTTCTCCCTTTCAGCGAAGAGAGTTTTCAGCCATTTTTCTTTCTTTTCTGAAAATTTATCTTCTGAAATTTCTGCTTTTTTTGCTGCTTCGGCATCGCTTTGACTTCTGATAAGCACGTATTTATTTCCTTCCCATTTTCCGAAGGAATTAATATTAAAGTATTCACTGAAGATTTCGAAATCATCTCCTAAAAGTTTTTGCAGCTCTTCTTTCTGCCAGGCATAAAAGGCGCCTTCCTCGGCCTCGCCGTGCTCATTTTTACTATCGGCATCAAAAGAAGAGTAAAAAGCAGCATTTTCACCGGTCATTTCCCGGCTGATGAAATTCAGGGATTTTTCAATGACCTCACGGAATAATTTTTCTCCCGTCAATTTATAGGCTTCCGAATAAAGACTTATAAGCTGGGCATTATCGTAAAGCATTTTCTCGAAATGGGGAATATGCCATTTTTCATCTACCGAGTAGCGGGAGAATCCGCCGTCTACATGGTCAAATAATCCGCCCCAGGCCATTTTTTCCAGACTGAGCAGGCAGTAATTCTTCAGAAAATCATTGGAAGTATGATGAGAATATCTTAATAGGAAGTGGAGGTTCGAAGGCATCATGAATTTTGGAGCGCCTTTTCTTCCGCCATAGGTAGTGTCCAGCTTGCGTTGCCATTTTTCAATAATGGGAATAAAATATTCCCGGTGAAATTTCATCTGAGATCCCGGAGTTTCAATCAGGTCCAGTTGCTTTAAGCCTTTTTCCAGTCGGGAGGCGTAGTCGTTTAGCTGCTGAGGTTCTTTTTTATAGAGGGCGGCGATTTGTTGAAGGGCAGCCATCCACTGCTTCTTTTGGAAATAAGTGCCTCCCCATACCGGCCTCCCGTCGGGTAAGGCGACCACATTCATTGGCCAGCCGCCGCTACCGGTCATTATCTGCACCGCATTCATATAAACCTGGTCAACATCTGGCCTCTCCTCCCGATCAACTTTGATGCAGATATAGTTAGAGTTCATGATATCGGCAACTTCCTGATCTTCAAAACTTTCTTTTTCCATCACATGGCACCAGTGGCAGGAAGAATAACCAATGCTTATCAGCAATAATTTATTTTCTTTTTTGGCCTTTTCAAGAATTTCATCTTTCCAGGCCTTCCAGTTAACCGGATTATGAGCATGCTGCAGGAGGTAAGGGCTGCTTTCAGTGATAAGGTCATTCGTGTAGGCGTGATTTTCGCTCATAGATCAGTTTTTGGTATTTAGCGAGGAGAGATTTTTGAAACCCTGTTTTTCAACTGACCTCTAAAGATAATGAATCTCTATAGCCTTTTTTATTATCTGTTTATTAATTAATCTTTTAATAACTTTAGTGGCCACCATTTGTGCAAAAAAAATTTAATTTTTGCTCGTGGATAATTAATCTGACCATGGAAGATGTTTACGTAATAATGCTGGTCGCACTTTTCGCTCTTGCGGTTACAGACCTGGTAGTAGGAGTAAGTAATGATGCGGTTAATTTTCTTAATTCTGCTATTGGTTCCAAAGCGGTTTCCATGCGTACCATAATGATCGTTGCGAGTTTGGGGGTGGCTGTGGGCGCTATTTTTTCCAGTGGTTTGATGGAAGTTGCCCGGAAAGGCATATTCATGCCCGGCGAATTTTATTTTGACGAGATCATGATCATTTTCATGGCCGTGATGATCACCGACGTATTACTGCTGGATTTTTTTAACTCACTGGGTTTGCCCACGTCTACCACCGTTTCGATAGTTTTTGAGCTATTGGGAGCCGCTGTAAGTATGGCTGTAATAAAGATCTACACACAAACCAATGGAGATCTCGGCCTTCTTGGAGGTTATATTAATACCGCGAAAGCGACTGAAATAATTGCAGGAATACTGCTGGCTGTTGTTGTTGCATTTGTTATTGGTACCCTTGTTCAATATGTTTCAAGGCTTATTTTTTCATTTCAGTATGAAAAAAAGATGAAGTATGTCGGTTCTCTTTTCGGAGGTTTTTCCCTTACCGCGATCTTTTATTTCATCCTTATTAAAGGCCTGAAAAGTATTCCTTTCATTTCTGATTCTTTTAATGATTATGTAAATACCCATACGCTCTTAATAGTTGTCCTGGGATTTGTTTTATTTACGGCGATTTCCCAGCTTTTGATGAGTGTTTTTAAAGCTAATATCCTTCGAATCATCATAGTGATAGGAACCTTTGCTCTTGCCCTTGCATTTGCGGGAAATGACCTGGTTAATTTTATTGGTGTGCCCATTGCCGCCTGGCAGTCTTTTAACTTATGGCAAGCAGCTTATGAAACTTCAGGAGCTTTACCTTCCAATTTTCTTATGGAAGGACTTTCTGGAAAAGTGCCCACCCCAGAATTACTGCTGGTCCTTGCCGGAGGTGTGATGGTCGCAACCTTGTGGTTCTCGAGTAAAGCACGCTCGGTAGTCGATACGGGCATTAACCTGGCCCGGCAGGGGGAAGGTGTGGAACGCTTTGACCCGAATTTTCTTTCCAGAGGTATTGTAAGATATTCTGTTCTTTTTGGAAACGCGGTGACCGCTGTTTTACCGGAAGCTATGAAGAACCGTATTGAGACCAAATTTGATAAGCCGGTTCATCATTTAAGAAGTAAACGTATAGATGCACCTGCTTTTGACATGGTCCGGGCTTCGGTAAACCTCGTGGTAGCCAGTGTTTTAATTTCCTTTGGAACAAGCTTAAAACTTCCTCTTTCAACCACCTATGTGACTTTTATGGTCGCGATGGGATCTTCGCTGGCTGACAGAGCCTGGGATCGTGAAAGTGCCGTATATCGCGTGGCAGGGGTTTTAAATGTCATCGGCGGCTGGTTTGTAACTGCGATTGTGGCTTTCAGTGCTGCAGCCATCTTTGGATTGATCATCTATTTTGGTGGCAGTATTGCCCTGGCAGTTCTAATAATTCTCGCCCTTGTAGTGGTGGTAAGAAGCGGAATTATGCATTCCAGGAGAGCCAAAGAAGAACGAAACAGGAAAAAATTTAACCGAAGTGATATTATCACCATTAATGAAATAACTTCAGAAACTTCTGAAAATATCTCGAACGTGATAAGGGGCATCAATAAAATGTACACCAAAACGGTTGATCATCTGGGCTATTATGATCTGAGTAAACTGAAGAAAAGCTATAAAAAAATTGAAAAACTTGAAGCCGATGTTGATGAGTTAAAGGGAAATATTTTCTATTTCATCAAATCGCTGGAGGAGGACTCGGTTGAGGCCAGTAAATTTTACATACTCACCATAGATTATCTTCAGGATATGGTGCAGTCAATAAGTTTCATTACCCGAAACAGCTATAACCATGTACATAATAACCACAAAAATTTAAAATTTAATCAAATAAGAGATCTGAAAAAAGTAGATGAAAAAATGCAGATCCTTTTTGATGAAATTGAAGATACCTTTGACAATAATGAGTTCGGAAATATCGATGGTATTCTCAGCGAGAAACAACAGCTGTTGGATTATGTAAGTGAACTTATACAAAAACAGATTACCAGGATACGAACTTCAGAAACAAGCCCCAAAAATACAAAGCTCTATTTCGGGGTTCTTCTTGAAACAAAAGACCTTATAAGTTCTACGATGAGCTTGTTGCAGTTATTCCAGGAATTCTATAATGAGGCACGATCCACCACCTATTAAATAAAAAAATCCCGATTCGGGATTTTTTTATTTTTAACCGTTGATCGCTTCCACAAACTCCACTTTGTCTCTCATCATATCCCGAAGCATGGTTTCAATACCGTTTTTAAGGGTCATGGTTGAAGACGGACAGCCGCTGCAGGCTCCCTGTAAAACCACTTTTACGGTTTTGCTTGCAGAATCATAGCTTTCGAAAAGAATATTACCACCGTCACTGGCAACCGCGGGCTTAATATATTCATCCAGAATTCCTACAATTTCCTGGGAAATGTCATCCATTTTATGAATTTCCTGGCTAGGCTTTGAAGGAGCAGAAGCATCAGTTTCAGCCGACTGTTTTTTTGGCGTGGCAGTTTCACCTGAAACTACCTCTTTGCCCTGTTCCAGATGATTTTTTATGAATTCTCTTAATTCCATGGTAACATCGTCCCATTCAGCAATATCATATTTTTGAACAGAAACGTAATTTTCGTCCATAAATATTTCTTTTACAAAGGGAAAATGGAAAAGGCTTTGAGCCAGAGGCGAATTTTTAGCCTCATCAATATTCTTGAATTCGCAGGCCTGCAACACGAGCTTTTTGTTGGAAACGAATTTCATTACAGCGGGATTCGGCGTCATTTCAGCATAAACAGTGACAGGAATATTTCCTTTACGCGCTGTTTCTTCTGTTACTACTTCTCCTCCTTTGTTCAGATAATTTTCGATCTGTTCAGCAACCTCATTTTCAACTTCAGGCCATTCCACGATATCATACTTTTCTATGGCGATAAAATTTTGCGCTATATACACCGTTTTCACAAATGGGAGATAGAAAAGCTGCTGGGCTAAAGGAGAATTTTTAGCTTCATCAATGTTATTAAACTGATGGTTTTCGTGTCTTGTAAGAAATTTATTGGCCTCAAATTTTACGATTTGAGGTTTATTGGTAGGAATTATATTTATGGTATATTCTTTCATCTCGAAATTTTTGGCAAAAATACTAAAGAAAAACAAGCTATTACCTATATTTATAGGCTTTATGAACTGTAAGTTTTCTTTAAATACGATCCCGGGGGGGAGACGGTATTTTTTTTCTAAAATTCAGCTCTTTGTTTTTCTACTACTTTTAATCTTTTTTAAAAATACAGGACTCTCAGCTCAGGAAATTATACCTACTTATTCTGATTATCTTACTGATAATTTGTATCTGATACACCCTTCTATGGCTGGTGCTTCAAATTATGACCAGATCAGGCTCACTGCCCGGTCCCAGTGGTTTGACGTGAAGGATGCTCCTAACTTACAGACGCTGGCGGTGAATTCCAGGGTGACCGATCGAATAGGGGTGGGAGGTATTCTTTTCAGGGATGAAAATGGAAATTTTTCGAAACTGGGAGCCTATGGAACTTTTGCCTATCATCTTATGTTCTCGAGAAGTAATGCCGATCTAAATCAGTTATCCTTCGGAATAAGTGCGGGAGTGATCCAGCATCGTCTCGACACCCGGGGTTTTACGGACTATGATCCGCTTCTTGATCGTGAAAATCCGGCTGATATTTTTGCAAATGTGGATGTGGGAATTTCCTATTTTTACAGGGATTTCTACCTGCACTTAGCCGCAAAGAATATACTTTCAGTAAGCAGGGAACTGTTCTATTCAGATGCTGTTCCAAGCAATATGCGTAAATACCTGGTATCTGCCGGGTATGTTTTTGATTTAAATTACAATGATCCGTGGAGCTTTGAGCCTTCAATTCTTTACCAAATGCGTGACGCCACCAATGAAATGGCTATAGATGTAAATCTGAAAGCATATTATGACCTGGAAAATGGCAAATTATGGGGAGGTATTTCCTATCGGAATAGTTTTGAAGGAGCTGAATATACAACCAACGGTGAGACTGTAAAACAACAGCAACTTAGGTATATGACACCTTTTGTGGGATACACTTATAAACGATTTATTTTTGGTTATACCTTCAGTTACCAGCTTAATTCAGTAGTTTTGAGTAATAATGGCTTTCATCAGATTACCCTCGGATATAATTTTGGGGAGAACAGGCAGCATTACGATTGTCATTGTCCTGCCGTAAATAACTAAGCCTAAAAATCCAGGTAGGAGACCTGGTATCCCCACTTTTCGGCTTCAATTAATTCAGATAATACGCTGGGATCAGAATTTGAATAAAAAACGGGCAGCTCGGGATTGGGATTTTCCTCCCTTAACAAAGAATTTTTTTCAAGTACCGCTTTGGTCTGCCGGGCAACAGCTTCCCCGGAATCTATGATCGTAACATTTTCGGGAAGAAGTTCTTTTAAAACAGGAATGAGATACGGATAATGACTGCAACCCAAAACCAGGTAATCGATCCTGGCCTTCAACATGGGTTCTAGTAATTCCCTTAAAAGTTCTCTAATTTCTTCTGAAAAATACAGGCCTTTTTCGATGAGTTCTACCAGGCCCCGGCCTTCCACTTCAATTACATCAATATCACCCGCATATAGTTCAGAGGTTTTACTGAAAAGCTGACTTGCAAGGGTTCCGCGTGTTGCAAGAATGCCCACGGCCTTATGTTTGCTTTGCAGCGCCGCAGGTTTAATCGCGGGCTCAATGCCAATGAATGGCACCTCAAAGCTTTCCCTCAGAACCTTAATCGCATTGGTAGTGGCGGTATTGCAGGCAACCACAATAATTTTGCAATCCAGGGCAAGTAGTTTCTGCGTATTTTTGATCGATAACCTGATAATCTCATCCTGGGTCTTTTCACCATAAGGCGCGTTTCGGCTATCCGACAAATAGATAGTTTTTTCCAAAGGCAGAAGATGGTGGATCTCTTTCCATATAGAAGTTCCTCCTACACCGGAATCAAATATACCAATCGGGCCGTTTGAATGTGTCATGCACGCAAAAATAAAAAAACTGCGTACGGGAAGCGCACGCAGTTTGTATTAAAGTTTTTTAGCGGAAACTATTTTACTCCCAGTTCTTTTTTTACATCTGGCATAAGATCATATCCATCAGCCAGCAGAACGCCTGTTCCGGTAGTTGAATCCAAAACATAGTCAAAACCTTTTTGTCTTGCTACTTTCTGGATGGCGTTGCGAACTTTTTCAAGAATAGGCTTTAATAGATCCTGTTCTTTTTTCTGAAGATCCTGTCTTGCCTGTTGGCTATGCTCCTGGATTCTTCTTTGTGCTGCCTGAAGTTCCTGAGCCCTTTTTTGATTTTCCTCGTCGGTCTTGGTATTGGCCTCAGCCTCATAACGCTGCATAGTAGTTTGAGCTTCACTTAGCATATCTTTAATTTCAGCGTCGTAGGTCTTTTCAAGTTTATCAAGCTGGTCCTGCGCACTTTTATATTCAGGCAATGATTGTACAAGCTCCTGAGTCGCGATATGCGCTATCTTCGACTGTGCATTGGTAAAAGCAGTAGCGCCAATCATTAAAGCTAAAGCTATAAAAAGTGTTCTGAATTGTTTCATTGTTCTTCGTTAAGTTTAATTAAGGTTTAAAAAATTCTAATTTTAATTTATGGTATCTTTCTTTTTTTCTCTTATGTTTTGAATAGAGTCAATACGTTTTTGACGTTCTGCAAGGATCTTTGCCCTGCGCTCTTCAAATTCTTTTTGTCTCGCTTCTTTAATAGAATCTCTTTCTTTTCTGCGTTGTTCCAAAAGAGCTTCCCTTTCATTTTTTCGCTGTTCAACCAGCTGTTCTCTTTCGTCTATGGCTTTATCCTGCTCCGGCGTTCTCTCCTCGGCACGTTCCATTTCAGAAATTTCTTTTTTTCCTTCCAGTTGCTCGCGATTAGCTGTTCTTTTTATCGTTCTTAGAACAAGATCACTCACATCATATTGTTGATCTGCATAAACCATTCCAATATCTGAGGTCCTGTCAAAAATAAAATCGAAATTACGATTTTTAGCTATTTCCTGAACTGCTGTAAATACCTGATCCTGAACCGGTCGCACCAGTTGTTTCTTCTGCATTAAATAATCGCCACCGGGTCCGAATTTTTTTTGCTGAAAGTCCAAAGCCTGGCGCTCTAAATATTTAATTTCATCTTCTCTTTCCTCAATTAGTTCTTTGGTAAGAAGAGGACGTTCATTGGCCAGTTTATCTTTCATTTCCTGTACGGCACGCATTTTTGTTTCGGCTTCATTCTTCCATTCCTGCACGCGATTTTCGAGCTGCTGTTTAGCTTCCTGATACTCCGGAACATTTTCAAGAATATATTCCATATCGATATACCCAAGACGAATTGTCTTTTGTGCTGTAACACCCATCACGCAAATGAAGATGCTTAATATGGAAAATAGTTTTCTTTTCATTTATCCGAAGATAGAAAATATCATGCCAATTTAAAACTGTTGACCTATGATAAAATGAGTTTCCCAGCCATTTGGCCCTGGTTTTCCCAAAACCGGATCAAATCCGTAGCCAAAATCGATCCCCAATAATCCGAAAGTAGGCATAAATACCCTAAGACCTACACCTGCCGAACGATTCAACTGGAAGGGGTTGTAATCCCTGAAATTATCATATGAAGCCCCTGCTTCCAAAAAGGTCAAAGCATAAATAGAAGCGGCTGGTTTCAAAGTAATTGGATATCTGAGTTCCAGCGAATATTTATTGTAAATGGTCGCTCCATCATCACGGGCAGTCGAAGGCCTGTCAATTGGTACTACCGATTGGTTTGGGTAACCTCTCAACTGAATTGTTTCACGTCCATCCAGGCTGTAGGCGCCAAGACCGTCACCTCCAAGATAGAAACGTTCAAAAGGGGGTACACCACGGGCGCTGTTGTACGCTCCCAGGAAGCCATATTCAGCATGAGTACGAAGTACCAGGTTGCTGCTTGGTCCAAAACTAGCCAGGTTGGTATACCAGGTACCTTCAAATTTTATCTTATAGAATTCCAGCCAGTTATATTTCTTTTGATCTACTTTTTCAGTATCGGGCACAGAATTATCTTCAGTTACGCGATTTCCTCTTTCATCTATTAGATTGCCATTATCATCCCGCAGCTGGTATTCAGGCTGGTTTTTCAGATCTCCGTAATCAATCCCGTTCCATAAAGAATATGGAGGAGTAAGTTTCGCGGTAATAGAAAATTTAGAACCCGAAGTCGGGAAAATAGGGTTAATGGCCGTATTATCGCGCGTAATTCCTAACTGATAGTAAAGGTTGTTAGAGAAGCCGTTACCAAAGGTAAACAGGCCTGTGTTATAATTGTTCAATTCATAACGCTGGAAACCTATCACATTAGAAATGGTTACATATTGGTCTGGAGAGGTAAGTCGTTTTGCCAGACCTATGCTCACACCAAGTATATCAAAACTTCGGCTTTTATCGGCTTTTCTATTAATATAGTCATATAGGAACTGCCTCGTATAGCTGAATGAAGTCGACAAACTTACAGGTCTTTTTCCTCCTAACCAGGGCTCTCTGAATGAAAGGCTATAGGTTTGATAGAAGGTGCTCGCCTGTGCACGCAAAGAAAGTGTTTGGCCGTCTCCCATCGGGATTGGCTTATAAGCATCCTTGTCAAAAAGTCCCTGCAGTGAAAAGTTGTTGAATGAAAGACCCAGGGTTCCTATAAAGCCTCCGCCACCGTAACCACCCTGCAATTCTATCTGGCTGGCACCGGCTTCCACTACCTGGTATTCGAGGCTTAAAGTTCCTTCATTAGGATTAGGGTCAACAAATTCAGGTTTCAATTGTTCAGCATCGAAGAAGCCAAGCTGGCCAAGTTCCCGAACAGTAGCCACTACCGCCTCCTGGCTGTATTTTTGTCCTGGTTTGGTACGCATTTCCCTATAGATCACGCGATCTTTGGTTTTATCGTTACCCGTAACCCGAACCTGGTCTATAAAGGCTTCTTTTCCTTCAACGATACGAACCTCGAAATCTATGGTGTCATTCTTAACATTGGTTTCAACAAGGTCGATATTCGAGAAAAGATATCCGTTATTCTGATAAAGATTGGCGATGGAATTTTTGTTAGGTTCCCTTCCTGTAATGCGTTCATCGAGTAAAACCCCGTTATAGACATCACCTTTATCAATTCCCAGCACACGGTTCAGCATTTCATCTGAATAGGCAGCATTCCCCAGAAAATCTATATCTCCGATATAATATTGATCTCCTTCTTCAACCTTTATGTTCAGATCTACAGTTTTCTCATCTTTTTTTATAAGAGTATCTGAAATAATTCGGGCATCCCGATAACCATATTCTTTGTATTTGTTGATTAAAGCCTGTTTATCTTCTTCATAATCGCTGGGCACGTATTTGGAGCGTTTCCAGAAACGGAAAAAGTTTTTCTGCTTTGTATTTTTTAAACTTCTGCGAAGTTTGGCGTCTGAAAGCTTTTTGTTGCCAATAATATCAATATCTGCAATTTTCACCCGGTCCCCCTTGTTGACATCAATGATCATGTTCACCTGATTGGTCTTTTGAGCAGAAGTATCGGGAACCGCATTGGTTTGAATAGTGACATCACTATTGAAAAAACCTTCTTTTCGGTATTTGTTTTCTATATAATTTTTGGTGGTGGTAATAAGGTTTTCGGTGACCTTGGCTCCTTTTTTAAGGTCGTTTTCTTTAATAAGCTTTTCTTTTTCCGATTTCTTAACCCCGTTGATCTTAACAAGGTTTAGTACGGGAACTTCCTTTATTTCCAGCTCAAGATCGGCGACATTTCCATCGTGAACATCGGTGATATACACATTGATATCACTAAAAAGATTAAGTTTCCATAACTTTTTGATGATCGAACTTAATTTGTCTCCCGGGATGTAAAGTTCCTCTCCTTTTTTTAATCCGGTAAAGGCAATAACAGTCTGGTCATTATAGGTGGTTGTGCCGGTAACCTTTATATCTCCAATTACATATTTTTTTGCATCTCCCAGCGGTAAGCCCTGGGCTTTGGCAGTGAAACTGAAAATGAACAAAATTGCAAAGAGGGTAAATATCTTTTTTGTCATGGATGCACTAACTGAGTTGCTCACTTGTTTTTCCAAATCTTCTTTCTCTGTTTTGATAGTTGTAAATGGCTTCAAATAGGTCATTTCTTCTAAAATCTGGCCATAATATTTTAGTAAAATACAATTCGGCATAAGCAATCTGCCATAGAAGGAAGTTGCTAATACGCTGTTCGCCACTGGTTCTGATCAAAAGATCCACGTCTGGCAAATTTCGGGTGTAAAGATGCTCATTTATAAGTGATTCATCAACCCCATCTTCAGATAATTCTCCACTTTTAATTTTTCCTGCTAATTCTCTAAAACAATTGGTGATTTCTTCGCGGCTCCCATAGCTTAACGCCAGGGTTAGCACCATTCGTTTATTTTCGGAAGTTTTTTTAATTACATCCAGAAGTTCTTTTTCTGCTTTTGAAGGAAGGCTGGAGATATTGCCTATGGAGCTAAGCCTGATATCATTTTCCTGTAAGGTTTTGATCTCTTTTTTAAGGGAATTAACCAGAAGTCTCATAAGGGTATCCACTTCAAATTTTGGGCGGTTCCAGTTTTCAGTGGAAAAAGCATAAAGTGTTAGATTTTGAATGCCAATTTCAGCGGCTCCTTCCACAACATCCCGAACAGCTTTTGTTCCTTCCTCATGCCCGGAAACTCTTAGAAACCCTTTCTGCTTTGCCCATCTGCCATTACCATCCATAATAATCGCTATGTGTGCAGGTAATTTTTTGAGATCAATTTTTTCTTTGTAATCCATCTAAAAGCAATAACAGGGTTTACGGCCAAAGGTAAAGGTTAAAGTAATACCGGTAAAAACGTACCAGTCATTGGTGTTTCTGTTTCCAAATTCCAGGGCCGGCTCCCTTCTTCCAAGATATTCTTCAGGCCAGCTTCCGTCAAGGTTATCGGTGAAAGTATAGCGTGCTCCAATTTCCAGAGCTCCAATAATATTCTCGGTGAAGGCTTCTTTGTAACCCATTACCATCGGGATAGCAAAATCCCAGTTTGTTCCCTCGTTGAAGAGGTTATTATTACGGCCATTTTTAAGCCATACATGATCTGCGCGAAAATAGGTGATTCCGGTGTAAATATAAGGAGTACTTTGTGGAAGGGGTTCTGAAAGGTCGAATTTATAAAAATTGAATTCTATTCCTAAAGAACCTTCTGCAATTGTATTATTAAACGAATAACCTCGTTGCTGCCTCCTGGTATCTCCCGATTTTTCATCGTCTGCACTGATTTTCGCATATAACAAGGTTAGCCGTATCGCATGGCGGTTACTGCGATTCCACTTCGCGATAAATCCTCCCACAGGTGTATTGGGGAGAATGTAATTTGTTCTTCCTACATCACCTACAAAGTTGGCACCGCCTGCAAAAGCTCCCACTTCAAATTGTTGTGCGTACATGCTTGTGGATATAATTGTTATCACTACAAATGCGATAAGGTGCCTCATAGGTTTTCAAAAGTTTGCAAATATAACAATTCTGTTTGCTCTGCAATAATTTGGGCAGATTTGTACATACCTATAAACACTTTTTGTAGCTTTTTATTGCTTAATTGCGCTTATCTTCCCCCCAGAGAAGTTTTTTTCGAAGGGTATTAAGGAAGCTGTCGCCGCGAAGTTCTACAAAATTAATGGAGTAGGAAGCTTTTTGAATGATGATTTCAGTATCATTTTGCAAACTTGCAATGCGGGAATCCATAGAAATAAGGTGAGAATCTTCCCTTCCCGAAACCTTCAACTTGATTTTTGTATGATCTTTTATAACCAGCGGGCGGGCGTTGAGGTTATGTGGCGCAATAGGGGTTATGATAAGGGAATCTGTGTCGGGGATTATTACCGGTCCGCCACAGCTTAAAGAATAACCTGTAGAACCTGTAGGGGTGCTTATAATAAGTCCATCTGCCCAGTAAGAAGTGAGGTACTGGTCATCCAGCCAGGTATCGACGGTGATCATGGAAGTGGTATTCTTTCGGCTTACCGCTATTTCGTTCAGCGCGATATTGTTGAAAACCGGGTCCAGGCTTTTTGGATTGGTCTGTAAGGTCAGAACTGATCTTGGCGAGAGACTGAACTTTTTTCCCAGGATATCATCCAGTGTTTCTTCGATCTCTTCCTTCTGGATGGTAGCCAGGAACCCAAGTCGGCCGGTATTAATACCAACAATGGGTATATCTAAATTTCTTACGTAATTAATAGACTTTAAAATGGTTCCATCACCTCCTATACACATAAAGAGGTCAAAAGATTTATCAAGTTCTTCAAAAGAATTGAAGTGTTTGTATTCTTTTTCAATGGTTTTGTTCTCGTGGATCAGTTTCAGAAATTCTTCTTCAATAAGAACTTCAATATTTTTCTGATCCAGTAAACTAAGAAGCTGGCCGATATAACGGGCGGCATTTGGGTGGTAAAACTGTCCGTATATACCTATTTTCATAATTTAAATATTCAGGTATTTGTCCAGATATTTGGAGCGGTCTTTAAGATTTTTATTAAAATTATCTTCCTGGTGTTCAGAGATTATGATATACCCGTATCTGCGGAAAGCCTGGATGATCCCATTCATGTTAGAAGGGCTCACCTTTAAAGTGATCTGGGCCATATCATTTTCAATTTTTGAAACAAAAGCTCCTAAAATATGAGCATTGTGAGATTCGGTAATCTGACTGATTTCGCTAAAGGTGTAGTCTTTAAAGGCTTTTTCGACCACTAAAATATTTCCGGCCTCGTTTAAAAAAGGGGTTTCATTGAAAAGAGTAATGATCTCACTGAGTTCCAAATAACCCATATACACATTTTCCTCGCTCAAAACAGGCATAATATTAGTTCCGTTTTGGGCAAAAACCTCGAGGCTATCCAGCCAGTACATATTTTCCCTCACAAAAAATCCCTCAAGGGCATACAGATAATCTTCCAGGGTTTTTTCACCTTCAAAACACCGAATATCATTTTCTGAAATACAGCCAACATAATTTCCTTCCTGCCTTACAGGAAGATGCGTATAGGTTAGCTCGTTAAAAAGCTTCTGAACATCCTTTATTTTTTCAGAGATATCCAGTATTTCCACGTCATTTAAAATATATTCTGTCATGCTCATAATCTCCGTTGCTTTTCTGCAAATTAATCAAAATAAAATTCAATGAAGCAGGATACACTTTGTATTTTTGTTAATAAAATAAGCCGAAATGACCAAGTTAAGCGTAAATATCAATAAAATAGCTACTCTTAGAAATGCCCGCGGAGGTAATGTTCCTGATGTGATAGAAGCTGCAAAAAAAATTGAATCTTTTGGAGCTCAGGGAATAACCGTTCATCCCAGGCCCGATGAGAGGCATATAAGATATAACGATGTTCGGGAGCTAAAACCTGTAATAAAAACTGAATTTAATATTGAAGGAAAACCAATTCAGGATTTTATGAATCTCGTTCTTGCGGTAAAGCCGGAACAGGTTACACTGGTGCCCGATGCCGAAAATGCCATCACCTCAAATGCCGGCTGGGATACCTTGAAAAACGGACTTTATTTAAAGGAAGTGATCGCCGATTTTAAATCGCATGGCATTCGTACTTCGATATTTGTAGATCCCGATAAAAAAATGGTGGAGGGTGCAGCCGAAACAGGGACCGATCGTATTGAGCTATATACTGAGAAATTTGCTGTTGATTATGGCAAAGGAGATAAAAATGCGGCAAAAACATATGCCGAATGTGCTAAGCTCGCCCATGAATTGGGATTGGGAATAAATGCCGGGCATGATCTTTCTCTCGAAAATATCGCTTTTTTCCATAAAGAGGTGCCATATCTTGACGAAGTTTCCATAGGACATGCATTGATCTCAGAAGCACTTTACCTCGGCCTGGAAAAAACCATTCATCAATATTTAAAATTATTGAAGTAAATGAAACTTCACTCCAAGATCTTAGGAAAAGGTAAGCCTTTCCTCATTCTTCACGGTTTTTTAGGAATGAGCGATAACTGGAAAACCCTAGGGAAACAGTTTTCAAAAAAAGGATTTGAGGTCCATCTTATCGATCAGCGAAATCATGGAAAAAGTCCACATAGTGACGATTTTTCTTATGAGCTTATGGCCGCTGATATCAATGAATACTGTAAGGAGCATCAGCTTGAAAAAGTGATTCTTATGGGGCATTCAATGGGAGGAAAGACGGCCATGCTCTTTGCCTGTAAAAATTCTTCACTGGTAGAGAAATTAGTGGTAGTTGATATTGCGCCAAAATATTATGCTCCGCATCATCAGCAAATTCTGGAGGGACTCACTGCGCTCGACGATGCGCAACTTTCATCGCGCGGAGATGCAGAAGATCTGCTTGAAAAATTTATTCCTGATACCGGTGTAAGGCTATTTCTTCTTAAAAACCTTTACTGGAAAACTAAAGACCGCCTTTCTCTTAAGTTAAACCTGCCTGCTCTAAAGGCAAATATTGAGAATATAGGTGCGGCTCTTGATAAAAATTTAAGTTATGAAGGCCCCACACTTTTTATAAAAGGGGAGAAATCTAATTATATTATTTCTGAAGATCGAAAAGAGATAAAATCACACTTCCCAAAAGCTATCATAGTGAGCATCAAGGGATCAGGGCATTGGGTGCATGCTGAAAAAAGTGACGAATTTTTTGAGGCTGTTGTCCGTTTTGTTTAAAACCTTTCTAAATTTATTATGCATACATAATAAATATCATCATTTGGTTGCATACTTGATAAATTCTTCAGATTTTGTCACTCTATAACACTTGTTAAAAAATTAAACCTACACAAATCATGAAAAGAATATTTTTCCTTGGCCTATGTTGTTTGGCCACGGCATTTTCTTATGCTGGAGGTTACCGTGTGAGTCTTCAGGGTCAGCGTTCGCTGGCGATGGGGCATACAGGAGTAGCCGTGGTGAACAATGCCGAGCTTGCTTTTTTTAATCCCGCCGGATTAGTCTATCTCGAAAATAAAATTAATGTTGCAGCCGGTGTGAGCCCTGTATTTTCAAATGTTGTTTGGCAAAATGAAGAATTCGGGCAGATGGCCAGGACCGATAGCCCTGTGGGCACTCCATTTTACGCTTATTTTTCCTATAAATTAAGCGATAGGTTCAGCCTTGGCTTTGCAGCTTATACTCCTTACGGGAGTAGCGTTGAATGGCCTACCGACTGGGCTGGTTCTCATTTAGTGAACAATATCGAGCTTCAGACAATTTATGTCCAGGCTTTGGCTTCCTTCAAAATCACCGATAATCTTTCTATTGGTGGGGGTCCCATTTACGTTAACGGAAAAGTCAATTTCAACCGGAATCTTAACCGAAGCCTTACCGATCTTGAAGGAAACAGGGCGAATGTAACAGTAGATGCCAGTGGTGTGAATGCGTTTGGATGGTCTGCCGGACTTATGTACAGCCCAACAGACAGCCTCAGGATTGGCGTGAATTATCGCTCTCTGGTGAAAATGAAAGCCGAAGGCGGTACTGCAGATTTTCAAAATGTTCCTAATTCTCCATTGACTCCGTTTCACGATACGACTTTCGATGCTGAATTACCCATGCCGGCTGAACTTTCAGTTGGAATTTCTTACCAGCTGGATGAAAAATGGTTGTTTGCCTTCGATTACAACAGGACCTTCTGGAGTACTTATGAATCTTTGGATATAGATTTTGCCGATCCCAATATACCCGATTCCAAAAACCCGAGAAATTATAAGAATTCTTCAATTTATCGATTCGGATTTCAATATACCGCTGACGAAACTTTTACTTTGCGAGCCGGTTATTACTTCGATCAGTCACCGGTTCGATCGGGATATTTTGCGCCTGAAACCCCTCGTAACAGCTCTAATAACTTCACCGGAGGTCTTTCAATTAATGTAAGCGATCGTGTTGCTATCGATGCGGCTTTCCTTTACAGCCGTTTCGAAGAGATCAATGAATCTTATGATTATTACCAGGAAAACCAGCAGAACGTTCCCTTTGAAGGAACTTATAAATCAAGTGCCTTCGTACCTGGCCTGGGTGTAACCATTAAAATTTAATATTTAGAAAAAATGAAAAAATATATATTATTATCCGGACTTCTGGCGCTGGGTCTTGTTTCCTGCGAACCCGAACTTCGAAATTCTATTGAAGAACAGGATTTTTATACCAGTGGGACAGCCGATTTTTCTCATTATGTAGCTTTAGGGAATTCCTTGACCGCAGGTTATGCTGATGGAGCCTTGTATATAAGCGGACAAATGAATTCTTATCCCAGTATCCTTGCTCAGAAATTTGCCCTTGTTCAGGAAACTGATGAATTTACTCAACCACTCGTAAGCGATAATTTTGGAGGTTTGCTCTATAATGGTAATCCAATTAAAGAAACGCGATATGTATTAAGCGTTGGAGCTGATGGGCCAATGCCTGTAAGACTTAGTAAAACTCCCACTACCGAGGTGACCAACCGGCTGGAAGGTTCCTTCGGAAATATGGGAGTGCCCGGTGCGAAATCTTTTCATTTAATAGCACCCGGTTATGGGAATATGCAGGCGGTGGCAGCCGAAATGGCAAATCCCTATTTCGCAAGGTTCGCCAGTTCAGATAATACCACCGTTTTAGCCGATGCACTGGCGCAGAATCCAACTTTCTTTACTTTATGGATTGGAAATAATGATGTTTTAAATTATGCTACTTCGGGTGGTGCAGGTATTTATCAGAAAAATAACACCGATTTTACTACCTACGGCGAAAATGATATTACAGATCCCAATGCCTTTGCCTATGTGTATGACCAAATTGTGAGCAAGCTGGCCGGAGAAGATGGAGCAAATGCTGACGGAGTTCTTATTGGGATTCCACAGGTTTCTTCGATTCCTTTCTTTAATTTGGTTCCCCCAAACCCGATACCGTTGGATGCTCAAACCGTCGCTGCCCTTAACGCGAAATTTGGTGCTTATAACACTCAAATCCTTCCGGGATTGGTTCAGGCTGGGGTGATCACTCAGGCTGAAGCCGACAGCAGAAAAATTTCTTTTACGGCCGGAGAAGGTAATTTTGTAACTATCGTAGATGAAGATCTTACCGCGCTTGCCAGTATTTTGATGGGAGAGCCTTTCAATCTTGACGCTCAAACAGCGGGATTGCTGAGCCAGCTTCGCCAAGCTAATTCAACCGATCTTATCCCGTTAACCTCAGCTTCATTTATTGGGACAACAGTAAACGGAAATCCTCTGCTGGTTAATGGAGTTTCTGTTCCCTTAGCCGATCAATATGTGCTGACTTTTGAAGAGCAACAGGATATAGTTGAAGCTACCACGGCCTATAATGCAGCTATTAAAAGCATTGCAGATGCCTATGAACTTGGATATGTTGATTCTGGAGAACTGCTTAATCAATTGAATAGTGGTGGAATTGCTTTCGATGGCGGTACACTTACTTCCACTTTCGTAACAGGAGGTGCTTTTTCACTCGATGGAGTTCATTTAACTCCAAGAGGCTATGCCCTTTTAGCCAATAAGATAATTGCCGAAATAAATACCACCTATAACGCTGAGGTTCCAAAAGCCAACGTGGGAGAATATCCAACTGTAACACTGGACCAGAACCTTTAGTAATATTAAAATTCATATAAAATTTGGAATAGCCGGGAGTAACCCGGCTATTTTTTTGCAATTTTATGCTTCAGTAAATTAGATTATTATGAAATTTATAATCCGCCTGCTATTAACCGGAATGTTTGTTGTTATTCTGGCCTGGTTGCTTCCCGGCGTAAGTGTAGAAAATTACTGGACAGCCGTAATTGTTGCTCTGGTTCTTGCAATTTTAAACTTCCTGGTAAAGCCAATTCTCATTCTATTAACCCTTCCGGTCACAATACTGACCCTTGGTTTGTTCCTTTTAGTGATCAATGCAATTATTATTTTTATTGCTGATGGTTTCGTGGAGGGCTTTAATGTGGACGGCTGGTTTATGGCCATCATTTTTAGCCTTTTGCTGTCACTTTTTCAAAGTATTGTCTATTCTGCATCAAAAGCAGATTAGAATTGCTGAATTTCAATTATTTGAAACTTTGTATGCTTTTGAAAATTGTGTAATTTTGCACTCCAATTTTTTATAACAGATCAAAATGAATATTACCAGAGAGAATATTGATGACTTAAACGCGGTAGTTAAGGTAGATATCGCCAAAGAAGATTATGAAGGCAAAGTAGATAAAATATTAAAAGATTACCGTAAGAATGCCAATATTCCCGGTTTTAGAAAAGGGCACGTACCTATGGGAATGGTTAAGAAGCAGTACGGAAAGGCTGTTTTGGTGGATGAGGTGAACAAGTTGCTTCAGGATAGTCTTAATAAATACCTTACCGAAGAAAAACTGGATGTTCTTGGAAATCCGATTCCTAAAGAGCAGGAAAATTTTGATTGGGATAAGGAGAATTATAGCTTTGAGTTTGAATTAGGGCTTGCTCCCGAATTTGAGGTCAACCTTGATCTTAAAGAACCTGTGACCAAATATAATATCGTTGCCGATGAAAAAATGGTCAATAAGCAAATTGAGAATATTCAGAAGCAATACGGTAAGTTAAAATCTAAAGATGTTGTGGAAGAAGGTGATGTCGTTGCCGGAACCTTCAAAAACGAAGAAGAAGGAATTGACCATGAAACTTCCGTAGAACTTGAAAATATAAAAGGGAAGAAAAACCTGAATAAATTCGTAGGAGCTAAAGTTGGTGATACCATCAAGTTGAATACGAAAGGACTTTTTGAAGATGATCATGCGCTGATCAATCATCTGGATATTGAGCATGATCGCGCCCATGACCTTGATATTGAGGTTGAATTTACCATTTCGGAAATCAATGAAAGAGAACTTGCCGATCTTGACCAGGAACTTTTTGATAAACTTTTTGGTAAGGATAAGGTGAAATCTGTGACTGAACTGAAAGAAAAAATAAAAGAAGACGCCGCGAAACAATTTCAGCAGCAAAGTGATCAGCAATTGATGAACGATGTTACCGAAGCCTTAATTGAAGCCACAAAATTTGAACTTCCAAAGGAATTTCTTCAGAAATGGATCCAAACTGTTGGTGAAAAACCAATGACCGAGGAAGAGGCCAAAGAAGAATATGAGAATAGTGAAAAAGGGCTTCGCTACCAGTTGATCGAGGGTAAAATCATTAATGATAATAATCTTAATGTGAACTTTGATGATCTGAAAGCTTTTGCGACCGATAAGATAAGGCAGCAAATGGCTCAGTTCGGTCAAACCGATCCATCTCAGAAAGAACTTGACGATATCGCCGCAAGAATTCTTTCAAACCAGGATGAGGCCAAGCGACTTTCAGAGCAGTTAATGAACGAGAAACTGTTGAATTTCTATAAAGAGAATATGAAATTCAATGAGAAAGAAGTGACTTACGAAGAATTTGTGAAAGAGATTTATAAGTAAGCCTTTTTACGATATATTATCTATCTTTAAGGCGTTAACTCATAAAAAAGGCTAACGCCTTTTTGCTTTTAGCCCTTAATTTATTAAGATAAAGAAAACAAAAAAATAAATGGACTACGGAAAAGAATTTCGAAAATATACTGTTTCAGATCATGGGATCAACAGCAATTATTACGATAAGATCATAAGTAGTATGGTGCCCGTTGGGATGACTCCCAATATTATTGAAGAACGACAAATGAATGCCGTGGCAATGGATGTATTCTCCAGATTAATGATGGACAGGATCATCTTTTTAGGGACCGCGATCAACGATCAGGTTGCTAATATTGTACAGGCTCAGTTGCTGTTCCTTGAAAGCACCGATGCTAGTAAAGATATTCAAATCTATATCAATTCCCCCGGTGGAAGCGTGTACGCTGGTCTTGGGATTTATGACACCATGCAGTTTATAAAACCCGACGTTGCCACTATTTGTACCGGAATGGCGGCCTCTATGGGAGCGGTACTTTTATGTGCTGGCGAAAAAGGCAAACGAAGCGGTCTTCCTCACTGCCGTGTGATGATTCACCAGCCAATGGGGGGAGCCCAGGGACAGGCGAGCGATATTGAAATTACAGCTCGTGAAATCCTTACGCTAAAAGAAGAATTATATAAGATTATCGCTAAACATAGCGGTCAAACTTATGAAAAAGTTCATGAAGATAGCGATCGTGATTACTGGATGAAAGCTGAAAAAGCTAAAGAGTATGGTATGATCGATGAAGTTTTAAAGAGAGAAGGATAAATTGTAACTTGCTTTTTCTAACTTGTTAGAAACTGGCAAAAAAAGAAAAAATGGCGAAAGAAGATCTAGAATGTTCCTTTTGCGGGAGAAAAAAACCTGAAACCAATCTGCTCATCGCAGGTCTGGATGCCCACATTTGTGACCGCTGTATTGAACAGGCGCATGGGATCGTCGTGGAAGAATCCAGGCAGGGAGAGGCAAGAGAGCTTTCTTCCGATCTTATGCTGAGCAAGCCCAAGGCAATAAAATCATTTCTGGACCAGTATATCATCGGGCAGGAAGAAACCAAAAAGGTACTTTCTGTAGCTGTTTACAACCATTATAAAAGATTGTTGCAGCCTGAAAGTGAAGATGATGTTGAAATTCAGAAAAGTAACATCGTGATGGTTGGGGAAACCGGAACAGGAAAAACCCTGATGGCCCGTACCATTGCAAGAATGCTTAACGTGCCTCTGGCAATCGTTGATGCTACCGTGCTTACTGAAGCAGGCTATGTGGGTGAAGATGTAGAAGGAATTTTAACGCGGTTGCTTCAGGCTGCCGATTACAATACGGAAAAAGCCCAACGTGGAATTGTTTTTATTGATGAGATCGATAAAATAGCGCGTAAAAGTGATAATCCTTCCATTACCCGCGATGTGTCAGGAGAAGGTGTTCAGCAGGCTTTATTGAAATTGCTGGAAGGGACAACAGTGAATGTTCCGCCTAAAGGGGGCCGTAAACATCCCGATCAGAAATTCATTGAAGTAAATACTGAAAATATTTTATTCATTGCCGGAGGAGCTTTCGACGGAATTGAAAGGATCATCAGCAAAAGATTGAATATGCAGGCCGTAGGTTTCAGCGCTTCCAAAAGCGAGGATACTATTGAAAGAACCAATCTGCTGAAGTATATCATTCCGAAAGATCTGAAAGAATTTGGACTCATTCCGGAGATCATTGGTAGATTGCCTGCGCTTACTTATATGAATCCGCTGGACAAAGACACCTTAAGGGCCATCCTTACCGAGCCGAAAAATGCCATTATTAAACAGTATAAAAAGCTGTTTGAAATGGATGAAATCGATTTTGATATTACTGAAGAAGCATTGAACTATATCGTTGATAAAGCGGTGGAATATAAGCTTGGTGCCCGTGGTTTGCGTTCGCTTTGCGAGGCTATATTAACCGATGCGATGTTTGAACTTCCTGAAAGTGGTGAGGGTGAATTAAGCGTTGACCGTGAATATGCTGAAGACAAATTGAACAAATCTACAATGAGCAAACTAAAAGCGGTATCGTAAAAGAGCTATAAGCTTTAAGTCGTAAGCTCTAAGCGAGTTCGATTAGAAAATAGATAATAAAAAAAAATCCCTCGCAATCGAGGGATTTTTAGTTGAATAATAATTTTGTCTAAAGTCTAAAGTCTAAAGTCTAAAGTCTAAAGTCTAAAGTCTAAAGTCTAAAGTCTAAAGTCTAAAGTCTATAATATCACCAGCTTCCTCCGGCTCCGCCGCCGCCAAAGCCGCCGCCACCGAAACCTCCACCAAAGCCTCCGCCGCCGCCAAAGCCTCCGCCTCCGGAACTGCCGCCTCCAAAGCTGCCCCTGCCAAGAGAGCTCAGAATTATAGCGTCCCATAAAAGACTTCTTCCTCGTCCGCGACCGCCTCTTCCGCCTCCGCGTTTATTGATCATGGAAATGATAATTATGATAAAGAGAATAAGGAAGATGATGGCTCTTGCAGGAATTTCGCCGCCAGACCTTCCTTGAGGTGCACCTTTAAAAGTTCCGTTTAAGACCTGGAAAATCGCGGTCGTTCCCTTGTCGAGGCCGGTATAGAAATCGCCATTTTTGAACTCAGGTAGTATGATCTGGTCAATGATCTCTTTTGTTTTGGCATCGGTTAAATACTCTTCAAGGCCGTATCCAGTGGTGATCCATATTTTTCGGTCCTGTTTGGCTACAAGAATGAGCAGACCATTGTCTTTTTTGCTTTGCCCAATTCCCCATTTATGGGCCCAATGAGCGGCATAAGTGCCTTCATATTCTCCATTAAGGCTGGGAATGGTAGCAACCACGATTTGAGTTGAAGTGGTATCAGCATAATTGATTAGCTTTTGCTCGAGCCGGTTTTCATCGGTAGCTGAAAGCATATCTGCCCCGTCATAGACGCTGGTTTCTTTCGAAGGTTTTTCAGGAATGTCCAGTTGGGCAAAAACCTGTAAACCGACTAGAAGGAAAAGTAATAAGAATAGCTTTTTGATGGTGCTAAGATTTTGAAATTTGATCAGATAATTCGTTGGTATCGTCTTCATCCCAGGGGAAGTGCTTCTGTAGCTGCTCTCCAGCTTTCAAAATTCCGTTTACCAAACCTTCCTTAAATTCGCCATTTTTAAAATGGGAGACGATGAGCTCTTTGGTGCTTTCCCAAAAATCGTCGGGAACTACATCATTAATGCCTTTATCCCCATAGATCACAAAATTTCGATCTTCTACGGCAACATAAATAAGAACCCCGTTTTCCTGCCTGGTATTATCCATTTTCAGCATGTGGAAAACTTCCATCGCACGTTCGAAAATATCGGTCTTCCCAGCCGTTGGTTCGAGGTGAACCCGTATCTCACCGGAAGTTTTTTTCTCTGCCACGCGAATGGCGTTTACAATTTCTTCTTCGTCTTTTTTGGTAATGAAAGCTTCTTTTGCCATTTGTTAAAAATCGAAATCTACATCAGGTGCATTTTCTGCTCCTTCTTCTGCCTGGAAGGGAGGTTTACGTTCAAATCCGAACATTCCTGCAAAAATATTGTTAGGAAATTTCCTGATATAAGTATTGTATTGCTGTACAGATTCATTGTAGCGCGTTCTTGCCACGCTGATCCTGTTTTCTGTACCTTCCAGCTGAGATTGTAACTGCAGGAAGTTCTGATTTGATTTTATTTCAGGATATCTTTCCACGGTTACCAAGAGTCTGGACAGTGCTGATGATAAGCCGCTTTGAGCCTGTTGGAATTTTTGGATCTGGTCTGCGCTGAGGTTATCGGCATTCACGTTTACCGAAGTGGCCTTTGCCCGGGCTTCCACCACATCTTTTAAAGTCCCTCTTTCAAAATCGGCAGAACCCTGAACGGTATTCACCAAATTTGGAATAAGATCACTTCTACGCTGGTATGCATTCTCAACATCGGCCCAGTTCTTTTTTACACTTTCTTCAAGTTCAACGGCCGTATTATTCACCCCGGCAGTGAGGCTGTATATTATAATTCCCAGAATTACAATAATTATTGTAGGGATTAACCATTTTTTCATTTATAGTTGGTTTTTTAAGTTGATAAGTTCTGCTTTTATAGCTTCCAACTTACGAATTATTTCGAAGTTGCTAAGCGTTTTCTTCTTTTCTTCTTTCAGATGAATTTTCGCGCCTTCCAGGGTAAATCCGCGCTCTTTTACCAGGTGATAAATGAGTTCGAGGTTTTTGATATCTTCCGGAGTGAATTTCCGGTTGCCTTTGGCATTTTTTTTCGGCTTGATCACGTCAAATTCTTTCTCCCAGAACCTTATCAGGGAAGTATTCACATTAAAGGCACCGGCAACTTCACCTATGCTATAATAACGTTTCTCGGGAAGGCTGATGTGCATTAATCAAGTGATTGGTTTTCTCGCTGGGCTTTTTCCAGGATTTCACCAAATTCTTCAGGTGAAAGATTTCCATAATAGAAATTGATAGGATTGATTCTTTTATCATCCTTAAAGATCTCGTAGTGAAGGTGCGGGCCTTCCGATCTTCCTGTGCTTCCTACATATCCAATTACATCTCCACGTTTTACTTTTTGTCCGCTTTTCACATTGTATTTATAGAGGTGACCATAGAGGCTGGTATAACCAAAACCATGATCAATTCGTATATGGTTTCCATATCCGGTAGAGCGGTTGTCTGCCCTTATCACGGTGCCATCTCCGGTAGCATACACAGGAGTTCCCCGTGGGGCCGTAAAATCCATTCCGTAATGGAATTTTTTCACTTTGGTAAAGGGGTCAGTTCTCCATCCATAGCCCGAAGCGATCCTGGAAAGGTCTTCATTCGCCACGGGTTGTATTGCAGGAATGGCTTCCAGAAGCTTTTCCTTCTTTTTAGCAAGTGAAGCAATTTGATCCAGGGATTTTGACTCCACCACCAGTCTTTTGGTAAGTACATCCATCCGCTTGGCGGTTTGAATTATGAGTTTGCTGTTGTCGAATCCTTCCAGATCCTTATAGCGGTTCACCCCTCCGAACCCGGCTTTACGCTGTTCTTCAGGAATGGGATTGGCTTCAAAATACAACCTGTAGATATTATTATCGCGGTCTTCAATATTGGCCATTACATCCTGGATCTGGTCCATTTTTTTGTTGAGAAGGCCATACTGGAGTTTCATATTCTGAAGCTCCCTTTTCAGGGCTTTCTCTTTTGGGGTTTCAATTTGGGGAATGTTCAGGTAAATTACCAGAAGAATAAAACCTGCAAGGAAAGAACCTGTAATTCCTAACAAGATTATCCCAAAACGACGGCCTTTTTTCTGCTCGATTTTCTTATAAGAAAGGGTCTCGTTATCGTAATAATATTTGACCTTCGACATGAGTTAAATTTATACTATTTTTGCGTCTCGATACGGCTCAAATACCGTGCAACTTTAAACGGTAAACGAACAAATATATAAATTGTTTTGCCGTCTTCATAATTTAATGAATTTTGCAAGAAATCAACTCCATGAGGTCACAGGAAATACGCAAACAGTTTCTAGAATTTTTTAAGTCGAAAAAGCATACCATTGTTCCCTCGGCTCCAATGGTCATCAAAGACGATCCCACGCTGATGTTTACCAATGCGGGGATGAACCAGTTTAAGGAATATTTCCTTGGAAATTCAAAACCGAAAAGCAAACGTGTGACCGATACGCAAAAATGCCTTCGGGTAAGCGGAAAACACAATGATTTGGAGGAAGTGGGTCATGATACTTATCACCACACCATGTTCGAAATGCTCGGAAACTGGAGTTTTGGGGATTATTTTAAAAAGGAAGCCATCAACTGGGCGTGGGAATTGCTTACGGAGGTGTACGGGATAAATCCCGAAAATCTTTACGTAAGCGTTTTTGAAGGAACTGAAGATAAAGATAATCTGCAGCTCGATTCTGAAGCTTTAGAACTGTGGAAAAAGATAGTTTCTGAAGAACACATCATCTACGGAAATAAAAAAGACAACTTCTGGGAAATGGGAGACCAGGGACCCTGCGGGCCCAGTTCAGAAATCCATATCGACCTGCGTTCAGAAGAAGAAAAAGCAAAGGTTCCCGGAAGAGATTTGGTGAACCGGGATCATCCGCTGGTAGTGGAGATCTGGAACCTGGTATTTATTCAGTATAACCGAAAAGCGAACGGAGACCTGGAAGAGCTCCCGGCCAAACATATCGATACCGGAATGGGTTTTGAGCGCCTTTGTATGGTGCTTCAGAATAAAAAATCTAATTACGACACTGATGTGTTTACGCCTCTGATCTCAGAAATTGAGAAAATTACCAATTCCAAATATGGCAAATCTGAAGAAATTAATGTTGCCATTCGTGTGATTGCCGATCACGTTCGTGCGGTTGCTTTCTCGATTGCCGATGGACAGTTGCCTTCAAATACCGGTGCCGGCTATGTGATACGTCGTATTTTACGAAGGGCCATCCGCTACGGATTCACTTTTTTGAAAATTCGGGAAGCCTTTATTTATAAGCTTATTCCGGTTCTCAGCGAACAAATGGGAAGTGCCTTTCCGGAATTAATAAATCAGAAAGAGCTTATTTCAAATGTGATACGCGAAGAGGAAGCCTCTTTCCTTCGCACACTGGAGCAGGGCTTGATCCTTCTCGACGACCTGATGCGTACGGCTAAGACCAAAAAAATATCAGGTGAAAAAGCTTTTGAATTGTACGATACTTACGGATTCCCCATCGATCTTACTTCCCTGATACTTCGTGAGAACGGTTTTGAGCTTGATGAAGCTGGATTTCAAAAAGAATTACAGAAACAGAAAGACCGGTCACGAAAGGCCACTCAGGTAAGTGCCGGTGACTGGGTAGAATTGAACCCGCTTGAATCGAATGCTTTTATTGGGTATGATCAGCTGGAAGCTGAAGTGAAAATTGCCCGATATCGTACAGTAGAATCCAGGAAAAAAGGAAAAGCTTATCAAATTGTTCTTACGCAAACTCCTTTTTATCCTGAAGGCGGCGGGCAGGTTGGCGACACGGGCATTTTGATGTCTTCTGAAGGCGAAGTGGTCGAAATTCAGGATACAAAAAAGGAAAATAATCTTATCGTTCATTTTACCAGTAAACTTCCTGAAAACCCGGATGCCGATTTCAAAGCGATCGTCAACAGCACCGAAAGAGCCAAAACGGCTGCAAATCATTCTGCCACACACTTATTACACCAGGCGCTAAGGCATGTTTTGGGAAAACATGTGGAGCAAAAAGGTTCAATGGTGCAGAGCGAGTACCTGAGATTTGATTTTTCGCATTTCAGTAAGGTAAGCGATGAGGAACTTGAAAAAGTTGAAAAATTCGTGAATGAGCGCATCAGGGAACAGTTGAGGCTGGAAGAAAAACGAAATATGAGCTATCAGGACGCATTGGAACAAGGTGCCATAGCTCTTTTCGGTGAGAAATACGGCGATGCTGTTCGCGCCATCCGTTTTGGAGATTCTATGGAGCTTTGTGGAGGAACCCATGTTGGTAATACCGCTGATATCTGGTATTTTAAAATTGTTGGAGAATCTTCGGTAGCTTCGGGAATTAGAAGGATAGAGGCCATAACCGGCACGGCTGCTCTTGAATATTTTGAAAATCAGGATCGAATTCTTGAGGAGATAAAAAGCGGACTCAAGAGTGCTGGCGATCCTGTGAAAGCGGTTCAAAATCTTCAGGAAGAAAATGCGGAATTGAAAAAGCAGGTGGAAAGCTTGTTAAAAGACAAGGCTAAAAACCTCAAATCAGAATTGAAACAGGAAGTGAAATCGATTAACGGTGTAAATTTCCTCGCTAAAAAAGTTGATCTTGATGCGGCAGCTCTAAAAGATCTTGCTTACCAGTTAGGAGATGAACTGGAAAACCTTTTTGTGATCTTCGGAACAGAACAAAATGGAAAAGCTTTGCTTACCTGTTATATTTCTAAAAATCTGACCTCGGAAAAAGACCTGAATGCCGGGACTATCGTTCGTGAGCTCGGGAAATATATCCAGGGCGGTGGTGGCGGACAGCCATTTTTTGCCACTGCCGGCGGTAAGAATCCAGGCGGCATCAATGAAGCACTGCAAAACGCTGAAAGTTATCTGAAGTAAGTGAGATTTCATTCTGGACCTGTTTTAGAATATAGGAATAAAAATCATCCCGGGACCCTAAAATAAGAGTAATTTGACTTATTATTTATTATGGAGTTTAGAACAAAAGTACCAGTGCAAAACGGATTTCCGAAAATCAGTCATAGCTCGGGAATCTTTCTTATGGGTTCCTGTTTTGTTGAAAATATTGGTTCTAAACTGGAGTGGTTCCGCTATAAAAACCTTCAGAATCCAACCGGGATTATTTTTCATCCAGCTCCCATTGCCCGATTTTTAAACAGGATAAGCCAGGAAAAGGAGTTTAAACGAGAGAACATACTGGAATTTAACGGCAGATGGATCAGTCTTGAAGCGCATTCCAGGATGAACCGCAAAACCGAAAAAGAATGCCTTTCTGATCTTAATGCTTCCCTGGAACATAGCCGGAATTTCATAGGCCGCGCTTCGCATGTTATTATTAGTCTTGGCACAGCCTGGGGCTACCGGCATGAAAATTATGAAGGTATTGTGGCTAATTGCCATAAGATTCCTCAGAAAGAGTTTATTAAAGAACTGTTTTCCATCGGGGAAATTGAGCAGGCTTTAAAAGTGATTGCTACCTCTTTATTTCAAATTAATAAATCGGCCAGCATTCTTTTTACCGTTTCACCGGTGCGGCATTTAAAAGACGGGATGATCGAAAATCAGCGTGGTAAAGCAAATCTGCTAAGCGGACTTCATAATTTTCTGGAAAAAGAAGATGATCCGAGACTTCATTATTTTCCTTCCTATGAAGTTCTGATGGATGAATTGAGAGATTATCGGTTTTACACTTCAGATATGCTTCACCCGAATGAAACCGCAATAGATTATATATGGAAAATATTTTCTGAAGCGTGGATAGATATCGAAAGTCTTGAGCTTAACCCTAAGATCGATGCTGTTCAAAAGGCGCTTTCTCATCGTTTTCGCGAAGAAAATTCAGATTCATATAAGAAAATTCTTACGAAAATACAAGCAAAAATCGCTGAAATTCAAGAAAAACACCCTGAAATTACTTTTTCTGAGCCCCTATGATTACTGGGATCATCAGAATTTTAATATAAAGGAAACACAATTTTTATCTTTTATATTAAAATATTCGTATTTTTATCATGCAAATCTGAGGTAATAAAACCTGATTGTAGAAGGTTGTACAGCCCAAATAATCAATAAATTACAAAGATTTGTTTTCTAAAATTTGTTGGGGTAGATTTTAGAATATACCAGAGGTACGGGTGGGGCCGGCCTCTGGTTTTTTTATTCCTTAACTTTCTTTAAGATTTCTGTCATTTTTCTTCTCTTTCTTTTTGCCTATCTTTTTTTCCTAAAAGTTGATAATGAAAAATTTTTTACTGGCTTTTCTGTTTATCGCGGTACTCATTCTAAGTTATCTGTATATCAGGGAGCGCAAAAATGATAAAGACAGCCTGGAAGAAAATACCGAATTGATCAGGAATCAAATTCGAAATGTTGGAAAGCTGGTGGTGACCGAAGGCAATTTCACCCAGGTTTTTACTTATAAGAATTCAAAGAGTTTTTATCTGGATATCCTTTCTGCGCGAAAAAAGGCGCTGATCATCGTTAATGCCGAAGCCAGTGTTGCGTATGATCTCAGTAAGATGGAAACCGAAATTGACAGGAAGAACAAAAAGGTTATCATTAAAAATATTCCCGAACCAGAATTAAAGATAGATCCAAACATAAAATATTATGATGTTACCCAGGATTATCTGAATCAGTTTAACGCAGAAGATTATAACCGCATCAAAGAACGAATTGAAAAAGGACTTCGGGAAAAGATTGAAAAATCTTCCTTAATGACCAATTCTCAAAACCGCCTTATAAGCGAGCTTCAAAAGATCTATATTCTTACCAGCAGTATGGGATGGACACTGGAATATCGCAATCAGCCTATAAAAAATGTAGAAGATTTTGAAAGTCTGAAGCTTTAAGAAATTACTAATCCGGTTTGCGCCATTTCAATTCCGTCGTCGATTAAATGCGCGATATTTGGCCTTAGTCTTTTAACTTCTTCCAGATGTTGTTTTACTTCAGCTGCAAAGCGCTGATCGTCTTCTGTGGCTATTTCATATATTTCTACTGAAAGCAGCCAATCTTTGGGATGATGTTTTCGTACAATATCAAAAGCAGCTTCCAAAGAGAATTTCGTGTTCTCACCATTCCTAATATTTCGCACCGCCTGGTACAGAGATTCGAGTTCTTCCCTTTCGGGTGTTTTTTTGCTTTTGATGGTAGTGGAAGAAGGAGTGTGGGTGATCAAATCAAATGATCCATGATCGGCAGGTCCCGCAAAGGCTGAAATGATTTCTTTGCCAACGGCCATATCATAGCGTCCCCAGTCGGGTTTAAAAAGTATTTCATCACCGTAGGTAACGGTGCAATTTTTAAAACTAATGAGAATGATCTTGCCCTGCAGGTTTCGGGTGCCGGTAATGATCTCACCTTCTACTTGAATGCCGCCTTCGAATTCTAAAGCGACATTCTTTCCTTCATAGATGTCGTAGGCCTTTAAATCCCGCGGACTCATATCTTCTATAGCCAGATTTATTCCCTTCAACTTACCAATGGGTGAACCAAAACCTTCAGGGTGTGTTGAAATTCCGTGGCCCACAAGTTCTTTTTCGCGATAGGAGAGGGCAGTTTTTCCTTCAGTTTGGACGTAAGCGGGTTTACCTTCATATTCTATCACTCGTGAAAAATTGCCAGAAACCTGGATTCCCGTACTCAATTCTATGGAGCCAATATTTTTGGAATCGATAAGTTTTTTCACACCTTCGAGTCCCCCACGGCGAAGCGCCATCTTATTGGCAAATTCTTCCAAAACCAGGCTTAAATGTGCAAAATCTGGAGTTACGTATAGCTGTGGCTGAGGTTTTGTAATATCGAATTCCTGATGTGAAGCTTCGATCGTGTATGGGAGTTTTGGTACTGCATCGGTCATACAGGATTTGCTTTCACCAATAGAAGAAAGCAATCCGGCACCATAGATCTTCGGATTTTCGGGAGTGCCTATCAGGCCGTATTCAACTGTCCACCAGTGCAGGTTCCTTATCTGTGCCATTTCGCTGGGCGTAACTTCGGCATTCTGAAGCTCATCCACACGTTTTTCAACCGCTTCGATTTTTTCCTTAGGAGTGTTTTCGGCTTCCTTTAAAATAGAAAGTTCCCTGATGGCTTCATAGATCTCATAATCATGGGCACTGGAGATCGCCTTACAACCAATTTCTCCGAACCTTCTCAGATATTCGGCATATTCAGGATTTGCGATAATAGGCGCGTGGCCGGCTCCTTCATGTATTATATCTGGAGCAGGGGTATATTCTATATGTTCCAGCTGGCGAATATCACTGGCGATCACCAATACGTTATAGGCCTGGAACTCCATAAAGGCCGCTGGCGGAATAAATCCGTCAACCGCTACGGCAGCCCAGCCAATTTCCTTTAAGATGCGGTTCATCCCGTACATATTAGGAATATGATCGATCGAAATTCCCGTTTGCTTGAGTCCTTCCAGGTAAGACTCATGGGCGACCTTGCTCAGGTAATCTACGTTCTTGCGCATCACATACCTCCAAACTGCCTGATTTATTGAGGAATAATCCTCATAATTCTGAGGCTTTATATATTGCCTCAAATGCGCAGGAAGTCGGTCCAGCACTTCGTTCGATTCGATTTTTTCTATCATCAGGTTATTAACTATAACGTTTGCGTTAAAAGTACAAAAATTGAAATAGATTGTGAAAATTCAGGTAACGATAAGAGCTAAAAAAAGCCCCATTAACAGGAGCTTTATTTTAGGTGTTATTCATTCTTTTTTCCCGGAGGATATTTTTCCATAATCTCAGAGACGATCTCATTAATGCGTTCCTGCTTGCGGTTCACTTCCCTGGCGAGGGCGGCGGTTCCCATTCCCTGCCATACCAGTTCCTTGTCAGAGGCGTCTATTAAATCTATATAAAGGGTTCCTTCGCTGGTACGGTTTACATTGTTATAACCTGCTCCCCAGTACCATGGGCTCCAGCCCCAGCCATAACCCCAGTAAGGATAATTGTTCTGATAGATATTAATATTTTCATTGGTCTTGGTAAAAATGCTTACCAACAGGTCTGGATTTTCAGATTTTGTCAATCCTTTTTCCTGCATTTCGTCTTCGATCGCCCGTAAGATCCTTTTTTTGTCGAGGTCTGAAATCTCAGCTTTGTCGATTCCAGGTTTAAAAAACGCATAGGTCTTGTAGTTGTCGAAATTTGCTTCGCGGTCATAGTCGGAAGCTACCTGCACTGAGCTGCACGATGTAATGAGCAGTGTAAACAGTAGCAGAACTGGTGTAATTTTAAGAAATCTCATAGGGTTCCGAATTTAATTTGTACAAATCATTCATCAAAAAGGCGCTGATCCACCATATTGGGTAGGGTGAGTTTTAACTGCGGATTGAGCTCCATTGCTCTTTTCGCGGTAAAAACAGCATCCTGGTTCCTGGCCCATGATCTTCTGGCGATCCCGTTATTGACATCCCAGAATAACATGGATTTCAGGCGCTCTTCTGATGCTGAATTACCTTCAAGAATCATGCCGAAGCCGCCGTTGATAACTTCACCCCAACCAACTCCGCCGCCGTTATGGATGCTTACCCAGGTAGCCCCTCGAAAGCTGTCACCAATCACATTTTGTATGGCCATGTCTGCCGTAAAGCTGGAACCATCATAAATATTGGAGGTTTCACGGAAAGGTGAATCGGTTCCTGAAACATCGTGATGATCGCGGCCAAGAACTATTGGGCCAATTTCTCTTTTTGCGATGGCATCGTTAAAAGCTTTGGCGATCTTAATTCGGCCTTCGGCATCAGCGTATAGGATCCTTGCTTTTGAACCTACTACCAGCTTGTTTTCTCTTGCTCCTTTGATCCACTGGATATTATCCTGCATCTGCTGGCGTATTTCTTCCGGAGAATTTTTCATCAGCTCTTCTAAAACCGAGGCGGCGATCTCATCCGTTTTCTGAAGGTCCTCATCTTTTCCCGAAGTACAAACCCACCGGAAAGGGCCGAAACCGTAATCAAAACACATGGGGCCCATAATATCCTGCACATAGCTCGGATATTTGAAAGTTTTTCCGTCTTCCTTCATAATATTGGCGCCTGCACGGGAAGCCTCAAGAAGGAAAGCATTTCCATAATCAAAGAAATAAGTGCCTTTTGCCGTATGTTTATTGATAGCGGCCGCCTGTCGCCGCAGACTTTCCCTTACTTTTTCTTTAAATTGATCAGGATCGGATGCCATCATCTCCTGTGCTTCTTCAAAAGTTAGGGCTACCGGGTAATAACCTCCGGCCCAGGGATTATGCAGCGACGTCTGGTCACTTCCCAGGTCGATATAAATATCTTTTTCAGCAAAATACTCCCATACCTCCACGATGTTTCCGTGGTAAGCGATGGAAATCACTTGCTTATTCTCTTTGGCCTTTTTTACCCTTTCGGCTAAAGATCCCAGATCTTCGATCACTTCATCTACCCAGCCCTGGGAATGCCGTGTTTGAATCGCCTTGGGATTCACTTCCGCGCAAATAGTAATACAACCGGCTATATTTCCGGCTTTGGGCTGAGCACCACTCATTCCGCCAAGACCTGAGGTCACAAATAATTTTCCGCTAAGATCTTCTCCTGCTTTTGATATTTTTCGGCCGGCATTCAAAACAGTGATGGTGGTGCCGTGAACGATTCCCTGCGGACCAATATACATATAACTACCAGCCGTCATTTGTCCGTATTGGGTGACCCCCAGAGCATTGAACTTCTCCCAGTCGTCAGGTTTGGAATAATTAGGGATCATCATTCCGTTGGTCACCACCACCCGGGGAGCGTTTGGATGCGAAGGAAAAAGTCCCATTGGGTGACCGGAATACATCGCCAGCGTTTGATTTTCGTCCATCGTCGCCAGGTATTTCATGGTCAGCCTGTATTGTGCCCAGTTCTGAAAAACCGCCCCATTTCCGCCGTAAGTGATCAATTCATCGGGATGCTGTGCCACGGCAGGATCAAGGTTGTTCTGGATCATCAGCATAATCGCCTTGGCCTGGATGCTTTTTCCGGGATATTCCTCTAAAGGTCTTGCATAGAAATCATAGTCAGGCTTAAAACGGTACATATAAATGCGGCCGTATTTTTCCAGTTCTTCCCTGAATTCAGGTAAAAGTGTTTTATGGTGCTTTTTATCAAAATATCGCAAGGCATTCTCGAGTGCCAGTTTCTTTTCTTCATCATCCAGAATCTCTTTTCGCTTTGGCGCGTGGTTTACCGATTCGTCATAAGGCCTGGCTTTTGGTAACTCATCAGGAATTCCTTCCAGTATCTGTTCTTTGAAGTTCATTCTTATTATTCTTGTCGGTTTGTTTTTTTATTATATCCGTACGGGCAATGCCGGCATCCGCTCTCGCAGCAGTAGCCTCTTTTCAGAAGATATTGCTCCGTAAAGCAGCGATATCCCTCAGGAGTAAGATAATAATCACCTTCTTCGAGTGGTATTCTTTTTTTCTGAAAATTCATAGAGCTAAATTACAATTTCTTATCTTGAATGCATGATTCTAATCGTGAATAAACGACTGCTATCGGGCAGATTTAAAGGCATCAGCCTTTGGCCTTTTGTAATTGTTGGGAACAAGGAGCTTAAAGCCGATAGGGCATTTATTAATCATGAAAAGATACATCTTCGCCAGCAATTGGAACTTCTGGTGATCTTTTTTTACCTGTGGTATGTTGCAGAATTTCTTATTCGATATATAAAATGCGGAAATTCCCTGCGAGCTTATCGAAATATCAGCCTGGAGCGGGAGGCTTATCGGCGGGAAAATGATCTGGATTATCTTAAGAATCGTCCTTTCTGGGCTTTTTTGAAATTTTTGTAAAGATTCCTGTAGTTTTGCAGCATGCCCAATTTCTTTCATATTCATGAAGCTGAAATTCCCAATCAGTTTATTCGGAAATTTCCCGGAAATATTGAATTATGGATAAAAAGGGAAGATTTGCTGCATGAGCAGGTTTCTGGAAATAAATTCAGAAAACTGAAATATAATCTCATCGTAGCTGAAAAGCTAGGCTATGAAAGGCTTCTCAGCTTTGGTGGCGCACATTCCAATCATATCGCGGCTCTGGCAGCAGCCGGAAAATTGGCAAATTTCGAAACTATAGGTATTATAAGAGGAGAGGAGCTGGAATTTCAGGAAGAAAAATGGAGCCACACCCTTAAATTTGCCAGAACCTGCGGAATGAACTTCAAATTTGTAAGTAGAAGTGAGTATCGTGAAAAAAATACCGAAACCTTTCAGAAAAAATTAAAGGCTGAATTTGGCCAATTTTACCTAATCCCGGAAGGTGGTACTAATGAACTGGCGATTAAAGGTTGCGAGGAGATTTTAAAAGCTGAGGATGAAAATTTTAATTTTATAGCCGTGAGTGTGGGTACAGGTGGCACCATCAGCGGACTCATAAATTCTTCCGCTGCACATCAAAAAATTCTTGGATTTCCTGCCTTAAAAACTGATTATTTGCGGCAAGAAGTTGAAAACCATGTGAATAAGTCTAACTGGGAGCTCATACTAAACTATCATTTTGGCGGTTATGCAAAGACAAACGCTGAATTAATCGCCTTTTTGAATCAATTTTATAAAGATTATCAAATCAAACTGGATCCTGTTTATACTGGAAAGTTAGTTTTTGGTATTTTTGACCTTATAAAGAAAGGATATTTTCCTTCAGATTCTAAAATTCTGGCTATTCACACCGGCGGATTGCAGGGAATTGAAGGAATGAACCAGATGTTGAAAAAGAAAAAAATGCCTCAAATAAATTACTGATATGAAATTCAGCCGAATTCTTTTCCTTCCATTATTAGCCTTTTTCGTGTTTTCCTGCGGAAGCCATAAAAAAGTGGTTACCCATAAAGAAGAACACTCCGAAAGACATCAACATGAAACTCCTCGTGTTACTGAAGAGCCCGATGAACCCTCGGCTCCACAAGATTCATACGCTTATACCGTCGAGAAATATATTGAAACCTACGCGCCAATCGCCCAGGAAGAAATGAAATTATATCATATTCCGGCAAGTATTACCCTTGCACAGGGTATCCTGGAATCTGCTGCCGGGAATTCAGAACTTACCCGGACTGCAAATAATCATTTCGGAATAAAATGTCACGACTGGAATGGCGAAAAGGTCTATCATGACGACGATCGAAGGCAGGAGTGCTTCAGAAAATATAAATACGCCAGATATTCATTTCGGGACCATTCGTTATTTTTGGCAGATCGTCCGCGCTATTCCGAACTTTTTGAGTTAGATGCCGACGATTACAAAGGCTGGGCGCATGGCTTGAGAAGAGCGGGTTATGCAACCGACAGGCATTATCCTGATAAGCTCATCGACCTTATTGAAAAATATAAGTTATACCGTTACGATTCTGAAGTTCCCGATTCACAGATATCTTCTCTTGCAAGTAATAATGATCGCGCACCACAAGCGACTTCAACTTCAGAAAGGCATACGGTTGTAAAAGGCGATACTTTATATTCCATAGCCAAAAGGTATAACACAACAGTCGAAGAAATTAAAAGAACCAATGGCCTTAATGATAATACCATTTCTATCGGCCAGGTTTTAAGTATAAAATAGCAGAACTAGAACAATTTTATGATCTATAAAAGAAGCAGTGAACTATTCAAAGAAGCGCAAAAAGTAATTCCGGGAGGTGTTAATTCTCCGGTTCGTGCATTCAAAGCCGTTGGCGGCGATCCAATTTTTATAAAAAAAGCCGAAGGCGCTTATTTGTTTGATGAAGACGGAAATAAATTGATCGAATATATCAATTCCTGGGGACCTATGATCCTTGGCCATGCCCATAAACCTGTTGTTGATGCGGTAGTGGAAAGGGCAAAACAGGGAACTTCATTTGGTACTCCCACCGGGTTGGAAACAAAAATCGCTGAACTGGCGGTTAAAATGGTTCCGAATATCGATAAGATAAGAATGGTGAATTCAGGAACCGAAGCCTGTATGAGCGCGGTTCGGCTCGCCCGTGGTTTTACCGGTAAAGAGAAAATAATAAAATTCGCGGGTTGTTATCATGGGCATAGCGATTCCTTTCTAATCCAGGCAGGAAGTGGAGCAATGACCTTTGGCATGCCTAACAGTCCGGGAGTAACCCGTGGAACGGCAAAAGACACCTTACTGGCAAAATATAACGATCTTGAGAATGTAAAGCATCTGGTCGAAGCCAATAAAGGGGAGATCGCCTGTATCATTTTAGAACCTGTTGCCGGCAATATGGGCTGTATCCCGCCTGTAGAAGGTTTTTTAGAAGGTCTTCGGAAAATTTGTGATGAGACAGGAATTCTTCTCATTTTCGATGAGGTGATGACAGGCTTTCGCCTGGCCGCGGGAGGAGTTCAGGAAAGAATGGGTGTTAAAGCCGATATTCTCTGCTTCGGAAAAGTAATTGGTGGCGGACTTCCCGTCGGGGCTTTTGCCGCACGAAATGAAATTATGGATTATCTCGCTCCTGTTGGGCCGGTTTACCAGGCGGGAACTTTAAGCGGAAATCCGCTGGCAATGGCTGCGGGTTATACCATGCTGAAAGAATTGCACGATAATCCCAATATTTTTGAAAGCATCGATAAAAAGACCGAGTATCTTCATAAAGGCCTTGATAAGGTTTTGAAGGAGAACCATGTTCCGCATAGCATTAATAGAATCGGATCGATGATTTCGGTACATTTTGGGGAAGATGCGGTAACCGATTTTGAATCTTCTGCTAAATCGGCTTCCAATGGGATGTTCAATAAATTTTTCCACGGAATGCTGCAAAACGGAATATACCTCGCGCCGAGCGCATTTGAAACCTGGTTTATCAGTGAGGCGCTTACCTACGACGATCTGGATAAAACTATTGAAGCCGCCGGGATAGCGGCAAAGGAGTTATAAATTAAGGAGTTGGGATAAAAAAATCAAACCTCACGGGTTTTCAAAACCCGGGAGGTTTTTCTTTTGAAAAGCTTCAATTCATTTTTAAAAGTTCTTCCAAATAAGATCTGGAATTAGAAAGCCGCGGAACTTTATGTTGACCGCCTACTTTATTGTGTTTTTTAAGCCAGTCGTAAAAAAGGTTTTCCCGCGCCTGGTGAATCGTGGGCTTATTTAAGGTCATGTTGTTGTATCGTTTAGCCTCGTAATCACTGTTGATTTCCTGGAGCGCAAGATCAAGCTGATTTCTGAATTTCTCAAAATCTTTCGGCGGAGTTTTGAATTCGATCATCCATTCATGAGACCCTTTTTCTCTTCCTTTCATAAAAATAGGAGCGACCGTATAATCTACAATTTCGCAATTGGTAACCAGGGAAACTTTTTTTAGCGCAGTTTCCGCATTTTCGATGATGAGCTCTTCGCCAAAAACATTAATGTGATGTTTAGTTCTTCCTGAAACCCTTATCCTGTAAGGATTAGTGCTCGTGAACCTAACAGTATCACCAACTTTGTATCGCCAGAGGCCGGCATTGGTAGTGATAACTACCGCGTAATTTTTGCCTACTTCAACTTCGGCAAGCGGAATGGCCTGTTCTTCCTCTGTTCCGTAGCTGTCCATAGGAATAAATTCATAGAATATTCCGTAATCCAGCATCAGCAGCAAATCTTTCTGATCATTCTGATCCTGGCAAGCGAAGAAACCTTCCGAAGCATTATAGATCTCATAGAACCTGAAGTTTTCCTGTGGTAAAATCTTCTGATACTGTAGTGCGTAGGGTTCAAAACTAACGCCCCCATGAAAATAAACCTCCAGTTGCGGCCAGACCTCAAAAAGATTTTCATGACCGGTGGTTTCCAGAACATTATTCAGCAAAACCAGCATCCAGCTTGGAACTCCGGCGAGGCTGGTCACATTCTCATCGATGGTTTCGTTCACAATTGCGGGCATTTTCACCTCCCAGTCGTGCATCAGCGAAACCTCATTACTGGGTGTGCTGCTGAATTCAGCCCAGAAAGGCAAATTATCGATCAGGATCGCACTGAGGTCGCCATAGGCGGTGCCATTTTCCCGGTAGATCTCCTTGCTGCCACCTAAACGCAGACTTTTACCCGTGAACATCTGGGATTGCGGATTGTTATTTAGATAAATACAAAGTAGGTCCTTTCCGGCAGCAAAATGACAATCCATGAGTGAATCCTGGCTAACGGGAATAAATTTACTTTTTGCATTTGTGGTGCCGCTGGATTTTGCGAACCATTTTATGGGAGTTGGCCAGAAAATATTGACCTCGCCACGGCGGCTGCGCTCAATACAAGCCTGATAGTCTTCATATGTCTGAATAGGAATGCGTTCGCGGAAGGTCTCGTAGGAATTTATTTCTGAGAAGTTATATCTTTTGCCAAATTCGGTACTTTTTGCTTTGATCAACAGATTTTTAAGGAGCTCATTCTGAACTTCAGAAGGGTATTTCAGGAATAATTCCATCTGGTGAATGCGCTTCTTTAAAAACCATGAGGCTATCGAATTTACTAATGGAATTGGCATTATTTCTTTCTATCTTTAAGCCTTGATTTGCGCAAGACGGTTGGTTATTGGTTAAAAATAATCTAATCTTTGAAGCCTGCAAAAAAATTAATGGAGGTCTAAAATAATTCCGATGAGATACGAAGGAGTCTTAAAGAAAATGCTTACCGAAATTACCGACGAGGTCCAGTACTACCTGGTTTTTGAAAAAGATTTTATCAATCTCAATCAGCTGATGGATAAAAAGCTGAGCATCAATTTCCTGCGGTATCAGTGTCTTAATTGCGGACTCGAAAAAAAGATTTTCAGGCAGGGCTACTGTTATGACTGCTGGAGCAGTATTCCTCAGGCCGGGGAGTGGATCATGCGCCCGGAATTGAGCAAAGCACATCTGGAAGAGGAAGATCGGGATCTTGATTTTGAAAAAAGGTCACAGTTACAGCCGCACGTAGTGTATCTGGCCAACTCGAGCGATGTAAAAGTAGGAGTAACCCGGAAATCTCAAATTCCAACCCGCTGGATCGACCAGGGTGCTCATGAGGCCATAGAAATTGTGGAAGTTCCCAACCGGTACCTTGCCGGAATTACCGAAGTCGCATTAAAAGATCATGTGAGCGACAAGACGAACTGGCGAAAAATGCTTACCAATGATGTCCTGGATCTTAACCTGGCAGAAGAGCGCGAGAAATTAAAGGATTTTCTTCCCGAAGAAGTTAAACCATATTATCTGGCGAATAATGAAGAGCTGGAAATAAAATTTCCCGTTCTTGAATTCCCCACGCAGGTTAAAACACTTAATCTCGAAAAAAGCCTTTTTTATGAAGGAGTTTTAAAAGGAATTAAGGGACAGTATCTTATTTTTGGCGATGGAACGGTTTTCAATGTACGTGGGCATGAAGGTTTTGTAGTGGAGCTGAAAGTGGTTGTTTAGCTTAAAGCTATAAGCCTTAAGCCCTAAGCCGTTTGCTTAGGTCTTGAAACCAAAAGCCGAATATCAAACAAAACAGGTACAGTGGTTTTTTTTATTTAGGAGATTGATTCTCCGCCTTCGTCCGGATCGCAATTACTATACAATTATTCGTCACTGCGAGGGAGGATAGTGACCGCAGCAGTCTCATATGGGGACCGATTATAACTGATTTCCTTTTATTCGGAAATTTCCAGATTCTTGATTCCTGGTTCGTACTTCTAAATTCTTACTTCAAACTATAGCTTAATGCTTAAAACCTACGGCTTACTGCTGTTTGGTAGTATCAGGTTTCTTTTTGGCATTTTTCAAAATACCTCCCAGAATATTTTTCGCGGCATTTTGGATTTGCTTTTCCTGGCTTACAGAATCTTTTTTAGTGGCAGGAGCCTGTGTTTTTGTAGAATCGGTCGCTTTTATGGAATCTTCTTTGGTTTTATAAAATGGCTGATTAGGATTTCTTTTTCCTTTTAAAATATCATTGATCGCGTCAATGGCCTTGTTTTCTGCTTTTTGCTTTTGTTGGGCTACTATTTTTTGTGTGAGATTATTCACCGCCTGCTGCATGTTAAGATTGATCTTCGGATTTTCGAAAGTTCCGGTTAAATCTACCGGTAGGGCAACTGTCATATTTTGAATAGTTTCTCCGCTAAGCTGACTTAATGCAGTGCCTACCTGTGAACCGAGGTATTTTGCCGGCACCTCGAATTTAAGGTTATAGTTCATCGACATATCGAAACTGTGAGAACCTGAGACATTTACCGTGATATCCTTTATTTTAAAATCGAAAGGATCGACCTGCACCATTCCGTTGCTAAATGTAAGTTTGGTCTTCAAATTATTGAGATCTATTTTGCTGAGATCAATAAAATTAAGCTGGGAATCTAATTGTGCCAGTAACTGCATCTGTGCAGGATTCACTTCTGCTGTTAACAACTGGGCAAGAGCCTGCCCGCTGAGACTTCCTAAAATAGGAGCCAGGTCCCCATCCAGATTTCCCTGAAGGCTTAAATTAGACTGCAGTTTTCCCTGGATGGCTTTTGCGATGGGAGCCAATCCCTGCAATAAATCCAGTTCATTAAAAGAGGATGAAATATCCAGCTGGTTGAGGTCGAGGTTCATTTTGAAAGTGGGAACTTCCTGTTTGGTTGAAACTATTCCGTCAAGGCCAATGCTACCATTGAAAATATTGGTTTTAACATTTTCAAGGCGAACGGCTTCATCTTTTATCACCAGGGTTCCGGTCGCGTTATTTAGAACCATGTTATCATAAATGACCTTTTTTGCATTAAATGCCATGCTAACATCAAGGAACGAAGGAATTTTTATCGCATCTTTTTCTGAAGGCTGAGGAACATTCTTCTTTTCATCATTTTCGGTGGTGGAAACTTCTTTTACATTTGGAGTTTTGAAATCGCTTACCGCGAAATAATTTGAATTTGCCTTAAAATTTCCCTTCAGGCTTTGATCTGAAAATAAGAATCCCATCAGATTTTCCAGTTTTCCCGAAGCAGCAATATCACTTTTTCCAACACTCATTTTAAGATCCGGGACATTTACCGTTCCCTGGTTAAAAATTAAGTCGGCATTTGCCACCTTAACCTCATTAGGAATTTCGGGGGAACGATAGCTGAAATTCCTGATTGTTGCCGTTCCCTTACTGTTGACGTTTTGATATTGTTTCTTTTCTATCGAATTCATATCAAAACTCGTTTGCACATTTGCGGTAAGAATTCCATTAAGATCCTGTTCCAGGTCAAGCGGATATGCCTTGCTCAAATTAGCCAAATTCACCGTACCGTTCACATTCAGGTTGACAAAAGTATTTCCGGTAATATTGCTCAGTTTTCCCTGTGCCGAAAAACGATCCTGATCGATGCGGAAGTTCACATTGTTAATGTTTACATAGGTATCTGTAGCCAGCCCGGTTTCGTTTAGAATATCAATATCAAGGCTTATATCCTGGACACTTTTTGGAAGATCGGGATATTTAAAGGAAGCGTCTTTAGATTTGATCATAATATCCATTTCCGGGATATAGGTCTCGTCTACTATTCCGTGAATTCTTCCGTTAACTGTAAAATTCCCCTCCGTTTTGACATTTTCGATATTTTTAGAATAGGCTTCCGGGATCACCGCCAGAAAATTCTTAAAATCTGAAGAAGGTGTCTGGAAAGTGATATCGAGCTCATTATTATTTTCATTTACATCTACATAACCATCAAAGGTTAGCGGCAACTGGTTAATTCGCGCTTCATTTTCAAGGAAAGTGTATTTATTTTGCTCCAGATCCATCAGAAATACCGCATCCAATAAGATCTTATTTTGGTTCAAATAGTTGGTGCCATCATAATCCAGGGTGACGAGACCTTCTGAATAGGTTTCTAATTTTGATTTTTCCAGGGAAAAATCTCCGTTGCCCTGATGTTGCAGATTTTCCACATTCAGCGCGATCTTGCCCTGCTGATCTACATATTTGATATGAGCATCATTCAATTCATAATGCTTCAGATCCAGTCGAAAAATCGAAGTTGAATCTGAGGTAGTGGTAGTATCTTTGGTGGCAATATCATAATTATTCCTTCCCAGGGAGTCGACTTTTATATTGATGAAAGGATTATTGAGTTTTAACTGGTCAATACGTTTGGGCTGATCGCTGCTTTTAAAAAGTTCTTTGATAGACATCTCCAGGACCACCTCATCACTTAAGGCCAGAGTGTCTCCTTCAAAAGGTTTATTATTAATAATGCTCAGGTCATGAATTACCAGCGTAGCCTTTGGAAAACTGCGGAACATACTAAGATCAATATCGCTGAATTCTACCTTCGCGTTCACATTTTTATTGATGCTTTTTCGAAGCAGGTCTTTTAGCTGAGTTTCAAAAACAAAAGGGGCTGCTACCAGCAAAATGACCACTGTTAGCAGTGCTATCCCAAGTATTTTCAGAAACTTTTTCATATTTTTATTTTTCGGGTTTACCTGTAAAATATAATTAATTTAATACTTCTTTTAGCTGTAATTCTTCGGCTGGTTCAAGATCAAAAATGCTGCGCAAGGCATAAACGGCCATATAAAGAAATGGCGTATCAAGGATCGCGATCAGCACCTTGAAAAGAAACCCGCTTAATAGGAGTCCGTTGAAAAGACTCCAGTCGATCTTCCCGAAACTACACAGCAAAAACAACACCGAAAAGGTATCGACAAATTGGGAGAAGAAGGTAGAGAAATTATTTCTGATCCAAAGATGTTTGCCTTTGGTGAGTCTTTTCCAGAAATGAAAAAGCTGGATATCTATGTATTGCGCCAGTAAATAGGCGACCATTGAAGCAAAAACAGCAATGGCAGTCGCGCCAAATACCTTTTGAAAAAGGTGATTATTAACGGGAGACCAATCGGTTGCCGGCACGGCATTAGACATATAAATGATCAATAAAGAAAAGAACGAGGCGAAAATACCGGTGGTCACCACCTGGTTGGCTTTTTTCTTTCCGTACACCTCACTAATAATATCTGTTATTAGAAAAGTGACGGGATATGGCAGGATACCCACCGAAATTTCAAAAGTGTACAGACCGAAAAAATCCCAGTGGAAAAACTTTTGAAAGATCAGGTTCGATACAACCAGTGAAGCAATAAATAGGGCACTGAGGATCATATAGATTTGTTGCGCCCCCACGTTTTTTCTCAGGTAAATTTTAGCCAAATTTTTTTGAAGTCTTTTTACCAAAAATAAGGGTATGTGCTTTTGTTTTGCTTAATTTGCTGTGAAATTATTTAGCACTACCTCTTAAAATTTTCTTAATAAGTCTTGAGATCCCCGCACACAGTCATAATTGCGCTTGGCAGTAATCTTGGTGACCGTCTGGATTATATGCAACAATCAATCATAGCTATTCATAAAAAGATTGGCTGGATAAAGAATATTTCAAGAGTTTACGAAACCCCGGCATGGGGGTTTAAGGGTCAGGCTTTTTTAAATGCCTGTGTGGAGGTATCTACCCGCAAAACTTCCCGGGAGGTATTGAAGATCCTACTTGAAATAGAAGCGCAACTGGGTAGAAAACGTAGCGATACGCAGAATTATCAAAACCGGAATATCGATCTTGATATCCTTTTTTACGGGAACGAAATTGTCGCTAAAGATGAGCTGAGTATTCCCCATCCCTGTATTGCCGATCGTCTGTTTGTTTTAAAACCTCTTAATGATATTGCTTCCTCTTTTGTACATCCCGTTCTTAAACAAAAGGTGAGCAGTATTCTCCAAAATACATCAGATAATTCTTCCATTTCGGTGATAGAAGAAACTTTGAAGAATCCGGCCGGGAAATACAATTTTCCGCAATGCAAATATATTGCCGTTGAAGGGAATATCGGGGCGGGGAAAACCAGTTTTTCAACCATGGTTTCGCAGGATTTCAATGCTAAACTTATTCTGGAACGCTTTAAAGACAATCCTTTTCTGCCAAAATTTTATGAAAATAAGGAGCGTTATGCCTTTCCACTGGAAATGTCTTTTCTGGCCGATCGATATCAGCAGCTTTCTGATGACCTGGCACAATACGATCTTTTTACCGATTTCGTGATTTCAGATTACGATGTTTTTAAGTCCCTTATTTTTGCCAAAATCACCCTTCATGAAGATGAATATTTGCTGTATCAAAAGCTTTTTCATTTGATGTATAAGGAACTGGTAAAACCAGATTTATATGTTTATCTATACCAGAATACCGGGCGTTTACTTGAAAATATCAAAAAGCGCGGCCGGGATTACGAACAGAACATTCAACCCGATTACCTGGTCGAAATCAATAAAAGCTACTTGAATTTTATCAAGTCACAAACCAGTATGAAGGTACAGATCATTGATATTTCAGGCCTCGATTTTGTGAACAACAGGGCAGATTACCTATGGTTGCTGGAAGAGATAGAAAGGCAGATAAAATCACCTGCTCAGGTTTAAATTTTCTTTATTTTACTAAATAAATCCCAAAGCACAACGCCCGCGCTAACCGAAATATTCAAAGAATGCTTGCTTCCTAGTTGGGGGATTTCTATCACTCCGTCGCTGGCACTAACCACCTCCTGCTGCACACCCTTCACTTCGTTGCCAAAGACAACGGCATTTATGCCCGGTTCCGGTTGGAAATCATTAAGCATTTCAGCACCTTCGGCCTGTTCGATAGCGTAGACCTTAGTTCCCTCTGCCTGCAGCTCTTTTACAAGTTCGATGGTTTTTTCCCGGTATTCCCAGTGTACGCTTTCTGTCGCTCCAAGAGCGGTTTTGCGAATGTCTTTATGAGGAGGGCAGGCCGTGATCCCGCATAAATAGATCTTTTTGATAAGAAATGCGTCGGAAGTGCGAAAAACCGAACCTATATTATTGAGGCTTCTTACATTATCAAGAATAACAATTAAAGGCGTTTTTTCAGCCTGGTGAAATTCCGAAATACTTTTTCGGTCGAGTTCGCTGTTGAGCAATTTTCTCTTTTTCATGCGACAAAAATAGAAATTTCGCAGGCTAATTCTGAAAAATAATTGGAAGGTATTGATTGGAGGATAGTTCTGAAATAAATTCTGAATTACTCAAAGATTAACCAATTTGGAAATCTTCTTTTTTTACAATGGTCAGCCCGATTTTTAAGATTTATTTCAGATATGCCGCCAATTGACTGATTTAAAGTTAAATATTTCCAAAAATTTATTTAAATTGCTAGGGTTATTCCCCTCCAAACCTATCCATTAGGCTCCTGAACCGAGCCAATTCAGCTTTAGATTACAGGCGTACGCCATTTTCAAATATTAACAAAAGCCAATAAAAAAATGGAAAATCAACCAAAAGATCATGTGGGTGTCCTGCTGGGAGTAGGCATCCTTTTTATCGCGTGGGGAATCCTTGGAGTCCTCGACCAGAAGAACTTTACCTATTCTGGTTATTCTACCGATGGTAACAACACCATAGTACAGGTGGAAAAAGGAAGTCCTGCTGAGGCCGCAGGCTTAAAAAAAGGTGATGTGATAATGAGTACGGGCGGAATTGCAGTTGCCAATACAAAAGCTCAAAGCATGCAGCCCCGGCCTAAAATAGGTGAATCTAAAGAATATGTGATCACAAGAAATGGTGAAGAAATGAAATTGGATCTCACTTATGCAGCCTTACCCGATAAACAAAATACCCTAAATATCCTGGGTTTTTTAATAGGGGTTATTTTTATTGTGCTGGGTGTTTTTATGCATTATAGAAGAAAAACAGGTCTAAGCTGGACTTTCGCAATTTTTATGCTTTGCTTTGGGTTTGTCTTTTTTGAGGGACCTTATATAGCGCCGGGCATCGCTAACCAGTTAATTAGAAGCATTTCAATTTCTATTGTGTTGTTCTCTTTTGGAGCCCTGGCAAATTATATGCTTAATTATCCGCCTAAAAGCAGGTATAATTTAAAGCTTCTTTACCTGCCCGCCGCTCTGGCAGCCTTGCTTTTCTGGATCCTGGAATTCACACTTCCCGAGAGTACCGAGAGTTTAAATATGCTCGTGCGGTATTTTGTAGGTGCTGTGATTATTTTTTACTTCGGACTTTCCCTGGTAACGCTCATAAGCAAATTTTTAAATTCCAACGCTGAGGAAAGAAAAGCCAGTGGTTTGGATCTTATGTTAATTGGTGCCGTAATTGGCTTGCTTCCAATCCTTATTTACTTTACAATTTCTACTTTTTCACCCGGGACCATTCTACCTGGAAATGATTATGTTTTTCTAACATTTATCGCCATACCTATTTTCTTCTCACTGGCTCTTATGCACAGGGGAGAAAAAGAGCTGGCGGTATAATACTTTCTGAAAGCCGGAAAAAGAGTGATTTTTTCCGGCTTTCTTTTTAATGATTTCAAATTTCCCTACAAAACATCCCTACATGACCGAGCCTACTATCTTTTTACCGCCACCCGAACTTCGTGAAGTTATTGCCAGTTATGGGATCCTGGAAATACCGGGAGGAAGGAGTGAACCCTATTTTTCTCCTCCCTTAGCCATGAGCGGCTTTATAATCAATACCACTAATTCTACCGGACAGATCGTTTCGAAGTTAAGGGAAGATTATTTTTTTTCTACTAATGAGGTTGCTACGGGACAGGTAACCTATCCTGTCTATGGCGAATTAATTGGGCATATTAAATCTATTATGGTATTTTTCCAGCCTTTGGGAATGTATCAGTTATTCGGAAATGATATGGCCGCTTTGACCAATACTTCCCAATCATTGTATGAATTTTTAGAAGCAAACAGAGCAGAAGCCCTTATCTCATCTTTAAAGCAGAGTGACAGGAATGAGGATCAAATTCAAATCCTGAATAGTTTTTTCAAAGATCAAATAACCCGGAAATTTCCGGTAAGGAAAATGAAAGATGTGGTGGAATATATTCATATAAATAAAGGAGATATTAGCGTGGCAGATATTGAAAATGAATGTCATTACCAGAGAAAAACATTGGAGAGGCATTTTACCAAAATGCTGGGTTTATCACCCAAAGTTTATTGCCAGATCTACAGGTTTAAGTGTCTTATAAACCAACTTCAACAAAATCCCGGTATCACCTGGACAGAGCTGGCCGATCAGGCCGGGTATTATGATCAGGCTCATATGTCAAGATATATAAAAAAGTATTTAAAGGTATCACCTAATAGTATGGTGCTCCTCGACATGAACTTTATCTATTATTTGCTTTCCAGATAATTTTAATTAGGGGTTTAAGCTTCTGAAATTCAGAAAATTAAAAATGTCGCATTTGTACAAGATTTGACGATTTTAACATACTACTTTTATTTCCTAAGCCTTAACCATCATTAATGAAAAAGTTTTATCTCTTAGGCCTTGGTATTGTCCTTTTTGTTTCATGCAATCAGCAGGAAAAGCGCTATACCGAACAATCTCCTGAAATCGACACCTATAAAAAGGTGATCGCCGCTTATGAGAATAAAGATTGGCAGGAGTTGGCCAACTATTATGCCGACTCAGCTAAAATAATGAACAATGTAACCGAAGAAAATGGGCAAAGCCTGGCTGAATTGATTGCAGAAAATAAAGCCGATGCTGTTCTTTTTAAGGATTGGGATTATGTTGATGATGATTCTGAATATGAAATGACCGTTAGTGATAAGGGAAATACCTGGGTTAACTTTTGGGGAATCTGGAAAGGGACACTGAAAGCAAATAATAAAACTTATACGATACCCGCCCATATTAGTGCCCAGTTTGTTGACGGGAAAATCGTCAAAGAGTTTGGATACTGGGATAATTCGGAAATTGTGCCTGATATACAAGCCCTGCTTGAAGCCGAACAAAATACTACTGAAGAAATAGCCGTTAAAGAATAACTGCCGGCTAAAAAACCGCCTAACCTTCGCACCTACCGGGGTTTAGATTGATATCTGCAGCGACTGAAAATGCGCAGTATTACCCCAAATCCACAATTTGCCCTACAAAAATTTGAATAGGAAGTGCAGACCTGTTGAAAAGACATCTGCTGCTTATTGATACTAAAATTAATCAATACTAACTCGTTCGCCATAGGCGAGCACAAACCAACAATTATGAAAAAAACTGTTTTTTTATTGCTGTTAGCGCCTTTATTGATGCTATCACAAGATAATGCCGAATACATGGTATTCGAAAACGCATTATTAACACCCAATCCAACTCAAATTGCACAGTTCGAGAAAGGTATAGCGGCACATAATAAAAAATACCATAGTGAGGGTCCTTATGGGGTTCGGATGTACTGGATTTCTAACGGTCCTAATACCGGAAGTTATGTTTGGACCATGGGACCATTCCCCTGGAGCTCTTTAGATAACAGACCTGCTCAGGCAGCGGGGCATGATACCGATTGGAATTTAAATGTAGCAGCCTATATGACGCCCGAAAGTGGTAAGCAGAGCTACTGGCGCTTTCATAATGAACTTTCCAGGTTTCCAAAAGATTTTACCATAAAAAATATGCTTGTAGACTACTATGACATTAAGAGGGGTAAAGCAAAGGATGCTATGAAATTAATTGAAAAAATTAATAAAGCTTACGCTGAAAAGTCGCCTAATGAAACTTATGGTATCTATACCAATGAATTTGGAAGTTCCAAAGAAGGTCGCGACCTGGCAGTCATTTCCTTTTTTGATAAATCTGCATGGCTGGGCGAGGACAATAGTATTTCAAAAAAATATGACGACATGTATGGTGCCGGAAGTTGGGACCAGTTCTTAAAAGACTGGTATGATCTTACCGATGGTGGTGAAAGTGAAGTATGGATCTTTCATCCAGAATTGAGCGGAATTAGCGGGAACGTTAAGGTCGCTGAAAGGCAATAGTATAAACGAATGTACAGTATGGTAAGGCCATACTGTACATTTTGCATTAACAGGCATTTCATTTTTGGAAAAAGCCTGTGTCTTCATTTGAAGGGATTTTTTGAAGATAAATCCCCAAAGAACAGGCGATGAAACTAGTGAAACTTAACCCTTGTTGAACTATGGACTTTTGGTAGAAAGCCTTCATCAAAAAGATAACAGGTAGTTTTAACAGTTATGAATACTGCAGGCAGTTGAAGAATAAAGAGTGAATTTCTAAACACTAATAATTAATATAAACCAAAAACCAAGAAAATGAAAAAAATCATGATCACAGCAGTGTTATTTCTATTTGGAATAACTGCATTTGCCCAGAAAGAAACCAACGGAACCATTTACATTAAGCACCCTTATATAGAAGTGGTGAACAATGCGGTCAAAGATTACACTAGTAAGGATTTTAAATCCCTTAAAAAGTATTATGCCGATTCAGCAATGTACTGGCAATCCGGAATGGAAAAATTCGCACCCATGAACGATGCCATTGAAAGATGGACAAATGACGAGAATTATTTAACCGATATTTCTCTGGAGGCGGTTGGTTATCCTGATTATCTACACTATGAGCAAGGTGATGTTGAATATGTGCAGTCCTGGTGGAACTGGTCAGCAAAGTCCAAAAAAACAGGAGAAGTTTTCAAGGTTCCCATGGTGATGTTTGACGCATTTAACAAAAATGGCAAAATTGTGAGACAATTTATCTACGGTGATTTTTCTAAAGCAATGGCCGAACGAATGTAATTCTTGAAAATAATTAGTAATCCTTATATAAATACCGGGCCTTTCAGGTCCGGTCTATAATTTCATTTAAACTAACTAAAAAATGAAGATACCCTTTTTAATACTGGTTTTTATACTGGGAAGTACTCCGGCTATTTCTGCTCAAAATCAGGTTGAGAAAAATATTGAAATGTATACTGCAACCTGGGATAATATTATTAATAAAAGACAGATCGATCAGATCAATAACCAAAATTTTGATGAAAATGTGGTTATGCTTACAAGTCCCGAAAATATTGTAGGGATCGCAGATTTTAAGGCCTATTACCAGAATTTCCTTACCGGATTTTCCGATATCACTTTTGATATTATCGACGTTTTTGGCCAGGGAAATAAAATTGTAAAGCACTGGCGCTTTAATGGAAAACATACAGGCGATTTCTTCGGAATTCCTCCCACCGGAAATCTTGTAGATGTTGAGGGCGTAACCCTGGTCAAAATGAAAAACGGAAGGATCGCCCAGGAGCAGGATTTTATGGATAATATGGCGTTCATGCAGCAATTGGGTTTGGTTTCAGATCCCGGGAATATGGAAGTGATCGCTAATCTTTATAAGTCTTTTCAGGCAGGCGATATTCCCGGTGTTCTGCAGAGAATGGATCCCGACATAGTATGGAATGAAGCCGAAGGAAACAAATATGCTGCAGGCAATCCTTATATAGGTCCAGATGCGGTCTTAAACGGTGTTTTCGCCAGGATAGGGGCAGAACATGAATATTTCAAACTGGAAGACGTGCAATTGCACGAAATGCATAACAACCAGGTTTTGGCGACTTTGCGTTATGACGGTAAATGGAAAGATGGGGAAAAATATAATGTTCAGGCCGCACATTTATGGACGCTGAATAATGGCAAGATAACCGGATTTCAACAATATGTAGATACTAAAACAATAGCCGAAACTAATACCAAAAAATAGGTGAGCGTTCAAAAAGGCATAGCATCTCCTTTTAATTTTCTTTTCCTGTCTGCACCGGAAGGAATTAGTTTTGGGTTTGTATCGGTAACCCTGCCCTATATTCTGGTACAACATGGTATTAGAGTAGGCCAGGCAGCAGGAATTACCGCGATAGGCATATCAGCTAATTTGTGGAGATTTTTATGGGCGCCAATGGGCGAAGATGGAACCCTGACCGTAAACAACGGAAAACCAGCTGTTGGGAGAAAACAAATAGCAGCAACCGCTCAATCCTATATGGAGGCTTTCCCAGATATCAGATTAACGATGGATAGTTTAACAGTGCAGAAAAATACCTACAGATATTATTGGACTTTCAAAGGAACCAATACCGGACCCGGAGGTACTGGAAACAAAGTTGACTTTAGCGGCTTTGAAGAATGGACAATGAACTTTTAAAATAGTACAAATTAAAATCAAATATTATGGGAATATTTTGGGACTTAATGCAGGAAAGCAAATTAGACGAGCAGCAAAAACAGGCTGATACCATGGAAGAGCGGTTAAGCAAAGTTGAAACTGAACTAGCCGAAACAAAAGAAGTGCTAAAGAAAACACTGGTGGCCCTGGAAAAGCATCTGCACAAAGATATAGATGGCGACGGCCAGGCCGGTTAGGAGTTGTGGAATGCCTTTAATCAAAGGTAATTCGCAATAATAGAAGATACCTCTAAAATGGCCTTTCAAGCTTGCATGCAATCATCGATTTTAAATAAGAATTTGGAAAATATAAGTCATGGCAAAAGGAACGATAGATCTTAAAATAAGGTTTAGCAGGAATTTAGCCGATAATGCCTTAACGCGTTATGTTACTTTCTCTGCCCTCTATCTGGCGCAGGGAATACCCGAAGGCATGACCTTTTTTGCCATTCCGGCCTGGCTGGCAATGAACGGTAAATCGGCCCTGGAGATAGCTGCATTCGTGGGTGTAATTGGGATTCCCTGGAGTTTCAAGATCTTAATCGCACCGATGATGGACCGTTTCACGCTATTGGCCATGGGACGAAAGCGGCCCTGGGTGATCTTTGGTCAGCTTGGGCTCATATTGAGTTTTTTAAATATCGGGCTGATCCCCGACCCTTTAAATAACCTCACCGGGCTGATGATCGCTGGCTTTTTTATCAGTTTCTTTGGAGCTTTCCAGGATGTGGCTACCGACGGTATGGCTGTAGATGTCATCCCCGTAAACGAACAGGCCAGGGCAAATGGATTGATGTGGGGATCCAAAATCATAGGCACTTCCTTATCGCTGGTAATTGGCACCTGGCTTATCAACAGCCTGGGTTTTTCACTGGCGGTTTCCTCACTTTCTGTCGCGGTTGCATGTATAATGATCTTTCCTATTTATTTTAAGGAAAGGGCGGGTGAAAAAGCTATGCCATGGACCTCTGGCCAGGCTTCACCAGACTCTAAAAATACCCAGTTAAGAAGCTGGAAATTAATTTTTAAAAGTTTTTACAAAGTGGTAAGCCTGAAATCTAGTGTCGTCTTTGGGATTGGAAGCTTTGCCGTTGGTAATATGTATGGGCTTATAGATACCCTTTTCCCGATTTTCACCATACAGGAATTGGGTTGGACAAATACTTCATTTTCGCAAATTTTCTCTATTACCACGGTTATTGGTGGCATATTGGGAATGTTCGTAGGAGGATTTCTGGTAGACTACTTTGGAAAAATAAAAATGCTGAGCCTTTATTTGGGCATCCTGGCCGTTCTTATAACAGCCTTTGCTTTTATGCCAAATCTTTGGCGGTTTAATAGCGTGATCTATGCTTTTTTATTGTTGTATTATACGCTCTACACTTTTTTGTGTATCGCGGTATTTGCATCGGCTATGCACCTTTGCTGGAAAACCGTAGCCGCCACACAATTCACTCTTTATATGGCACTTAATAATATGGGAAGGTCCTCAGGCGCTGCATTATTGGGTGTGTTGAAGGAGAATTTCAGCTGGGAAGGAGTCTTTCTTTTTATCGCCATTATGCCTGTACTTATGGTAGTGCTTATTCAATTTATCAATTTCAGTAAACACAGGGAAAGAGTAGATAGTTTTGTGATTTTAGGGGAAACCCTCGTAGCTCCCAATGTAACCAAGGATTAATTAAAATGAAATTTAGACCTTTTAAAATCATTGTGGTGCCCGATGCTTTCGGAAACATTTTAAAGCTTATAGAGACTCGATGAATATGACCAAACTCTTCCGAAATATTAGAAAAAGCCTGCTCACTAAAGGGAAAACCATCAGTTATTTAAAATATGGCATTGGTGAAATTGTGCTGGTAGTGATTTGGATTTTGATTCCCGAAAACCTTGCTCAACTCTGCCCCCCAGCACCTAAAGGGGGGAGCACTCACCTATAAAATATTGCGAATGATGAAAAATGATCCTCTAAAAATATCAGGAATACACGATGGCGCAACACCAGGAGTTTATAGAAATGCTGCAAGGCTTCGTGAGAATATGACTGAACCTAAAATAAAATTATGTAATTATTTGAAGACCAAACCATTAGGTTATAAATTTAGAAGACAGCATCCCATTGCTGGATATATACTGGATTTTTACTGTCATAAACTCAGATTATCCGTAGAAGTTGATGGCGGCTATCACCTCAAAAAAGAACAAAAAATAAAAGACTCACAAAAGACAGAGTATCTAAAAAGTGTCGGTATAACAGAATACAGATTTACCAATGAAGAAATCTTACTTGAATTTGAAAAATCGATTGAATTAATAAACTCAAAACTGCGCGCTGACAATCCTTTAGGGGCAGGGGCGGGCGTGGGCATAAAATCTAAAACATGGTTAAGTTCTTCCGCACCATCCGTAAAAAACTTGCAGCTGAAAATAAAATTCCTGCCTATTTCCGCTATGCAATAGGAGAAATTATTTTGGTTGTCATAGGAATTTTGATCGCTTTGCAAATTAATAACTGGAACCAAAAACGTATTGAAAATAATGTGCTTTGGGGTTATTTAAACAATATTAGCGTTAACATTCAAAACGATTTAGACCAGGCATCAGATTTAAATTTTGTACTTGATCAGCTTGCTAATAATACGCCAAGGTTTTGGAGACTTCGGTCGAAACCCCATTTTACGCTTACCGATTATAAAAACACTCAAGATCATATAAATACTTTATTTGGCTTACAGACCTTTGAACCAAATACATCTGGGTTTGAAACATTAAAAACAACGGGATATATGGGAAAATTGCAGAATACCGATATGGAAACCTTGCTATTTTTTTATTATGATCTGGCAAAGCAAATTAAAGATCAGCGAGAAAATGACAAAGCTTTTTTAACCGATATCTTAATGGAAAATAATAAAACGGATTGGGGATTCTCTTATGAAGAAATGTATCTAGCGGAAAGAGACTCTACCGTTTTTATGGAAATTAAAGATAAATATCAAAAAATGATAAATGCGCCAACCTATGATGCTGCTGTGGTAAACCACAGCTTTAATTATTTTTTGCCGTCTAAATTAGAATTGAATTTTATTGGTAAAAGTATTATGTCTCTTATTGAAACCCAGCAATTACAAGCCTCCCGTCAGACTATGCGTTCAGTAATGCTTTATAAAACAGATTTTACTGATGTAGGAAAAGAAGCGGTTGTCATGAATGGTATCGTTCCAAAATCTATTGCAGTTTTTACAAATTCCAATAATGGATTTGATCAGTTAAAATTTGAAGGCAATGAAGATTATTTAGAGTTTACAATCCAACCCGATCTTCAATGGGCCGCTGGCATGTTTGTAGTAGATTCCCTGGGCCGGAATCTTCGCGCCAGCAAAGATTTTAGAGACTTCAAGAAAATATCTGTTGAATTAAAAGGTGATAAAGGAGGAGAAAAATTACAATTGGCCTTAAAAGATAAATTCGACCCTGACGATGGTACCGAATCCAGGGCAGACATCACCTTATCCACAAAATGGCAAACCTACACGTTCGATTTACGTAAAAATTTTCCAACAGCTAATTTAAAAAACTTGCACCAGCTGGCAGGTTTTGTAGTTCAGGACCTCAAAGGCATGACCTTTTACGTGCGGAATATTCAATTTTTAAAAGATTAATCCTAAACAAAAAAGACCTGCTTAAATATGATCAAAGTCTTTAGAAATATCCGCCAAAAACTCGTCGAACAGAACAAAGTTAGAAACTATGTTCTCTATGCCGTTGGCGAGATCTTTCTTGTAGTCATCGGGATTTTGATTGCTCTACAGGTAAATAACTGGAATGAAGGTCGGAAGCAGAATATTGAAAAAGATTTGATCATGCAATCGCTGGTTACCGATTTGAAAATGGATACCCTCGTGATCCATAAAACCCTAAATTCTCTGCAGCACGATACTACAGAGGTTGTGGGTTTTATAAAGCGAATGTCTTCCAGCGGGGTTACCATTGATACTCTAATTCAAATAGCGAGGTTCGAGTATAACCCGAAAATTAATGTAGCTGTCGCCTTTAACGATAACACCTTTAAAAGCTTATTGTCTTCCGGAGATTTAAATATTCTGGATAAGTGGATGCAAGATGAAATACTTCAGCTTAATGCCTTGCATCAGGAAAATGTTTCCCGAACCGAATTGAATGTTGGAGCCTATGTAAATCAGGTTATATCCTATGAACGGATGTATCCGCTAGGAGACTATGGTAATATTAATCCGAATTCAATATTAGCCAATGCCATTTGGGACGAAGCTCAATTTGAAGAACTGGGCAGGTTTCTGAATGCACTCATTTCTATTAGATATATTACTGATATGTATGCCATTAATCAGTTGAAAACTATTGAGAAAAAAACGGAAGAGATTTTAAGACGGATAAACAGCTCTGAAAATAAAAATTAGAATTAGGTTCCAGAAACAAAACGAAATAAGTTTATGATAAAACTCTTTAGAAATATCCGTCGAAAGCTCTTAACTGAAGGGAATTCTTTACGTTATCTTAAGTACGCCATAGGCGAAATTATTCTTGTGGTTATCGGGATTTTGATTGCGTTGCAAATTAATACCTGGAATGAAAATCGCACCAACAAAATTAAAGAAACTGCAATTCTCCGTGATCTTCATCAGGAGTTTCAAAAGAATAAGGTGAAACTCGATTCCACAATTAATTACCACCGTTCGATTCTCAGGGCCACAAAAAAGGTCATGGATCTGATTGGTGAGCCGGAAGCAACTGTTCTTAAACATAACCCCGACAGTCTCATCTATCTAACGCTGGATTACAGAGATTATAGTCCCAGTGAGTCGGTGATATCAGATTTGATCTCTTCAGGTAAGCTCAACCTCATTTCATCTGATTCGTTGCGTATGCTCATCTTTGAATGGGGCAGCGCCATGGAGGAAGAAGAAGAGGGATATGCAACCATGGACGAAATGAGCCAGACCATGACATTGCCTTATATAGCAAAAAACGGCTCCATGAAAAATACCGACCATTACGGTATTCTGAAAGAAAATTCCCTTTCGAAATTCGGGCCGCGAAACCATCTTCTATTTCAGGAAGTTGAATTTGAAAACCATATGGACAACCAGGCCTGGGGAGTTGCCAACTACCTGTTGAAACTTGATAAACTCGAAATCATTATTAACGATATTATCAAACATACGAACCGGAAAACCATGATTCAGGAATGATAAAACTCTTTAGAAATATCCGCCAAAACCTGCTTGCAGAGGGTAAAACTTCAAAGTATATTAAATATGCCATAGGCGAAATCGTCCTGGTGGTCATCGGGGTTTTAGAACCCTGTCCCTTTAGGGACAACATTTTGGTAAGTATGTATACAAAATAAAGTAGTCGTGTCTTTAGGTATTAAATATCGGGAAGATAATGGCAAGACAAAAAAAGTTAGATGAATTGATTATCAAAATAAAAAACAGGTAGCAGTGATTTAGTAATTATTAATCTTCTTATATATAACAAATGAAAATAAAAGGCGAAGGGTTAGTTCGGAGTATCGGGGTTTGGGGACTTTCCGCCAATATCGTTAATATAATTATCGGGGCGGGAATTTTTGTAATTCCGGCACTGGTCGCTGAGAATATGGGGGCGAACAGTCTGGTGGCCTATCTTTTCTGCGGAATACTTATAGCACTTATTATGTTGTGTTTTGCTGAGGCGGGAAGCAAAGTTCCGAGATCTGGTGGAGGATATGCCTACGTTGAAGAAGCTTTTGGCCCATTTCCCGCTTTTCTGACCGCGATTTTTTACCTCTTAGGAGGTGTTCTAGCCGATGCTTCCGTCTCTAATGCTCTGGTAGATATTGCGGCGGGTCTTTTTCCATTTTTGAAGGAAACGCTGTGGAGAATCATTTTCCTGTTCCTTATTTTCGGTACGCTCTCTTTTATAAATATCGTGGGTATTAAACAGGGTATAGGTCTGGTAAAACTTCTTACCATAGGAAAGCTTATTCCACTTTTAATACTTATATGCCTGGGATGGAAAGATGTGGCTTTTTCCAATCTGGCCTGGGATGGTTTTCCAACTCTTAAACAACTGGGAGAAACCTCACTTCTACTTTTCTTCGCCTTTCAGGGCGGGGATGTGGGATTGAGTGTGGGAGGGGAGATCAAAAAACCTAAAAAAAATATTCCCAGGGCAATTTTTATTGGAATCTCAGGTGTCATAGTTATTTACATGCTCATCCAAACAGTGACACAGGGAGTTTTAGGCAATCAACTGCAAAATTTTCAGGAAGCTCCATTGGCAGAAACCGCCAGGGTGGTTTTTGGACCGGTTGGTTTTGGTTTGCTTTTTATTGGCGCGGCTATATCAATGACCGGAATGTTAAGCGGAGAAATTCTCAATAATCCCCGGGTTCTGTTTGCCGTTTCGAAAGACAGGGTAATCCCTACAGGCCTTTTCGCCAGGATACATCCCCGATTTTTAACCCCATATCTGGCAATTTTTTTCTATTCATTGACCGGTTTCTTTATTGCAATTTTTGGCGGTTTTAAGGTATTGGTCTCAATTGCTTCGGCATGTGTTCTTCTAACATATCTGGGTGTTTCCTTAGCCGTGATTCGACTCAGAAAAATAAAAAAATCTTCCCCTAAAGAATATACCATTCCCGGTGGAATAACAGTTCCGGTTTTATCGGCAATTATTATTCTATATTTCCTGTCCAACTTACAGAGATATGAGATTATAGGGTTCGTAGTACTTCTTATCATACTCTCCTTGATTTTTATAAGTATGAAGATACTTGATAAACGGGTTCGAAAAGTAAAATCAAAGCGCAATGCCTAGGATTTTCAAAAATATCAGGCGGTTTCTTTTGAAACAGAATAAAGTAAAAGGCTATTTGCTTTATGCCATTGGTGAAATTATTCTTGTGGTGATTGGTATTTTGATCGCCCTGCAAGTCAATAACTGGAATGAAGACCGAAAAACAAAAATTGAAGAAAAAAAGTTGCTGAATCAACTTGAAATTGATTTCCAGGATAACCAAAATCAGCTCACAGATAGAATTAAAGAACACCAAAGCATCGACGGCTCGCTTCGAAAATTACTAACAGCCATTAGACCTGATCCTGAAAAAATACCTGAAGATTCCTTAAATAAATATATTTCAGATATTTCTCATATGGTCTTTTATAAGCCTAATACAGCAACTATTACTACCCTGATAAGTAGCGGGAAAATTTCAATTATTTCAAATGACAGTTTAGCTCTTTTACTAAGCAAGTGGCCAGAAAAATTAGAAAATTATCAGTTTGGATCTACTATTATTTACAACCTTTACCAAAACCAGATTTTACCTTATACGGCCAAGCAGCTTCATTTTAGAAATTCAATGATTGACATTGGACTGGGCAATACAGGGCCCAGCAGGTTTTCAACAAATCAGGAAAAAATCTTATCAGATCCCATACTTGAAAACCTGGCAGAACTAAGAAGGGTAAATGAGGAGCTGCTTGAACTTATTGCTATAGACCTAAAAGCACACCAGGCTAAAATTCTAAGGCTAATCAAAAAGCATTTATCAAAAAATTAAATAAGCTGTGGCAAAATTCTTCAATAAAATCCGTAAAAAACTTTTAACACAAGGCAAAACCATCAACTATCTGAAATATGCAATTGGTGAAATCATCCTGGTGGTGATCGGGATCTTGATCGCCCTGCAGGTAAATAACTGGAACGAACAGCGAAAACTAAGTCTTGAACGAACAGAGCTTATCAATTCCCTGATTTCTGATCTAAAAACGTCTCGGCAGAGGCTAAAGAAAATGAAAGCTAAAAACGATAATTCCATCGATCTGAGTTCTAAATTTTTAAGTGTCTCTTACCTTGATACAAATTCGGTTTCAATCGATAGTCTGAAATATTACTTGTCGGGAATTTTTGATTTTGCTTATTATCAACCTGTTCTAACCACCTATGAACAGGCAGTTTCTTCAGGAAGTATAGGGCTCATGGAAGACAAGGGATTTTATAATAGTATGTCAGATTTTCTCACTTCCTATGAAAGATATGAAGCGGAAGCGACTTTGAGCGGACAAATATTTTACCAGGGTTCTATCTGGGAATTACGAAAGGAAATTGGCAATATCGTCGCCCTCGCGGGAGAATACAGGTCAAGAAACGGAACCCGCAAAATTGAGCCTGATGCCTATAAACTTTCAGATTCTGAATACCGGGAATTTATAAAAAAACCTGAAGTTTTTGCCGCTGTAGACAATATGAGAACTATCTTTTACAATGTAAATGAGAGCTTTAGAGATATGGATGTTGCCGCAAAGGATCTCATTGAGAAATTAGAAACTATAAAATAAGAAATTTATGCCGGTCATCTTTAAAAATATCAGGCGGTTTCTTTTGAAACAGAATAAGGTAAAAAGCTATCTGCTATATGCGATTGGTGAAATTATTCTAGTGGTCATCGGGATCTTGATCGCCCTGCAGGTGAATAACTGGAATGAAGAAAGAAAAAAGACAAATAGCGAAATTTATTATCTGCAGCGGCTCGAAGACGATTTTCGAAATAATAAATTGATCGCCGATCAGAATGTTCGGTTTTGTGACATTCAAAAAGCAAATGCCGACGTGGTACTAAAAAGTTTTTACGATAAGTTAACCCCGGAGGAATCGGCGAGATGGTTCTATGCGGTTAATCAGCTATGGTTCATTCCTCATAACAAATATGTAGCCGGTGCCTGGAATGAATTGAACAATACCGGGAATATCAACCTGATTTCGAATAAAGAAATTCTAAAAAAGATCGGTGATTTTTATGTTCGGGTTGCCAGTGCCGAGCAGCTGGAGGATGAATGGAGTACCTTTCATTTAGAATATAGGAAAAAGACCAATGAGCTCATGAATTGGCGATTAAGGAATGAAATTATCAGGCAAAATATAGATACAGCAGGAAACACCAATTATAAGAAGTTTCCAGGTGAGGAAAAATACATCAGTCAGTTAAAGGATATCGATGGCGTCGAAGGTCTTATTGGAGACATAGAGATCAACAGGGAAGTGGGCAGAAAAGAAGTACATCTGCCTCTGAAAGAAAAGACGATGGAAATTATCCTGGATTTAGAAAGAGAATTGGATAATCACAAGAGAAATTAAAATAACTTATGCCTGTTATTTTCAAAAATATAAGACGATTTCTTTTGAAACAGAATAAGGTAAAAAGCTATCTGCTATATGCGATTGGTGAAATTATTCTAGTGGTCATCGGGATCTTGATCGCCCTGCAGGTGAATAACTGGAATGAAAAGCGAAAGCAGGATCAACGCTTTATGTTTGGTTTACGTGAACTTTATGGTGAGATCAAGTCAACTGCCTATTATGAAAGTGCTTTAAAAGATAAACTCACCTTTCAGCTAATAAGAATTGACAGTGTTCTAAATAAGTCTGAAGAAATTCCATTAAGACGTCTGCCGGCGATGATTCAGCTTTTTGATCAGTATGGTTTAGACGTCAAGGATAATACCTGGAAAGCAGAATATCTGGAATTTGTGCCAGGCGATGATAAAAGAAATCAGATGGCAAGGGCTCTGCGCTCTATCGCTTTTGGATGGAACGATATTGAGGACCGTATTAAAGCAATTAACATGAATAATGTGATGGTGTTTCATTTAAGAGAATATAATGTGCCAATACAGATATATTATGCTGGGACTGGCTACGAAGAATTTATAAAAAAGGGAAGTGAGAATGAGTATACCCCTCAACAATTGTCACAGGTCCGTACCCTGGTGAAGGCCCCCTCTTTTATTGCCGATTTAATGACGATTAAATCTATTAAAGAGAATATTTTAAATTATACTTCAACGGTGGGTTTTTCGGCCGAATCTTTCCTGAACTATGTTGAGCAATACGATCCTAAAACCGATTATTCACTTCCAAAAATGGAGATCATAGGCACAGGGCTACCCAACGGCCAATGGGCTTCGGGACTTGAAATGAAACGGGTAAATCCTGAAAATGAGAATATCTGGGAGATCGATCAGGAACTCGTGGATGGAGTCATAAAATTCAGGGCTGATGATGAATGGCTTCTCGATTGGGGAAAGGGTGAAAGCGATCCAAAATCTTTGGTTTTCAAAGGCGGCGATATCCCGGTGAAAAAAGGCAATTATCACATTCAAATCGATATTGAGAAAAATACCATGGAGTTTACGCCGCTGAAAAATTGAGAATTCTCTTTGATCATTAACGACTATCAGGGAGATTTTTTCTGAAAAACTTAAAAAAATGCACTTTAATCTACCTATCTGGTATTTCGTCTAACAATCTTAAGCACAGTAAAATAATTCTTGTTAAGTTTCTTTAAATTTCACTAAATTAGTTAAAAGCTTCTATTTGAAAAGCCTTTATTCCGCCCCCACCGACCCTTATCATCTTAATAAAAACATTGTTTTTTAGATGAAGATTATTGTACCCTGCCAATAGTATTACCCAGACTTTCCCCGGAGTCTATTATTGTTAAAAATTAAAAAATCGATAAGCTGTTTTCTCAGGTGACCTGAGATTACCCATATCATACCCATCTAAAGAATGAAGGCAAAATCTATCAGGGGCTCCGCTATAACCGAAGTGGAAGACAAACTCAATCAGTTAGTTAACAATGACTTTCAACCTACTCTGGCTATTATTTTTATTTCAAAGAGTATGGACTTTTCAGCCATTAATAAACTTTTTGATGTAAAGGATATAGCCGTCTTCGGGCTTACCACAAATGGTGAGTTTATAGATGAAAATCTAAATACCTCATCGGCAGCAATTCTTCTGCTGGATATAAAGCCTGATTACTTTCAGATTTATTCCGAAGAATTCGAAAACAGAAATTTTAAGAAAATAGCTGAAAAAGTAGCTGAAAAATCCAAAAAGCGATTCGATCATCCGGCCTTTTTATTAGGGATAAGTAATGCCGCTACTGATGGTGAACTGATACTTCGCGGACTGGAAGCGGTGATAGATAAAAATTTAAATGCTTTTGGAGGTGCTGCCGGCGATGACTTTTCTTTTAGCGAAACCATCGTTTTTACAAATAATTTTGAAAGCAATAATGGTCTTGTTTGCCTGGTTCTCGATGAAGAAAAAATAGAGATCAAAGGTATTGCCACCTGCGGCTGGAAAGCCGTGGGCACAGAAAAAACAGTTACTAAAAGTGAAGGGAACCATGTTTATACCATAGATAATATTCCGGCACTTGACATAACTACAAAGTATGGCGGACTCGAAAATGTGACTCCTGAGAATAAAGACCTTTTAATGGAATTGGCGGGTAATTTCCCGCTGCAATTACAACGTCCGCAGGGCGATCCCGTAATGCGTCCGGGCCTGGTGGTAGACTGGAATGATCATTCTTTTTTTACCAGTGGCTCTGTACCACAGGGATCTAAAGTTAGATTCTCGTTACCGCCGGATTTTGATGTAATGGAAAAAGTGGTAAAAGAGGTTGAAAATTTAAAGGAAACCGAAATGCCCGAAGCCGATGCGGTAATCGTTTTTAGCTGTGGGGGCAGGTTAATTTCCCTTGGGCCATTAATGCCTCAGGAAATTGAAGGAATAAAAGAAGTCTGGAACGTCCCTATGGTGGGGATGTTTAGCAATGCAGAACTTGCCAGGGCTACGGGAGGAAATCTGGAAATGCATAATCTAACTACCTGCTGTGTGGCTATAAAAGAGAAAGTATGAAGGCACGGTCAATCAAAGCAAACTCCGTTAAGCAGCTGCAACAGGTATTAGCTGGTGTTATCTCGAATGATTTTTCACCTACAATGGTAGTGTTGTTTCTATCAGTTCAGCAGGACAGGCAAGCGGTAGTGGATTTATTTAATCAGTATAAAATTGATGTTTTCGGCGCTACCACTTCAGGAGAATTCATAGATGGCGAAACCGGGAATGGAAGTATTGTCGCATTGTTACTTGAGATAAATTCCGAATTCTACAAACTTAAATTCCTGGAGACCGGTGAAAAATCTACCAAGGAGAATGCAGTTGAAATTGGCAGGTTAGGAAAAGAACTATTTGCCAATCCGGCATTTATCATAGTGTCGGGATGGTTAACCCAGGATGGAGAGGCTATCGTGGAAGGAATTACCAATGGAGCCGGAGGTGAAGTAGTGATCTTTGGCGGAATGGCCGGCGACGATTTAAAGCTAGAGGGGCCTCTGGTTTTTAATAATACCCAGAAGAGTGATAAAGGCCTGCTCGCCTTCATTTTAGATGCCGATAAAATCGAAATAAATGGGATTGCTACCTGTGGCTGGAAGGCTATAGGAACCAATAAGACCATCACGAAAAGTGAAGATAATGTGGTGTATACCATCGATGACAAACCTGCTCTTGACACTATTATGAAATACCTGGGAGTGGAAATAAATTTTGATCAGGCCAAGGAGATAGTAACCCAGATTGGAGCTTATTATCCGCTCCAGATGGAGCGGGAAAATGTAGCTCCGGTGATGCGAACGGCTATGTTTGCGAATTTACAGGACAGGTCGCTTATCTGTGCTGGGAATGTGCCGCAGGGATCCAGGGTGAAATTCTCCCTTCCGCCAGATTTTGATGCTATTGAAATAGTGGTAGAAGAATGCAAGGCACTTAAAAAGAATAAGCAACCTGAAGCAGATGCCTTAATCATGTTTTCCTGTATTAGTAGAAATCTGTCTTTCGGAATTTTGATAAGTGAAGAAATAGACCAGGTGAAAGAGGTCTGGGATGCTCCCATGGTAGGGTTTTTTAGTTATGGTGAATTTGGAAAATCACATACCGGGAAACACGAATTTCATAATAACACCTGTTGCCTCGTTGCATTAAAAGAGAAAGTAGGATGAAAGCTAAAAGTATTTCAGGCAATTCAATAAGCAGTATAAAATCGGCTTTGGAAAATTCACTGCAGGACGGATTCAAGCCAACACTGGCCTTTGTTTTTATTTCAGTAAAGCAGGACCGCAAGGCGGTTTCATCTTTATTAATTGAGAATGGAATTGATGTTTTGGGTGCAACTTCATGCGGAGAATTTATAAATGAGCATCAAACCGATGGTGAAATAGCCATGCTTTTAATGGAGATATCCAAAGATCTGTACAGCCTGGAATTTGAAAAAATAGACGATGATCAAATGGAATCGGCTACTCAGAGTTTAGCCAATAAAGCGCTCAAAAAGTTTCAAAATCCTGCTCTAATTCTTTGTAGCACTGCTATAAACCGAAAGGCTGAATTTTTTGACGGTCACAGGATGGTTTCCAGTCTTAAAACGAGCCTTGGGCCGGATAAGGTCTATTACGGTGGTATGGCCGGAGATGACTGGAACATGAATGGAACTTTTGTTTTTGCCAATGAAAATGAAACCGATTCCGGAATCACTGCAATTGTTCTTGATGGTGATAAAATCCAATTGAATGGAATGGCGATTAACGGATATAAGCGCATGGGTATTTGCAGAACTGTCACTAAAAGCAAGGCTAACCTGCTCTATGAAATAGATGGAAAGCCGGCGGTAGATATGTATTTGAAATATTTGGGTCAAAATGATCACCAGGATGATCTGGACATTTTTAAAGATGTTTCTGTAGAATATCCATTTATCGTTGAAAGGGATCAAAATGAAACAGTTTTAGTAAGTATACGGGAGATAAACGAGGAAGAAAATGCCTTGGTCACCGATATGAAATTGCCTGAGGGATCCAATTTTTGGTTCGCGCAGCCTCCGGGCTTTGATATTGTGGAAGAAATACTTGAAAAAGCAGCCATGATAAAGGAAACACAAAAAGCCAAAGCAGATGCATTGCTGGTTTTTTCCTGCGCTGGCAGGCCTCCCATTCTTGGGCCTATGGTAACCGAAGAAAACGAAGGTCTGGCCAAATTATGGAATGCACCAATGGCTGGCTTCTTTACCTATGGCGAATACGGAAGAGCCTATAAAGGAGCACAAAATGTTCATTCAGGCGCCTGTTGCTGGGTAGCATTAAAGGAAATATAAAAAAACGAGGAAGTCTGATTCTTTAAATCTCAGGCACTTTATAACTAGAATCATGAAAAAACGAACCATCCTTAATAAACATTTGTTGCTTCTTTTTGGTGTAACCTTCTTACTGACTTTTTCATTCCTGAGTTGTGATCAAAAGGAGAAAGAAAACCCAAAGGAAATGGAGAAAGAAACAATTGAAATCACAAAAACCGAAGTACCTGAAAAACCGGAGTATTTTCTGCTACGGCCGGAACTGGAAAAAACCTATGGCTATTCCCACGCCGTAAAAATTGGAAATGACCTTAAGATTTCGGGAGCCGTGAGCATGGATAATGACGGGAATCTGTTAGCGGAGGGAGATATGAGGCAGCAAATGAAAAATGTTTATTCCGATCTCGAAAAGATTTTAAAGCATTACGGCTATTCTTTTGACGATGTGGTGGTGGAAAATGTGTACACCACCAATATGGCAAAGTTTATCGAGGTTTCCACTTTTAGAGATTCCATTTACAAAAAACAGTTCCCCACAGGCACCTGGCTCGAAGTTAAAGGCCTGGCCCTGCCCGGGCAATTAATAGAGATCGATATGGAAGCACATAAATCAGAATAAAAAATGAACCCTCAGCATCAGGCAATTCTTGATTTCATCGAGTCAAAACTTCAACTTTCTAAAGAGGAGAAAGAAGAAGCTGTAAAATTGGTCAAAGAGGCCGATAAAGTCCTGACGATCTCAGAATTTAAACTGGAGCGCACCGAAAAGGTAAAGCGTACCACCGCCATTCTTCTGGAAGAAACAATTGATGAACTTGAGCAGAAAAGAAGATCTATTGAAGAGGCAAATCAGGCCTTGAACAACTCTATAAAAGAGCTGAAAGCGACTCAGGCACAGCTTATTCAATCTGAAAAAATGGCAAGCCTCGGTGAACTTACCGCAGGCATCGCCCATGAGATCAAGAATCCGCTGAATTTCGTCAATAATTTTTCTGAAGTCAGTAAAGAACTTTTAGAAGAAATGAAGGAAGAATTAGAGAAGGGGAACTATGATCTGGTGGCAGAAATAGCCGGAGATGTCAACCAAAATCTTGAAAAGATATTACATCACGGGAAGCGTGCCGATGGGATTGTAAAAGGGATGCTGCAGCACAGCAGGAGCAATAGCGGCCAGAAAGAAGAAATCACGGTCAACAATTTTGTAGATGAATATTTGAGATTGGCCTATCACGGGTTGAGGGCAAAAGACAAAAGCTTTAATGCTAAAATGGAAACCGATTTTGATCCAAATGCAGGAAAAATAATGGCCATTCCCCAGGAGTTGGGCAGAGTAGTTCTAAACCTGGTGACCAATGCTTTCTATGCCGTGGATGAGAAAAAGAAAGAGGACGGTGGTGGTTTTGAACCCACGGTTCATATCAAAACCTGCCGGGAGAAAGAGGTGATAAAAATTCAGGTAATCGATAATGGAAAAGGGATCCCGAAAGAGAACAGGGAGAAAATATTTCAGCCGTTTTTCACCACCAAACCTACGGGACTGGGAACCGGACTTGGTCTTTCCATTTCCTACGATATTATAAAGGCGCATGGTGGAGTGCTGAACGTATCTACTAAGGCAGGAGTGGGAACCACCTTCACTATTGAATTACCAATATGAATGAAGCCATGAAATTAACAAAAGAACAGGAAGCGGAAATCATGCCGATCTATGAGAAGTGGTGGCATAGCTACTTGAATGGTGATGTAAAAACCTATGATCATTATCTGGATGATCACTACCGATTTGTTGGTTCTACAGAGGCAGAAGATTTTTTGAACAAACTGGATACCACCAAATTCTTTGATGATACGGCAGAACAACTTGCTGGAAAAACCCAAAAAAGAAACAGTAAACTTACTACAGAATATTACGACGGGATTGTATTCATAACGGAATTGGCGGACGCATACCTGCTGTTCGGAGATGAGTGGACTTTTTATGGAAAATTCCGTTTTTCATCCATGCTCAGAAAAAGGCCTGACGGCTGGCGCTTTATTTATCAGCATTTTTCCGTTCCCGATTCTAAAGCACAGGAGGGTGAAACAATAGGATTTGAACAGGTATCAAAGGAAAATCAGGAATTAAGGGATGCCATTAAAAGGCGAACCGCAGAGTTGGAAAACAAAAACCGAGAGCTGGAGATTGAAACAGCTCTGGAACGGGTTCGAGCCCGAACCATGGCGATGCAGCATTCCAATGAACTTACTGAAGCTTCCGAAATACTGGATGAGCAGGTTCGTGCACTGGGCATTCAGACCTGGGGCTGTGCATTTCATATTTATGCTAACGATCCGGACGGTGACTATGAATGGTTCAGCAGCCGCGAAGGGACTTTACCATTTTACAAAACACCACGTAAAAATTTCTTCCTTAAATTTTACGAAAAGGGTAAAGCCGGCGAAGCTTTTCATGTGGAAGAATTCATTGGAGAGGATTGCAAAGCACATTATGAATTCTTGATGACCATTCCTGTGATGGGTGATGCCCTGAGGGAAATTGTGGCTTCCGGTGGCCAATTGCCCGAGTCCCAATTTGACCATATTGCTTTTTTTAAGCATGGATTCCTCCTTTTTATTACCTACAAGCCGGTTCCTGAATCACATTCCATTTTCCAACGTTTCGCAAAAGTATTTGAGCAAACTTATACCCGTTTTCTCGATCTCCAAAAAGCAGAAGCACAGGCAAAAGAAGCAAAAATAGAAGCTGCCCTGGAAAGAGTGAGGAGCAGGACTATGGCCATGCAGCACAGTGATGAGTTACAGGAAGCTGCGATATTAATGTTCGATCAAATTGCAGGGTTGGATGTCAACTTAATAGGTTGCGGTTTTAATATCTGGGATGAGGATCAAAAATCTGCTACTGCCTGGATGTCTGGACTAAATCGTATTCAGTTGCCATTTAAGACATCAAGTTCAGAAGATATTTTCAAAAGGATTTATGAAGCTGCACAGCGGGGTGATACGCTATTTGTAGAAGAACAATCTGGAGAAGAACTGGAAGCTCACTATAAATACATGGCTTCTATTCCCGAGTTCCAGAAGATAATCGATAATCTTGCCGTTGAAGGACTTACAACCCCATCTTTCCAGGTGATGCACTGCGCTTTTTTTCAACAGGGTTATCTGATGTTTATCACGCCAGAACCAATGCTTGAAGCTAAGGAAGTATTTAAGCGATTCGCAAAAGTATTTGAGCAAACATATACCCGTTTTCTCGATCTTCAAAAAGCAGAAGCACAGGCCAGGGAAGCACAAATAGAAGCAGGATTAGAAAGAGTTCGTGCGAGAAGTATGGCGATGCAACGTACCGACGAACTTCAGGAAGCAGCCGAAGTACTTAATGATGAACTTATCCGGCTTGGCCTCAGGAAAATTAACCAATGTGGCTACGGCATTTACAATGAAGAAAAAGGTAATCAGGTATTATGGCTCACCAGACCCGGCGGAACTTCCCGGGAAAAATTTACACTGCCCATTCAGGGTGAAACCATTCTGAATGAGCGATACAATTCATGGAAACAAGGTGATCCCCTTTGTCACCAAAAAGTAACTAAAAAGCAATTCGAATCCCATCTCAATCTGGTTTTTGATCAGCTCGGATCAAAAGTGGCTCAGGACATAGCTCGAAAAGAGATGCCGGATAATCCCCATTTTTATTGCGCTAATTTTCGCGATGGATATCTGCACATTGTCGCAGATGAGGCACTGGATACAGAGCAAGAGCAAATCATGGTGAGGTTTGCCCGTGTATTTTCCCAGACTTATACCCGCTTCCTCGATCTCCAAAAAGCAGAAGCTCAGGCACGTGAAGCGCAGATAGAAGCGGGACTTGAAAGAGTTCGAAGCCGAACCATGGCTATGCAGAGCTCCGAAGAATTGGCAGACGTAGCCTTTGTACTCTTTGAACAACTAAGAGGCCTGGGTGGAAATCTTTGGGGTACCGGTTTTGGATTATGTAAGAAGGATAGCGATATGGATTCCTTCTGGTTTGCCAATGAGCATGGGGTTTTCCCGCCGGTGTCTATTCCAAACACTACAGATCCTGCTCATAAACAAATGTTTGAAGGATGGAAAGCCGGTAAAGATATCCTGACCATAGAGGCTGGCGGTAAGAAACTTAAAAGACATTATGAATACATGCTTTCTCTGCCGGAGGTTAAACCCTTTTTTCAAAAAATTATCGATGAAGGACTCACATTTCCAAAGTGGCAGCAGTGGAATGCCGCCTATTTCGAGCATGGATATTTGTTAATTATTAGTCTCGAACCCTATTCGAATGCGGAAGTTTTGGTACGGTTTGCCAAAGTATTTGATCAGACCTATACCCGCTTTCTCGATCTGAAAAAAGCCGAGGCACAGGCAAGAGAAGCAAAAATAGAAGCTGCCCTGGAAAGAGTGAGAGCCCGAACGATGGCTATGCACAAAAGTGCAGAGCTCAAGGAAGTCATACAGTTGATTTATGACCAATTTGGATTTTTAGGAATTAACATAGAACATACCGGATTCATTCTGGATTACAAGGAAAATGAAGATATGCACATCTGGCTGGCCGACCAGCAGAATATCCCTGCACAGGTCGTTATACCTTATTTTGATGCGCCCCACTGGAATAGTTTTAAAAAGGCTAAAGGAAAAGGAGAAAATTTTTTCGTGAATCATCACGATGCGGCAAAGACCAGAGATTTTTATCAGAAACTTTTTAAAGTTGTACCCGATTTTCCGGAGGAAGAAAAGGAATTTTACCTTAGCCGTCCAGGATTGGATATTTCTACCGTTCTAGGGGACAATATTGGGCTATATATTGAGCGTTTCTCTGGCAAATCCTTTTCCGACCAGGATAATTCGATATTGAGGCGTTTTGCAAAAGTCTTTGAACAAACCTATACCCGTTTTCTGGATCTCCAAAAAGCAGAAGCTCAGGCCCGGGAAGCAAAAATAGAAACAGCTCTAGAGAAAGTACGGTCCCGTTCACTGGCCATGCACAACAGCGATGAGCTGAATGAAGTGGTGAAGGTATTATTCGAAAAAATGACGGAGCTGGAGATTCCGTCCACTGCCGTCGGTATTCAAACGTTTTCGGAAGACTCTAAAGATATGCAGTGTTTTATTTGCGGAGATGTGGGTACCGGAATGGTCATCGATCAGTATCTGCTGCCCTATTTCGATCATCCTATCTTGAACGATTACCTCGAAGCATACGAAAAGAGTCCGGACTATTATGTGGGCACCTATTCGAAAAAAGAGAAAGACAGCCTTTACGAAGTGGTTTTAGACCTTCCTGAATTGAAGGATATACCGGCTGAGGTTAAAACCATGATAAGAGAAAGCGAATTCTATGAGATTACCATGGTGCCGGCTAAGAAATCGCTATTGGCCGTGAATGATTTTCAAGGAAATCCGCTATCGGAAAGTCAGATCAGCATTTTAAAACGATTTGCAAAGGTATTTGATCAGGCGTTCATCCGGTTTTTAGACCTTCAAAACGTTGAAGAACGAGCCCGGGAGGCACAAATCGAAGCAGCTCTGGAAAGAGTGAGGAGCAGGACTATGGCCATGCACAAAAGTGAAGAGTTGGCAGAAACTGCAGCTGTCCTTTTCGAACAGCTTCGTATTCTTGGCAATACACCAGAAAGGATCAATCTGGGCATTTTTAAAGAAGAGGAAAATCTCATTGAATGGTGGATCACCACCCAGGATGGTCTTCTAATAGAAAATAATTTTATCACCAAGTTTGACGATCATCCGGTCTTAATGGGAATGTTTAAAGCTTGGAAAGAGAAGAAAAAATCTAACGTAATAAAGCTTCAAGGGGAGGATGTGAAGGATTGGGTCCAATACATTACAAAAGTTTTGGGAATGCCCGTGTACCCGGAATTAGTTAAAGAACAAAGGGTACTATCCTCGGCATACTTCTCTCAAGGATTGATCGGTACAACCACATCAAACCCTTTGCAAATGGAAACAATTGGCCTGCTAGAGAGATTTGCAGCTGTATTCCAACAAACCTACACCCGTTTTCTTGATCTCCAAAAAGCAGAAGCTCAGGCAAAAGAAGCGAAAATAGAAACTGCCCTCGAAAAAATTCGCTCCCGTACCATGGGTATGCAGTCGAGTGAGGAACTGCCGGAAGTGGCAAACCTGCTATTCCTGGAAGTGCAGGATCTGGGCATTCCGGCCTGGAGTTGTGGGTACTGTATATTAATGGAAGATCGTGGGTCAAGCACATGCATCATGAGCAGTGAAGGGACACTTCAGAAACCATTTCTTCTTCGCCATACCGGAGAGGCTTCGTTTCTGGAATGGGATGGTTTTGTTCACAGTGACAAGACCTTTTTCACTCAGGAACTGGAGGGTGATGCTATTGAAAGTCACTACAACTACATGAAATCCCTGCCGCAGCTGAAACTTATTTTTCAAGAGCTTATAGACGCTGGATTATCTCTCCCAACTTATCAGATCAACCACCTCTGTAAATTCAGTCACGGATTTCTCTTGTTTATAACCTACGAGCCGGTTCCCGATGCTCACGATATTTTTAGACGCTTTACCAAAGTCTTTGACCAAACATATACCCGTTTTCTAGATCTCGAAAAAGCCGAAGCACGGGAAAAAGAGGCCGTAAAACAAGCCTCTCTGGACCGGGTGAGGGGAGAGATCGCTTCCATGCGAACAACTAAAGATCTTGAGCGAATAACCCCCGTTATCTGGAAAGAACTTACAGTGCTCGGGGTTCCATTTTTCAGGTGTGGGGTGTTCATAATTCGCGAAGATGAAGAAATGGTGCACGCCTACCTGTCTAAACCAGATGGTGCCTCTGTGGCAGCGATCCATATCCCTTTTGATGATAAGGATAATAAACTTATTGAGCCTATGATCCAAAACTGGCGCCAACAAAAGACCTTTAAAGAAAAATGGGACAGAAAACAATTCATTCAACAAACACGACTATTTGTAGATAAGGGCCAGATCGAAAATCCCCAATCTTATCCTATTGTAAATACACCACCAGAAAATCTGGTCTTACACCTGGTACCATTTAAACAGGGTATGCTCTATATAGGGCATGAAGAAGATTTAACAAAAGAGCAGATATCTCTTGTGGAAAGTCTGTCCAAAGCTTTTTCTGTAGCCTATTCCAGGTATGAAGATTTTAAGGCCTTAGAGAACACTAAAAATAGTCTGGAGCATACAATAAAAGATCTTAAGTCAACCCAGGCCCAACTAATTCAGGCTGAAAAAATGGCCAGCCTTGGTCAGCTCACTGCGGGCATTGCGCATGAAATCAAGAATCCGCTGAATTTCGTCAATAATTTTTCTGAAGTAAGTAAAGAACTTCTGGAAGAGATGAGTGAGGAGCTCAAAAATGGTAATTATGATCTTGTAGCTGAAATTGCGGGAGACGTCAATCAAAATCTCGAAAAGATCCTGCACCACGGCAAGCGAGCTGATGGCATTGTAAAAGGTATGCTTGAGCACAGCCGCAGCAGTAGTGGTAAAAAAGAAGAGATCAATGTAAACAGTTTCGTAGATGAGTATTTAAGACTGGCATATCATGGTTTACGGGCCAAGGACAAAAGTTTTAATGCCACCATGAAAACCGATTTTGATCCCAAAACCGGAAAAATTGAAGCGGTTCCGCAGGAACTGGGCCGCGTTATCCTGAATTTGGTAACCAATGCTTTTTATGCGGTGAGTGAAAAGAAAATCCTTTCAAAGGCTCAGAAGAATAATGAATATGAGCCAAGGGTTTGGATAAGTACAAGAAGAACCAAAGATCAAATAGAAATAAAGGTTCGCGATAACGGGATGGGAATTCCGGAAGAGATACGGGAAAAGATATTTCAGCCTTTTTTTACCACCAAACCAACCGGGGAAGGTACAGGTCTTGGGTTGTCACTTTCCTATGATATAGTAAAGGCGCATGGGGGAAAAATTGAAATTAAGAGTACCCCCGGGCAGGGTTCCACATTTATAATTCAACTGCCAAAATGAGGTTTATGAAAATTATAAAAATCAATATCATTCTGTTTTTCATCCTGACCGTTCCTATGATGGTGTTCGGTCAACAAAATCCATTCTGGCAGGAACCTACAGCCGCCGAAGCTGACAGTTTAAAGACGGTGCTTCAATCTACTAAAAACGATTCATTGAAGATGTATATCAACCAGCAGCTTGGTCTGTATTATATAGAGAGAAGCCGGTCTACTGCACTTGAATATTATAAGGCGCAGTTGGAACTGGCAAAAAGCCTTGACCAAAAATTATGGGAAGCTGAAGCCTTGAGCAAGCTCGGTTATATATCAAGTGTGATCCAAAATTATCCCGGATCGTTACATTACCTTTTGGCTGCCCGTGACCTTGCATCAGATCCCAATGCCGGCATGAATATGTGGAAGGTTGAATACTTTACCGATGATGGGGTTGCAAATAGCGCGCGACTGACGGTCCTTATGGAAATCATTACCCATATCGGGGTACTCAACTACTTCGTTGGTAATTACGAAAAGGCCATCGAGTACTATCAGGAAGCCTCCGCATTGAATGAACTTAGACAGGATGAAGTTATGACTTCATTGCTGCATATGAACAAAGGGGAATCTTATTTTGAGATGGGGCAGTATGACTTGGCAAAAACCGAAATGGAGTCTGCGCTTAAACATTTTAGGTCCTCTGGTTATAATATATATACAGGACTGGTCTACTGGGATCTCGGGAATGTCTATGAAGCTCAGGGTAATTACAGCGAAGCAGAAAAATATTATAAAATGACTGTGGCAACCAATCTGGAAGAAGACCGACCCGATTTTCTTGGAATGGGATACCTGGCACTGGCCGGGTTATATGAAAGATCCGGATCTATTGATTCCAGTTATAATTTGGCTACTAAGGCCCTTTCTACATACTATGCCATAAACGATTCGCTGGGCTTAATTAATGCGCATTCAACCCTTGCCTCAGTTTTTGATGCCCGGGCTCAAGTTGACAGCGCTTATTACCATATGAAAGAGAGTGCGGCTTTAAGTTCAGCTATGAACAAAGAAGAGAGAGTAAAAGAATTTCAGGTACTGGGGCTCAACGAGCAGTTAAAATTGAATGAACTGAAGACCGAAAAGGTATTGTACCAGAACCGAATAAGAATGTATGGATTGGCTGCCGGAACCGGCGTTTTGCTTTTGATTAGTATGATAGCCTACAGAAACAGTCGCCGGCAAAAAAGAGATAAGGCGATTATTGAAGAATCCTATACAAAACTCAGAGCAACCCAGTCGCAACTAATCCAGCAGGAAAAACTCGCTTCCCTTGGTCAGCTTACTGCGGGCATTGCGCATGAGATCAAGAATCCGCTGAATTTCGTCAATAATTTTTCTGAAGTAAGTAAAGAACTTCTGGAAGAGATGAGTGAGGAGCTCAAAAATGGCAATTATGATCTTGTAGCTGAAATTGCGGGAGACGTCAATCAAAATCTCGAAAAGATCCTGCACCACGGCAAGCGAGCCGATGGCATTGTAAAAGGTATGCTTGAGCACAGCCGCAGCAGTAGTGGTAAAAAAGAAGAGATCAATGTAAACAGTTTCGTAGATGAGTATTTAAGACTGGCATATCATGGTTTACGGGCCAAGGACAAAAGTTTTAATGCCACCATGAAAACCGATTTTGATCCCAAAACTGGAAAAATAGAAGCGGTTCCGCAGGAACTGGGCCGGGTTATCCTGAATCTGGTAACCAATGCTTTTTATGCGGTGAGTGAAAGAAAGAACCTTCAACAAGCTCAGGAGGATAATGAATATGAGCCAAGGGTTTGGATAAGTACAAGAAGAACAAAAGATCAAATAGAAATAAAGGTTCGTGATAACGGGATGGGAATTCCGGAAGAGATACGGGAAAAGATATTTCAGCCTTTTTTCACCACCAAACCCACCGGAGAAGGTACAGGATTGGGGTTGTCGCTTTCTTATGATATAGTAAAGGCGCATGGTGGAGAAATAAAATTAGAAACCCATGATGGGGAAGGAACCATATTTACAATTTTCCTTAAAAAATAAAAGTACAGATTATGGAAGATGCAAAATCATTAGACAGGACAGAGGCTTATAAGGAGATTCTTAATCAGCTCAGGCAGCGTGAGGCAGAACTTAAACTTGTCAATAGTGTTCAGGAAGCAATAGGCAGTGGCAAAGAAATGAAGGATGTCTATGAACTGGTCGGTGAGAGAATACGAGAACTGTTTGATGCCCAGGTAACTATCATCGTGACTATTGATCAGCAAAAAGGAGAGGAATATTTCGAATATGCCTACGAAGACGGAGAACGCCTTAGTCTTCCCGGTCGAAAATATGATGAGGTGAGAAAAAAGATAATTAGGGAGAAAAATCTTCTTCACATCAGTGAAAATGCGGCTGAAGTTTTGTCTAAGATCAATGGGAAAACTTTTAAACCTGTTCCCGGAACCAGAATGGCCAAATCTGCTTTGTATGTTCCTATGGTCGTAGGTGAAGAGGTGATAGGATATGTTAGTATTCAAAACAATGATAGAGAAAATGCTTTTAACGAAGCCGATGTGCAGTTACTAAGTACTCTGGCAAACAGCATGAGCGTCGCTCTTGAAAATGCCCGTCTTTTTAATGAAACCGAACAGCGAAATGCGGAGCTGGCGGTAATAAACAGCGTACAACAGGGACTTGCTGCCCAAATGGATATTCAGGGTATATATGATCTGGTAGGAGACAAAATTCGTGATCTTTTTGATTCTCAGGTTACCGGCATTTATTCTTTTGATATAGAAAAAGGGATGGAGAATTTTCATTACCTCTTTGAAGACGGGGAACGATTGTATCCCGATCCACGTCCGTTAAACCAGATCAGGAAATGGATCATTGAGAACAAATCTCTGTTACTGGTTAATGAGGATGCGAATAATAAAATAGTTGCAATTACCGGCGAAAAACATACCGCAGTTCCCGGCACCCGCCTTCCTAAATCCATGCTCTTTGTGCCTTTAATTATAGGCAATGAAGTGAAAGGTTGTGTAAGTTTACAAAATCTTGATAAGGAAAATGCCTTCAGTGGTTCAGATGTTCAGCTACTGGGAACTATTGCCAATAGTATGAGCGTAGCCCTTGAAAATGCTCGTCTATTCAACGAAACCGAACAGCGAAATGCTGAACTGGCCGTGATCAATAGTGTGCAGCAGGGATTGGTGGCCGAAATGGATATGCAGGGAATTTATGATCTGGTAGGGGATAAGATTAGGAAATTATTTGATGCGCAGGTAACCGGTATTTATTCCTTTAATAAAGAAAAAGGAATTGAAAGTTTCGAATATTTATTTGAAGATGGGAAAAGAATCTATCCTAAACCAAGGCCTTATGATAAATTTAAGCAGCGTTTAATAAAAACGCAGAACACCATTAACATTCAGGAAAATATTAAAGAAGCTGTTACTACTATAACCGGGGAGGTGCCAAAAGCCGTTCCTGGGACTCAACTTCCAAAATCGGTAGTTTTTGTGCCCTTAAAAGTGGGTGATGATGTTCGGGGTTGCGTAAGCCTTCAAAATCTTGACAAGGAGCATGCCTTTAGTGATGCCGATGTACAGCTTTTGAGTACCCTGGTGAATAGTATGAGTGTGGCTCTGGAAAACGCCCGTCTATTTAATGAAACTGAACAAAGAAATGCCGAATTGGCGGTGATTAATAGTGTGCAGGAAGGTCTTGTGGCCGAAATGGATATGCAGGGCATCTATGACCTGGTTGGGGAAAGGGTTAGGCAGCTTTTTGATGCCGAAGTCATTGCTATAGTGACCCTAAATCTTGATGAAGAAAAAGAATATTTTCAATATGCATTTGAAGAAGGAGAACGTATTTACCCGTCAGGAAGGCTCTATGATAATATCCGGAGGAAAATAATCAACGAAAAATCTCCACTTTTAATAAGTGAAAATGCAGCCGAAATAATGTCGGAAATAAAGGGAGAAAAGGTGAAGCCTGTCCCTGGTACCCGCCTGGCAAAATCGGCTTTATATGTTCCCATGATCGTGGGTGATAAAGTGCAGGGTTACGTGACGCTACAAAATAATGATCGAGAGAACGCCTTTGACGATGCCGATGTGAGGTTACTTACTACTCTTGCCAACTCCATGAGTGTGGCTCTTGAAAATGCTCGTCTTTTTAGTGAAACCGAACAGCGGAATGCGGAGTTGGCGGTAATAAACAGCGTACAACAGGGCCTGGTAGCCGAGATGGATATGCAGGGAATCTATGATCTTGTAGGAGATAAGATCAGAAAACTTTTTGATTCCCAGGTTACCGTTATTGCCACCTTCAATTATGATAATAAAACGGAAGAATTCCATTATGTCTTTGAGGATGGCAAAAGGTTCAAAGATATTCAGCCTCGAAAATATGACCTGCTTAGACAGAAAATTATAGATACTCAGAATCTTATATGTATAAACGAAAATGCCGAAGAAGTATGGCGAAGAATTACAGGTAAGGCTCCAGATTCTGCCCCGGGTACTCGTACCAGCAAATCGATGTTGTATGTCCCTATGATCGTGGGAAAAGAGGTTCGAGGTTATGTAAGTCTTCAAAACCTGGATCGTGAAAATGCTTTCCCGGAATCTGATGTTCGATTATTAAGCACGCTGGCCAACAGTATGACGGTGGCGCTGGAAAATGCTCGTCTTTTCAATGAAACTGAACAAAGAAATGCAGAACTGGCTGTTATAAACAGTGTACAGGAAGGCCTGGTGGCTGAAATGGATATGCAGGGAATTTATGACCTGGTGGGAGATAAGATAAGAGATTTATTTGATGCCCAGGTAGCGGCAGTTGCAACTTTTAATTATAATAATAATACAGAGGAATTTCACTACATTTTTGAAGACGGAAAGCGCTTTGTGGGTACTATCAGACCTTTGGATAAAATTCGTCAATGTCTTATCGATTCTCAGCAGCTTCTTTATATCAATGAAAATGCGGATGAAGAATGGACAAAAATAACGGGAGAAAAGATCGTTGCGGTGCCGGGAACAAAAAATGCGAAATCTCTTCTTTTCGTGCCTATGACAGTGGGAAAAGAGGTAAGAGGATATGTGAGCCTTCAAAATCTTGATAAAGAAAATGCATTTAGCGATAGCGATGTGAGGCTGCTAAACACTTTGGTTAACTCTATGAGTGTGGCCCTTGAAAATGCTCGTCTCTTCAACGAAACCGAACAGCGAAATGCTGAACTCGCGGTGATCAACAGTGTTCAGGAAGGTTTAGTGGCCGAAATGGATATGCAGGGAATTTATGACCTTGTAGGTAACAGGCTACGAGACTTATTCGATGCTCAGGCTGTGGTCATAGCAACTTTAATTCCGGAAAGGAAAGAAGAAATTTTCAACTTTATTTATGAGAATGGGGAAAGGCATTACCCAAAACCTCGGCCATACAACGATTTGCGTCAAAAGTTGATAGATACCAAAGAGCTGATCTGTATTAATAAAGAAGCCGGAAAAGCTGCGAACCTCGTTCCCGGGACAAAGGAGCCTAAATCAATGATCTTCGTTCCTTTAATTATTGGGGATGTGGTTAATGGTTATATCAGCCTTCAGAATATAGATAGAGAAAATGCTTTTGATGATGCTGATATTAGATTACTGAGTACTCTGGCCAATAGTATGACAGTAACCCTGGAAAATGCCCGATTATTCAATGAAACTACACGATTATTGGCTGAAACAGAGCAAAGGGCTACCGAGATGCAAACGGTAAATAATATTAGCCGCGCCCTCGTTTCCCAGCTCGAATTCGATGCTTTAATGAATCTTGTGGGCGAGCAGATGCGCGAAACCTTTAGGGCAGATATTGTGTACCTCGCGCTTCATGATAAAGAAACAAATATGCTAAGTTTTCCATATTATTATGGGGATAACCCCAAGCCACGACCTTTCGGAAATGGAATTACTGAAAAAATAATCAACTCAAAAGAGCCCCTTCTTATCAATCAGAATATGGATGAAGCCTATGAAAAGATCAAGGCTGAGAAAAAAGGCCGAATGGTGGAATCTTATCTGGGGGTGCCTATCGTATACGGCAAAAAAGCGATCGGGGTTATAAGCGTGCAGAGTACCGAACAGGAAAACCGTTTTAACGAAAATGATCTTCGGCTTTTAACCACTATTGCAGCCAATGTGGGTGTGGCTATGCAAAATGCCGAGGCCTATGAAAAATTACAGGCAGCGCTTGCAGATCTTAAATCGGCACAAACCCAGCTGGTACAACAGGAAAAACTGGCTTCTTTAGGTCAGTTGGCGGCTGGAATCGCACATGAGATCAAGAATCCGCTGAATTTCGTCAATAATTTTTCTGAACTCAATGTCGAGCTGATCGATGAGGCCTTTGAAGAACTTCAAAAATCACCCTCAGATAAGAACATTTCCGAGGCTGTTGAAATTCTGAACGATGTGAAATCTAACCTTGTAAAAATATTACAACATGGCAACCGGGCAGACAGTATTGTAAAATCCATGCTTCAGCATAGCCGTGGCGGCAGTGGTAAAATTGAAAGGGTGGAATTCAACGAACTCATACGGGAATATGTGAATCTCGCTTTCCACGGGATGCGTGCCGGAAAAAAGGTGATCAATGTTTCAATAGATCTTCAGCTGGATGAAAATATTGGCAAAGTACCGCTGATCAGCGAAGATTTTAGTCGCGTTATACTCAATTTATGCAATAACGCTTTCGACGCGATGTTTGAAAAGTTACACGCGAAGCAGAAAACTTCAGAGTATTCACCAAAACTGACCATTCGATCCTATGAAAAAAACCGGAAGGTCTATCTGGAAATAGAAGATAACGGTCCGGGTATTCCTGAAGATCTAAAAGATAAAATTTTCCAGCCTTTTTTCACTACCAAAAAAGGAACGGATGGGACCGGGCTGGGTCTGAGTATCACGAACGATATTATTGAGGCTCATGGCGGTAGTTTAGCCATTGACAGCCGTGATTCGGCCACCATATTTAAAATAGAGATTCCGTCATGAAATACGTTTCACCACTTATACAATGTTTTTTACTCCTGGTGCTGGCTACTAACTTATCAGCTCAAAATACCGGGAAGGAAGCCCTGTACTTTCAAACCTACACTATTGAAGATGGATTGGCAGATAACAAAGTATTTGATCTTACTCAGGATCATTATGGGTATGTATGGATAGCAACAGGTTCAGGTGTAAGCAGGTTTGATGGTTATGAATTTATAAATTATCGAAACGATCCTGAAGATTCTACGAGTCTATCTGCCAACGGAACCTTCCATATTCTTTCTGACAGGGATAATAATATCTGGGTTGTTACTTTCAACGGATTAAATAAATTTGACCGCTCCTCGGGCAATTTCCACAGGTATAAGCACGACCCTGCCGATTCCACCTCCCTCCCGGATGATTTTATTAGAGAGCTATATGAATCAAAAAAGGGCACCCTGTGGATTGGCTCTGAAACCGCGCTCTCCTTTTTCGATGCAGAAGACAAAACTTTCAAGGAGGTTTTGACTTCTGCCGATAGTAAAACCGAAGATCCTCTAATCATATCATCAATTACTGAGGATAAGGACGGTAAGATTTGGGTGGCAAGCCTTGGAAACGGAATCATGAGCTTCGATCCTGAAACGGGGCAAAAAACTCATATCAATATAAACCAGAAAAATGGCTCCCAGCTTTCCAGTAAAGTGATTCAAACAATATTTATTGACGATAATGATATTCTTTGGGGAAACTATTTAAGGAGAGATGATAGGATGGGTGCTATACAAAAAGAAGTCAAACCAGGAACCCCTTCCGGCCTTTGGAAAAAAGATCTGAAAACCGGGGTTGAGTATACATATATATTTGAGCCGGAAAAGGCACATCCCCTGTGGTTTAGTGTGAGCGATATTATTCAAACTAAAGATGGCCGACTTTGGTTTTCTCAGTCCGGTGGTGCGCCTGAAAGCCTGGTGTATTATGACCGGAAGGCAGATTCTTTTTTTGGATATTCATATGATGCTTACAATCCCGGGTCTATCGCCTGGTCGTTTGCTACTACGCTATTAGAAGACAGCTTCGGTAATTTATGGGTGGGAACGTCCCGGGGCTTAAACCGCACCAGGCGAAATAAAATACAGATGAAATCTTTTGTTCCGGTTCCTGAAAACAGCCAAGATCTGACCAATAATATATATGGGATAACTGGGTTAGGAGAAAATAGATACGGGCTTACATCAGATGGTGCCCCCTTGATTATCTGGAATCGCAGCACCAATACCTGGTCCAGGCTGGAATCAGAAGCAAGAAGAGTTCCCATGATTTATGATGGCAACGACAAAGCATGGTATGTTTCAGAGGACTTTTCCATTAACAAAATTGATCTGAATACTCTGAAAACCAAATCCTTTGGCGTCCTTCCCAATCATGCACTGGTGAAACGAATGCTCAAATTAGCTGATGAAACGCTCGTGATAGGGGGAAATGGGTTGTGGACTTTAGATGAAGCATCCGGTCAATTCCACCAAATAGAATTGAAAGGCATAAAAAGCGATCGATATGGGCTATTCATTCCCTGGATGGATATAGATTCGAAAGGCACTTTATGGTTTATTGCTGGTAACGTATTGCTGGATAGTACAAAAACAAACTATAGATTTACAATCGCCGGATATAATCCAAAAACCGGAACATTAATCCCGCCCAAAATTAGTAAAGATTATATAAACGCTTTCGGTAATGGAATAGCCACTCATATTTTTAAAGATAGCCGGGAAAGGCTATGGGTTTCTAAAAGTAATGGCCTGGTCCAGTTGGATTCTACCTTTAGCCACATCAAAATTTATAACCAGACTAACGGGCTGCAGTATCCCGAAGTTTTAGGTACTATTGAAGATGATCAGGGAATGATATGGATAAGCACACGATATGGGATTTCCAGATTAAACCCCTCAACGGGATCGATTAGAAATTATGGACGGGATGACGGGTTGCGGCCCTCCAGAATGAATGAAGGAGCTATATACAAAAATCAGGAGGGGGTGCTCTTTTTTGGAGGAGTTGGGGGTATAACCTATTTTAAACCGGATACTATTCAGGAAATCTCAGATCCTCCGCCTATACGAATAGAATCAATGCATATAGGTGAAGATCAAAAAACTAACATACTTTCCCATTCAAACGCCGCGAAAGATATTGAGGTCGACTGGGATTCCAATTCTATCAATATCGAATATGTTTCGATCAATTACAGCAATCCTGATGAAACAACCTACTCGTATCAATTAGAGGGTTTTCAGAATAATTGGATGGATGCCGGGAAGCGACAGCAAGCTCAGTTCAGCAATCTGCCCGAGGGAGATTATACTTTCAAAGTAAAAGCCGTTAATGCAGATGGCCTGGGTTCTAAAAACAGTGCTTCAGTCTCATTCAGCATTTTGCCGCCGTGGTGGAGAACCTGGTGGGCATATACGTTTTACATAGTGCTTCTTATTGCCGCGATCATAGCTGCCGACAGGATCCAGCGCAGAAAAGTTCAGCAGAAAGAGAGAGAAAAGGCCCGTAAAAAAGAACTGGAACAGGCTCAGGAAATCAAAAAAGCTTATCTTGAACTTGAAGAAGCACACCATAATCTTCAGGCAGCCCAGAAACAACTGGTACAGCAGGAGAAACTTGCTTCTTTGGGACAACTCACGGCTGGAATTGCTCACGAGATCAAGAACCCGCTAAACTTCGTGAATAATTTTTCAGAGGTCAGTAATGAATTGATCGATGAGGCATGTGATGAATTGAAAAAACTCGATGATTCAGATGCCAAAAAGGAAATCCTGGCGATACTGCAGAGCGTAAAAGGGAATCTGAACAAAGTTCATCAACACGGTTCCAGAGCTAATGGAATTGTAACCTCAATGTTGCAGCATTCTCGCGGCGGGGAAGGTAAGAGAGAACCAACAGATCTTAATGCCCTGATTAAAGAATATGTCAATCTTTCTTTCCATGGTATGCGAGCGAGTAAAAATCCTATCAATGTCAAGATCGAATGGAAGCTCGAAAAGGAAGTGGGGATGATAAATTTAATTTCGGAAGATTTCTCCAGGGTCATAGTGAATCTTTGCAACAATGCTTTTGATGCTATGAGGGTAAAATCCCTTTCCCCGTCGCCTGGAAGTACCTCTGCCCCGGTGAATGTTACGGAGAATGAATGCAATTATGAGCCCAAATTAACCGTCCGAACCAGACGCGAGGAAAACCACATCACCATTGAAATAGAAGATAACGGTCCGGGTATTCCTGAAGATCTTAAAGACAATATCTTTCAGCCCTTTTTCACTACCAAAAAAGGAACCGAAGGCACGGGACTGGGGCTTTCAATTACCCATGATATTATCAATGCTCATGGCGGTGAACTGAAAATGGAAACCAGCCGGGGAAAAAATCCTTTTACAAAATTTATTATTCAACTGCCAAACTAAAATTAAATGGATATGAAAATATTAATCGTAGACGATGAAAGGGATGTAGAAGCTCTTTTCCGTCAGAAATTCAGAAGAGAAGTAAGAAATAACGGACTCGAATTAAATTTTGCCTTTTCGGGCAAAGAGGCCATGGAAATGCTTCAGGAAAAAGAACCTCCTGAGGTGGTCTATGTCTTTTCAGATATCAATATGCCCGGCATGACCGGTTTGGAGTTGCTGGATAAGATCAAGAAAAAATTCCCGCATATTACGGTTAGTATGATCTCGGCTTACGGAGACAGTGAAAATTATAACAAGGCGATCAATTCGGGCGCCAAGGAATTTTTTACCAAACCCATCGATTTTGAATCGCTGCGGAAGGAAATACATGATTTGATTAAATCTTGAAGCAAATGAAAAAAGATATTCTTAAACTCCTGATCATCATCGCCAGCGTATTACTGCTTTTTTCCTGTAACAATGCTCCGGAAGCACCACCTTTTCCTGAAACTGATTTAGGATACGAGCAACCGGTAGCAAAACCTTTTAAAATGCCCGAGTCGGATACCATTCACTGGGAGACGGCGAAACTTAAACCCCTGCCGGAAATAAAATTCGAGTGGGATAAACTTCCAACAAAGCCTTTTGAAATAGGAGAAGCTGAGCCTTTAGAGGGTGAAATTGAGACTAAACCTTTTTATCTTGACAGTCTTCCCTCAACGCCATTTGACCTGGAAAAATTACCGGAAAAACAAATAAAGGTTAAAATTGTTGCGCTGGGCGATCCCGAGATCAAAGAAGCGGGTGCTCTTGTTAAACTTCCGGGAACCAATCGTGGTGTGATGAGCACCAACTTCAATTTTGGTCTTACCGGGAGTCCCATGAACCTTATGAAAGACAAAGAAGGAATGTTATGGATAGGCACTACTAATGGGCTTGCCAGGTATGATTCTGAAAATATCGAGATGTACGGCTCTGAACAGGGATTGAATATTACCAGATTAACAGGCCTAATGGTAGATTCTAAAGGACGCATTTGGGTTGCAAACAATGAAAGGCTAATGGTTCTTGATTTAAAGAAAAAATTAATTTTTGAGATATTCAATCGCTTCGGGGAAACCCCAATATATGGCCTTATGGAAGATAAAGAGGACAGAGTTTGGGCGGGAGATATTGCGACTGGTTATAGTATTATTGATTTTGATAAGAAATCGGTAAAATACCTTGATGAAAGTAACGAAATCAAGCCCCCTTTTTTAAAACCCTTTCAGGATAAGGAAGGATTGATCTGGTTAACTTCACGAAGCGGTGTGAATATCATTGATTTAAAAGAGAGGAAGAATTATCGTCTAAGCGGTGATTATCTTAAATCCCCTGTCTATGATATAAATCAGGGGCCTTCAAAAAGGATATGGATTACTAATGGTACCCGCATAAGTGGCATCAATAAAAAAGATCACGAAATTATAAGCCTCCCTCCCGAAAAGGATACCCTGCAAATTAGCGCCCTGGTATATGAAGATAGTCGTGGGATTGTATGGTCTGTAAACCTTAAAGGAATTGCTAAAAAATACTCACCAGATCTTTCAAGTTTTGAAAAATTTATTTTCGATTCGTCTGATGAGCCAAAGATTTATTTTCCCATTTTGGAAGATAGGGAAGGTCAGATTTGGATCACTGCTTTAAATGGTGGGCTTTTTAGAATTAACATAAATAATGGCCGCCCGGGTAATTTCACTATGGAAGATGGTCTGGGTGCTAACCAGGTGTGGAGCACTTTGCATACAAGAGATGGGAAAACCTGGATTGGGACTTATAACGGAATTGATGTGTATGATCGCGACAAAAAAGAAATTAAACATTTTGGTGCAGAAATAGGTTTAAGAAATCCAAGATTTCCAAGACTAATTGAAGATTCAACAGGAAGGATCTGGGCGACTGGAAATGCCCAAGGGGTTAGCATTATCGATCCGAAAAAAGAGTCTATTCAATTCCTTACCCATGATCAGGGATTAAAAACAGACACTATAGGGCGTATTGCGAAGGGCTCTAATGGTAAAATGTGGATTGGAGGGGCGAAAGGAGTACTTATGACTGTGGATGTAGAAGGGCAAGAGACGAAATTTTATGGATTAAAAGATATTAAAGACGGTTTTAATTATTTCGTAGAATCTGATAATGAAAATAATATATGGGTAAGTTGGAGAGATGTGGGTCTGCAGAAAATAGATATTGAAAATGATCAAAGTTATTTTTTGACTACTTCTGAAGGACTGGCATCTAATAATATTTATGCTATCGCTTTTGATAAGGATAATAATGCATGGATAAGTGGTGAACAAGGGTTGCAGTTTTTAAATAGGGATCAGGACAGCATTTATAATTTCACAACCGATCAGGGACTTGCTGCGAATGATGTTTTTGATGTGGCTGTGAATGATGGAAAAACCTACGCAGGTACTTCAAAAGGTTTTAATATTTTAAAGAAAATAAAATCTTCCATTACCGGCGAAGATTATTGGGATGTAAAAACCATCGATGTTAAGCAGGGCCTTAATTTTCTCGATGTGGCACAGGGCAGTATGTCTTTTGATGAAAAGAACAGATTATGGGCAGGGGTGGAGAATCAAATTCTAACTGTTATAGACGAGGTTAAAGATTATACAACCGCACCCCGAACCTACATCACCAGTATAAATATTACCGATAAAAGAAAGGAGTTTAATACAGGTGGATACCTTGATCAACACCGACAGGATTTTGATACGATCTGGAATCCTGACAGGGAAAGTTTTACGATTGTTGGTAATACTGAGAAAGGAAAAGATGCACAAAATGAAATGGAATGGAAAGACCTCTATGGACCTTACCAGCTTCCTTCAGAATTAAGACTGACTCACGATCAAAACTATCTTAGTTTTAGTTACAACAGCCTGAACTATGATAATCCTGATGAGGTCTCCTATCGCTATTTTCTTGAAGGTATTGATAAGACATGGAGCCCGATAACTTTTAAAACGACCAGTGAGAGTTACAGGGATCTTCCTCCGGGAGACTATACTTTTAAAGTACGTTCCAAAGGCTATAATAACATCTGGAGCGAACCGGCCGAGTTCAGTTTCAGCATTATTCCGCCCTGGTGGAAGACCTGGTGGGCGTATCTTTTATACGGGCTCGTTAGCATCGCGATTCTTTACAGCATTATGCAGTACCGTTCACAATGGTTAAAAAAGGAGAACCGGGTACTTGAAGAAAGAGTTTCGGAAAGAACCGCGCAGCTGCAAAAAAGTATCCATGATCTCGAAAATACTCAGGCTCAGTTAATTCAGTCTGAAAAAATGGCCAGCCTGGGTGAGCTCACTGCCGGGATTGCGCATGAAATACAAAATCCGCTGAATTTCGTCAATAATTTTTCTGAAGTCAATTCAGAATTGATAGAGGAATTGAGAAATGAGAAAAACAAGGAGGAAGCCTTAAGGGATAAAGCGCTGGAAGAGGAACTGCTTACCGATATTTCAGAAAATGAGAAAAAAATCAGGCATCATGGTCAAAGAGCCGACGCGATCGTAAAGGGAATGCTTCAGCATAGCCGAAACAGCAGCGCTGAGAAAGAGCTTACCGATATCAATAAACTGGCCGATGAATATTTAAGGCTTTCGTATCACGGTTTACGGGCGAAAGACAAGACCTTCAACGCGGGCATGAAAACCGAATTTGATGAAACCTTGCCAAAAATATATGTGGCTCCTCAGGATATTGGCAGGGTAATTCTCAATCTTATCAATAACGCGTTTTATGCGGTGACCGATAAGAAGAGGAGAACGAATGATCCGGGTTATGAACCCACGGTAATTGTGAGCACCCGGCAAAATGACAAATTTATAGAAATAGATATTCAGGATAATGGCTACGGAATTCCCGAGGAAGTAAAGGAAAAGATCTTTCAGCCATTCTTTACCACCAAGCCAAGCGGTCAGGGCACCGGCCTGGGCTTGTCCCTCTCTTATGATATTGTCAAAATGCATGGTGGAATTTTAACAGTAAATACCCGGCATGGAGTTCCAGTGACGAATAATGGTAATTCTGAGCCTGAAGGACCAGAAGGAACCACTTTTACGATACAGCTTCCCAAAACACTGAATGGTAAAACGAAAAAACAGAAATTATGAAGACAACAAAAGAAAATGTGATGAAGATCCTCATTGTAGATGATGAGAAGGACATGGAAGCCTTATTTCGTCAGAAATTCAGAAGGGAAGTAAGAAATGAAGGGCTGATTTTGAATTTTGCCTTTTCAGGGAAAGAAGCCATGGAAATCCTTCAGGAAAATGATCCTCCCGAGGTGGTGTATGTTTTTTCAGACATCAATATGCCCGGGATGACAGGTCTTGAGCTTCTGGAAAAGATCAAAAATCGGTTTCCTGGAATTACAGTAAGTATGATTTCGGCTTATGGCGACAAGGAAAATTATGATAAGGCGAAAAATAATGGAGCAAAAGAATTCTTTACCAAACCCATCGATTTTGAATCCCTTCGAAGGGAGATCAGGCAGCTTATAAATTAAAAAACAATTAAAAACTTATGGCTAAAATACTTGTAGTCGACGATGAAGCAGATCTGGAAGTTTTGATCAAGCAAAAATTCCGGAAGAAAATACGGGATCAGGAATATGAATTTTTCTTTGCCATAAATGGCAGGGATGCCCTGGAAAAGATTGCCCAGGAACCCGATCTCGATCTCGTTCTGAGCGATATCAATATGCCCGAAATGGACGGTCTTACACTGCTTAGTAAGATAAGCGAGAAAAATCCGCTTCTTAAGGCGGTCATCGTTTCGGCCTATGGCGATATGGACAATATTCGAACCGCCATGAATCGTGGTGCTTTCGATTTTGTAACCAAACCGATTAATTTTGAGGATCTTACCATTACCGTTGAGAAAACGCTTAAACATGCACAGCATCTAAAAGATACACTTAAGGCGGTTAAAGAGAACAACATCTTAAAGATGTATGTAGACGAAACAGTTTTGAATTTCATGAACAGCAGGGAATTTGAGTCTTCCCTCATGGAAAATGAAACCGTGCAGGGCAGTGTGGTCTTTATAGATATGTGTGGCTTTACCCGCATCAGCGAAACTGCGCCTCCCAATACCGTAGTGAAAATGATCAATTCGTATTTTGATATTATGGTGAAGGAAATCATGGCGCAAAATGGCTTTATAGACAAATTCATCGGGGATGCGGTAATGGCGGTTTTTCGGGGTGATTATCACCTGGATAGGGCAATAGATGCCTCCCTGGCGGTAAGGAATAAGATAAAAGAACTGGCGCCGCCCGATGAAAATATAGACTTCACTCCTAAAGTGTCTATTGGCATAAAAAGCGGTGAAATGATTTCAGGAAATATAGGCTCAGAGAGTCTGAAAAGGCTTGATTATACCGTCATTGGGGATACGGTGAATACTGCCGCGAGACTGCAGGATGCAGCCGGAGAGAACCAGATCATTATTTCGGAAAGTTGTCATGAAAAGATCAAGGAGTTTTTCAAATGCAGGAAAATCGGGGAGATCGAAATGAAAAATAAATCAAAGCCGGTCACCGTCTTTGAGGTAATGGAATAAATTATAAACTCTAAAAACTAAAACTATGGATCCTTTCAATAACGATGATATTAAAGTTGCACCACATATAAAAAATAAACATACCGATGATCTTATTGACCATTACTGGGGCAGTATTTCCTACGTGGCTTCCCTAATAAAAGCCTCTGAATTGAAAGCTGGTCTTATCCTTTCTTTTTTCGGAATTCTGCTCAATTTTATTTATCAGAATATCGATGTGATTTTTGCCCATTTCAGCAATACAATAGTGATCGATATCCTTTTGGGGCTGTGGTTCTTGTCAACAGTTGGGTCGATTTATTTTTGTATTAAATGTTTTATTCCTCGCATAGAAGGGCGGTACGATAAAAATATTTTCTTCTTCAGGGATGTGATCAGCAAATTCGGGGATATTAAGAATTTTTCCAGGACCTTTTATACCATCAGCCTTGATGAAGACCAGTTATTCGATCACCTCGGCCAGCAAATATTTATAAATTCCAAGATAGCCGCGGTGAAATTTAGAAATGTAAATATGGCATTGCGTTTACTGGCAGTAGGACTTTTTATACTTCTTTTGACAGTGATCTATTATATAATCACTGCTTTTTAACCATAAATCATTAAAACCAAATTCGATGAAAAATGAAAAAAATTAAATGGACCAAAGACGAATTGCAGTTATACATCCTGCTTTTATGTGCCAGTGCAGATTTAGTGCGCACCGAGGCGGAATTAGATCTGATTAAATCGAAGTTCAATGAACCCACTTTTGATAAAATTTACCAGGAGTTTTTAGAGGATACCGAAGAGCGAAGTTTTGAGAAGATCCAGGATAACATCGCGCTTCACCATTATTCGCACAGGGAAATTGAAAACCTGAGAAAGGAAATGCAGGAAGTGTTCTTCACCGATAAGAAATTTGGGATGCTGGAAAGGAATATGGAGCGAATTTTAAGGAATATGCTTTACTAAAAGCCTCAGGATGCTCAAATTCTTCCGAAATATCCGTCGTAAGCTAATAAGTAAAAGCAAATTAACGAGTTACATGCTTTATGCCCTTGGCGAAATCATCCTGGTGGTGATTGGTATTTTGATCGCCTTGCAGATCAATAACTGGAATGAATTCCGCAAAGATAGAATACGGGAAAAAATGTATCTCAGTTCTCTTCAAAGTGATCTTCAGGAATCACAGGCCGAATTAGAACGAGTGATTTATAAAACAGACACTATTATTCTTGCTACCCTTCAGGTTCTGGAATATGCCAGCGATACCGCCCAACTGCCACCGGCGGCCGTTTTCGATAGTTTGATAGTGAAGACTTTCGGCTATACCATTGCCATGACCAATGAGGGAACCATTAATGATATCCGTGGTTCCGGCGATCTTAAGGTGATTAGGGATGACCGCTTAAGAAGGATGATCGCCTCCTGGGATGCGGGTTTTAAAATGATCAGGGAGAGGGAAGCGCTTCTCAAAACTTCCTTCGAAAACAACAAAATTCGGCTGGATGACAAAATTGATATGGTGCGACTAAACAGGTTACATAATAATTTAACCGATGAGGAGGAGCGCTATTTTATTCTTCATGACCGCAAATTTCGAAATGGGTTCGTTGATTTGGTTCGGGATGCTTCCGTGTTAAATCGATTGTATAAGAATAAAATTAAAAACCTTGACACCATGATTCAGTTTACCCAACATGAGCTCCGAAAGATTTAAAGCTTTCATGGGTCATAAAATTCCCAATAGTTTATTCAATGATTTTCAGTAACTTGAGAAGGCTATAACTACTAATCAAACTTTTATGAAATACTTCTTCAACCTCCCGTTTTGCATTTTCCTGTTTTCAACTTATTTCTTATCAGCTCAGGTAAATACGCAGGATACCCGGCTCATGACCGATCCTGCGATAAGTAGGGATAAAATCGCTTTTATTTATGCGGAAGATCTCTGGGTGGCCAATAAAGATGGCTCCAATCCAAGGCGTTTAACTGTTGATGAAGGAGTGGAAAGCTTTCCGGTTTTTTCTCCTGACGGAAAAAGTATTGCTTTTAGTGCCGAATATGATGGTAATATCGATGTTTTTATCGTTCCTACTGAAGGTGGCGTGCCCAAACGTCTTACCTGGCATCCTTATGCCGATATTGTTCGCGATTTTACTCCCGATGGAAAAAATGTGCTTTTCGTTTCTCAGCGTGAGGTGTTTACCAATCGTTATGCGAAACTTTTCGAAGTAAATATTGAAAACGGAAATGTAGAAGAGTTAAAAATTCCCCATGGAGTTTGGGCCAGTTACAAGGCTGACGGAAAGAAAATTGCCTATACACCTTTGTCCGATCGTTTTCAACAATGGAAACATTACCGTGGTGGAACCCACACCAGGATCTGGATTTATGATACAGATACCTATGAAGTAACCGAAATTCCGAAGCCAGAAGAAGGTAGCAACGATACGCAGCCACAATGGATGGACGGAATAGTTTATTTTAGAAGTGACCGTAATGGCGAGTTTAATCTTTTCAGTTATGATCCATCATCCAAAAAAGTAAAACAGCTTACCGATTTTCAGGATTTCCCGGTCTTGAACATCGGGGCAGGGAATGGAAAGGTCATTCTTGAAAAAGGCGGTTATCTTCATGTTTTCGATCCTTCTAACGGAAATACTCAAAAGCTTACTATAGGTATCGCAACCGATCTGCTGGAGGTCCGTCCGCGTTTTGTGAGTGGTGACCAATATGTTAGAAGCACAACTATTTCACCAACAGGGGTGAGAGTGGCTATGGATTACCGGGGAGAGATCATTACCGTTCCGGCCGAAAAGGGAGATCCTATGAATATCACCAATTCCTCCGGAGTTCATGAAAAATATCCCGCATGGTCGCCCGACGGTAAGACCATCGCTTATTTTTCAGATGAAAGCGGGGAATATGCGCTGCATCTTTACGATCAGAGTGAAAATAAAGTCGTGAAAAAAGTGAAACTTAATGGTGCCGGGTTCTATGCCTATCCACACTGGTCGCCCGATAGCAAAAAAATTGCTTTTGTAGATAACAGCCGTAGTCTCTATTTCTATGACTGGGATAAGGATAAGGTGATCAAGGTAGCCTCAGATGTAGTTTATACTCCCGGTGTTTTCAGGGAATTATTTGGAGACTGGTCGCATGATTCCAATTGGCTGGCCTATACGATTCTTCAGCAGACCAATTTTGAGCAGGCTTTTGTCTATTCTGTTTCTGAAGGAAAATCTCATGCGATTTCTGATGGCTATTCCGATGTTACAAGTCCGGAATTCGATCCGAGTGGGAAATATCTTTATATGCTTGCTTCAACTGATGCCGGACCGGTGGTGAACTGGTTCGATCAGTCCAGCCAGGATATGGAAATGAATTCTTCCTTTTACCTGGTAACGCTTCAGAAAGATGTGGTTTCCCCATTTTTCAAGGAAAACGATGTGGAAGTCATTCAGAAAAAAGAAGAGGAAGAGGCCAACAAGAAAAAAGCCGAAGAAGATAATAAGGAAATCAAAGCACCGCCTTTAAAGATCGATTTTGATGGACTACAATATCGAATCGTCAATATTCCCATTCCGGCCGGGGTATATGATAATCTGGAAGCTCCCAAAGAAGGGCAATTGTATTATATGCAATATTCCCATCACGCACAGGGTCCCGGTACTATGAAAAAATATGACCTGAAGGAGCGCAAAGAGACTGAAGTTATGCCTGCTAACGGGTATGAGATTTCGGCCAATGGAGAGAAGGTTCTTTATTATATGGATAATAAATTCGGCGTCACAAAGCTTGGTGAAAAGCCTGATAAACCTATTGATCTTAGTGCTGTTAAGGTGAAGATCGATCCGCGAAAGGAGTGGGATGATATTTTTGATGAAGCCTGGCGCGTAAACCGGGATTACTTTTATGATCCCGGAATGCACGGAGTAGACTGGCCGGCAATGAAAGATAAATACAGCCAGTTTCTGCCCGATGTGGCCACCCGAAGTGATCTTTACCGGGTAATGGAGTGGATGTTCAGCGAGCTGGGGGTAGGCCACCATCGTTTCTCAAGCCGTGGAGACCAGCTCAATAATCCAGAGACCATCAAAGGCGGACTTTTAGGCGCCGATTATGAAGTTGAAAATAGCCGTTATCGAATTAAAAAAATATATGGCGGACTCAATTGGAATCCCGATATGCGTTCCCCACTTACCGAGCCCGGCGTAAATGTGAACGAAGGAGATTATATCATTGCTGTGAACGGTGAAAATATAACTGCCAAAGACAATCTATATAAATACTTCGAGAATACAGCTAATAAAATTGTGAGGCTTACCGTCAGCTCTTCAGCCAATGGTAATAATTCTCACGTAGAAAAAGTGACTCCGGTTGAAGATGAATGGGCTCTTCGGAACCGGGACTGGGTAGAGGGGAATATCAAAAAGGTGAATGCCGCTACGAACGGCCAGGTCGCTTACGTGTATGTGCCTAATACTGCCGCTGCCGGTCACGAATATTTCAAGCGATATTTCTTTCCGCAAGCCGATAAAAAAGCGGTGATCATAGATGAACGTTTTAATGGCGGCGGACAGCTGGCCGATTATTATATCGATATCCTGAAACGGCCGCGACAGTCGTTCTGGAACTATCGTTATGGGATAGACCAGAAAGCGCCAAGTGCATCTATACAGGGACCTAAAGTGATGTTGATCAATGAAACTGCAGGCTCCGGTGGGGATTATCTGCCATGGATGTTCCGCAAGTTCAATATTGGAACGCTGATAGGAAAAAGAACCTGGGGCGGACTCGTTGGCGTACTGGGCTTTCCTGAATTTATTGACGGTGGAAGCGTTACCGCTCCGAATGTTGCTTTTTATTCGGAAAATGGTTTCCGCGTGGAAAATGAAGGGGTAGCTCCAGATATTGAAGTGGAACAATGGCCGAAAGAAGTCATTAACGGACATGATCCGCAGCTGGAAAAAGCCATCGAAGTAGTCATGGAAAAACTGAAACAAAATCCGCCGGAAGAAGTGAAAAGACCTGCCTATCCAGATAAGATGAAGAAAAATTAAAAAGTCGCTCCTCCGGTTTTTTACCGGAGGAGCTCCTATAAATTTAGGATCTAATTAAACAAGCCTTTGGCTTATTTACCGGATGAAAAATTTCAGAAATAATCGGAAAGAACTCATCAAAGAAAACCGCGTAAAGAAATACCTGCTCTATGCGTTAGGGGAAATCATACTGGTGGTAATTGGGATTCTAATTGCCTTACAGGTGAATACATGGAAAATAGATACAGCTAACCGTAGTGATGAACAGTTCTATCTTAAAAAACTGAAACAAAATCTACAACAAGACACGATCTATTTGAAGCAACGAATAGGCGAAATCAAAAGTAGCGAAGAAGGACTTGAGCTTTTAAAAAAAGAAATACATGATCCGCAATTACAAAAATTCAGCAATGATAATGCGATGTTTAATTTATTCGCGGTCTTCAGTTTTACACCGCAAACTTCCACTTTTGATAACCTGATCTCCACAGGTAAACTGGGTTTAATTACCAATCAGGCACTGGTTGATTCCATTTTCGTGTACTACAACGATCTAAATAATTTTCCTCAGCAAAGAATTTCCAGTATAGAAACCTATACCCGGAATACCATCGGACCTTATCTACTAAAATTTGATGGAGTTTTTAGTAATGAAATCCGGAAGAAACCTATTGAATATGGACGTGATGTGTTTATTAATAATGCTATTAGTGCGAAAAAATTTATGATTGAAGGATTGAGACAGGATTATGATTTTTCTTTTCAGCGGTCAATTCGGTTGATGCATTTAATCAGTAAAGAAATTCAGGAATAGCATGATCAAATTTTTTAGAAATATCCGTAGAAATTTGATTGATAAAAGTAGGTTCTCCAGCTATCTTCTTTACGCAATTGGTGAAATCATCCTGGTGGTAATCGGGATTTTGATCGCCTTACAGGTGAACGAATGGAATGAAGGCAGAAGGCTCAAAAAACTGGAAATTAGCTATTATGAAAACCTGCTTGTAGACCTTCAGAAAGATTCATTAGAATACGGAAGTAAGTGGAAAAATGCCAATTATAATCAGTATAAACTTCAGAACATCCTGAATTTTATTGATAATGATTATAAGATCAACAACACTACCATTAAGCCTACAGAATGGCGGAGAAATCTTGTTTTCACAGATACTTCCGCATTGATGCTTTCCCTTTCACAGGCCGGATTTGTACAGTTTCCGAAAATTTTTGAGAATACGATCACCGATCTTCGATCAACCGGCAATATCAAACTCCTGAGTAATGATTCTCTTAAAAACGAAATCATTATTTATTATAATAAGGAAAAGATTTATGAAGACTGGAATGCCTCCTACTTACCTACACGAACGCAGGTCGATATGATGGTGAATAAAATTTTGCCCCTGGCTGCAAGAATAGGTTACACCAACCCCGATGACAAAGAGTTTAAAAAGTCGTTGCAAATCGGGAAGAAGTATGATGAATTTCTAAAAAATATTCAAAATTCTCCTGACCTGAAGACTAAAATAAAAGGGATGTACCATATCCAGGCACGTATCACGATGCAATGCGAGCAGCGCGATAAAGATCGGGAGAAGCTGGCCCAGGCTATTGAATATGAGTTGAGACGTTTAAAAAAGACCTAAAAGTAATATCGACAAATGATCAAATTCTTCCGAAATATCCGTCGTAAGCTAATAAATAAAAGCAAATTAACGAGTTACCTGCTTTATGCCCTTGGCGAAATCATCCTGGTGGTGATTGGTATTTTGATCGCCTTGCAGATCAATAACTGGAATGAAGAGCGAAAGATCAGAAAGGAGGAGCAACAACTATTAAAGTCGATATCAGAAGAATTCCAGGCGAACCTTAAAATTCTTGACCAGGCCAAACAAATGAACGATTATATTATTGCCCGGGCCTCTGGTTTAGGAGAATATACCGGCCCGAAGCTTGAAAATTTTGACGAGAGAAAACTTTCAGATTTGATGGTAGGAGCTTTTAAATATGAAGCACGATTTATCCCTAATCAGGGAACCGTAAATGAGACCATTAATTCGGGAAAACTCTCTGTGCTTTCAAATGATGAACTTCGCAAAGCCATTTCCGCGTGGCAGTCAGCATTAGAATTGGTTAAAAACCAGGAAGATTATGTGGTTGGAAGAAGAGATATCGCACATGCGTATTTTCTTAATAACGGGAATTTTAGAAGGCATCTCTATCTTATAAATGAAGCAATAATCAAGGTCTCCCCAAGTAGATTTCCAAATAACGACTTTAAATTTCTGGAAGACGAGTCGTTTGAAAGTAATCTCTATTTGTTTATAACTGCTTCGTCCAACCTGAATAAGAACTTTTATTCAATCCTGGATGAGAAGATCAAATTCATCATCACCGAGGCCGATAAAGGAATTAAGAAAAAATGACTGTCCGGTCGAGCGCCTGCCTGCCGGCAGGCAGGTAGGCGAGACCTCCAAACAGGAATTTAATTCTGGCAGATTAATTTAATTCGAAAATACTTGTCCGGTCGAGCGTAGTCGAGACCTTTTAAATGAGAACGATTAAAATAATTCCTAATGAAGCTATACTATGTTTACATTCTGCTTTGTAGTGATGGCCTGACGTATACAGGCATCACAAACAATCCTGATCGCCGTCTCGAAGAACACCAAACTGGCTTGAATCGAGAGTCATTTACTTATCGACGCAGACCGGTAAAACTAATTTTTCAGCAGGATTTTAATGATGTCAACCAGGCGATATATTTTGAAAAGAAAATCAAGAAATGGAGTGCAGATAAAAAATTAGCTCTGGCAAATGGTGATTATGATTTGCTGCAACTTCTTGCTGAATGCAGAAATGAAACAAATTCAAAATTGAGGAACACAGGAATAGGTCTCGACTCCGCTCGACCTGACACAACAAATAATGAATGATAGAATTCTTTAGAAATATCTGGCAGAAATTAAGAGCTGAAGACTTTTTTTAAAAACCTCGGAATTTCGAAAAACAGGAATAGGTCTCGACTTCGCTCGACCTGACACAACAAATAATGAATGATAGAATTCTTTTGAAATATCTGGCAGAAATCATGAGTTGAGCTCTTTTTTAAAAACTTTGGAATTTTGAAAAACATGGACAGGTCTCGACTCCCTGCCTGCCGGCAGGCAGGGAGTCGAGACCTCTTTTTCAGCCTATCCCAATTAAACGGAAAAGTTGATCATCATACTGGAAAAATATCGTCCTGGAACTTAATTGTCTTAGTGATTATTGCAAAATTCTTTATTGCAAACCAACTTTTTTTAACTTTAGGCCCAATAAAAAAACTCCCTTGCATCCAATCAAAAGCCTGCTGTTAACTTTTATTGCATTTTTCACTGCCTGGAATTTTCAGGCTCAAACCGATACTTCTAAGGTAAACAGGCTAAAGACCGTTTTGATCACCGCCTACAAACCAAAACCGCTTCGGGAATTATCGACCAATATTTCGGCGATTGAAACCGACAGCCTTTCTTTTACCGGCAATTATTCATTGGCCGATATGATGGAAAGCTTTCCCGGAGTGGAATTGCTTACCACCGGCCCCGGAATTACCAAACCCGTCATTCGCGGGCTCTCCGGCAACCGGATTCTTATTTTACTCAATGGTCTAAAATTTAAAAATCAGCAATGGCAGGAGGAGCACGGCATGGGACTGACCGATTTTGGCATTTCCCGAATCGAAGTAATTAAAGGCCCGCTAAGCGTACTTTACGGAACCGATGCTTTGGGCGGTGTGATCAATTTGATCGACCAAGCCAAACCAAAACCCGATGCCTGGATCGCCGATGGCTCCCTGAAATTCAATTTGAATACTTTGGGCGGACTCTTTCAGGCCGGTTATCGCGAAAATAATGGCAGCAGCTGGTGGCGATTTCGACTGGGAGTGGAGAACAATGCTGATTATTCCGATGGAAATAATGAGCGCGTGCTGAATAGTCGGAATGATGGTTATTTCCTGAAAGCGGGCTATGGCTTTAAGAAAAACAGCTGGACCTCAAATAATACGTTTACCAGTACCTACACGCGTTCCGGATTTATTTTCAACGATGTCTATGATTTTATCGAGCCCGATTCTAGATGGAGCAGAAGCCTGAGTGAGAATCCCGCGCATCTCGTGTTTTTAAACCTGTTTTCTTCAGAAAATGATTTTCAGCTGAAAGATGGATCGCAGCTTCACCTTAATTTCGGAGTTCATTCGAACCGCCGAATGGAAAATGAAGGCGGCGGAAAGATCAGCCTGGATATGCATTTGCTCAATATTCAGTATTTGCTGAAATGGGAAAAACAACTTTCAGAAAATAACAAACTGATACTTTCAAATCTGGCTTCTTTTGAAGATAATACCAATTACGGCGCGAGAAAGCTGGTGCCCGACGCGAATATGCAGGAAGCCAATATTTCGGCCTTTCTGGAAACCGAAGTATCAGAAGAATTTATTTTGGAAAACGGTATGGGAGTCGGGGAAAAATATATCAAAACCTTTTTTACGCCCCATCTCAACGGGCCTGATGAAGAGAACGATCCGTTTGATAAATTCTCCTGGTATTATAATTTCTACTCTGGTTTTTCCTGGCTGCCTTCCAAAGACTTCACTTTAAAATTCAATGCAGCCACCGGTGTCAGAGTTCCCAATTTAGCCGAACTTTCCTCGAACGGTTTGCATGAAGGAATTTTCACTTATGAAATTGGCGATCCGGATTTAGAAAACGAGAAGAATTATTCTTTTAATCTCGATTTCAATTATCAAACTGGCGATTTTGGGTTTTTTGTGAGTCCGTTTTTTAATTATTTCAACGGATATGTTTACCTGGCGCCGACTGTAGAAGATTATTTCGGTTTTCCTGTGTTTCGTTACCGTCAGCAGGATGCCCGTCAGTACGGCGCTGAAACAGGTGTAAACTGGAACTTTTCTGAAAACTGGAAAAATAGCCTGGTATATTCAGGAATGATCAGTAAAACGGTAGATGGCGATTACACGCCTTACCTGCCTGCCCAAAAACTGAATTTTCAAACCAATTACAGCTGGAAGCCTTCTTTCGCAGATGAAATGCAGCTATTTTCAAAATTAAAATACGCTTTTCAGCAGGATAAAACCGCGCCTAACGAGATCGCTACCGGCGATTATCTTTTGTGGGATCTTGGGGCTTCGGCAGAATTTTCAGATGAAAAAGCGCATTATCGCATTGGTATAAGTGGAACAAATCTTCTGAATAAGGCCTATTATGATCATCTTTCCAGGTTTAAGAATTACGGTTTGCTCAATATGGGCCGAAATATTATGTTTACGCTTAAAATCGATCTTAGCGGCACCACGCGTTCATGAAAATTAAACTCCTCTCTATAAGTTTATTGCTAACCTGGATCTTCCAGATCGGATTTCCATATGCGCAATATGAGATCAGGAGAAAGGAATGCTGGCAGAATTTCCTTCAGAAAAAATCTGATTTTAGAGCCACCGAAATTCAGCAAATAGAATGGAACGCTGCGATGGAGTGGGAGCGAAAAAATGAAGAATTCCGCCTGGGGGGCAATTTTTATGATGTGGTCAGGATCACTTCTGAAGATGATAAAAAGATCATTTACTGTGTAGCCGATAAAGACGAGGATTCGCTACTCAGAGCCTATGAAAATTATCTTCAGAAAAATCAGAAAGATAAGGTTCAGAAGCTTAAAAAAGCAGGATATTTTTTTCAGGAAATACCACAGATCACCTTTCAGAAATCAACAAATATCAAACACTTGTTCAGTTATAACTCCACAAATGAACTGGAAACTTATGAAGTGATTTCCCCGCCTCCTGAATTGATAAGTTAAACCTGGAATCTCAAATAAAACTTATTAATTCAAAAACAAAATATCATGAAATATGCTTTAAAAGCAGCACTATTGCTTTTCCTAACCATCAACTTAAGTTCCTGTGAAAAAGATGAAGGCATTCCGCCGGAATTAAATTTCAAGACCGGTGCCGGTTATACCAGTAGCGATGCGACACTCGCCTCCGGGACTGTGCTGAAAGTTGGGATAGAAGCCGACAGGACCGAAGATAAAGACAACCTGAAGGTTTTCAATGTCTCCAAATCTATTGACGGTGGCACTCCTGAAACTGTATTGAATAAATCACTGACCGATGATCAGGGGGTTCATTTTGAATATGATTTCACCGAGACCCTGGAAGGCGAAAGCGGCCAGGTAAACGTCTATACTTTTACGATCACCAATCGTGACGGGATCACGAATCAACTGGAACTGGAGATTACTATAGAATAGCCGGTTTCGAAATAGTTCAAAGGAGCTGTACGGAAAGTCAAAAAAACGTCATCCTGAACCTTCCTGACGTTCAGCTTGACGAAAAAAAACTTTTGGGACAGCTCCTTTTTATTTTTAATGATCGCATAGAAATTTTGAATAACGAATTTCGTCGAACAAAAACAGAAGCCCGTAAATTGCGGTTATAAATATTACAGGATTTGCCAAGACCCAAAAAATCATTCGAAACCAATAATATCAATTTTCGGGAGAGCTTTGCTTCCCTGAAATTCGTGCCGCGTTTTTTTAAAGAGATCCGTCGCGTGAATCCTATGCTGTTCTACGCGAATGTCATTGGTCGTATCCTCAATGCGGTGCTTCCGGTAGTGATGCTCTGGCTGGGGAAACTGATCATCGATGAGGTGGTAGCACAAATGGCTGCGAAAACTAAAGATCTTGATCATTTATGGATCCTGGTGGGAGCAGAGTTCCTGCTGGCGATATTTTCCGATCTTTTAAGCCGGGGGATAAGCCTTAGCGATGCCCTGCTGGGTGACCAGTACTCCATAGACACTTCAGTAAAGATCATCAGGAAAACCTCGGAGCTGAACCTGGCTCATCTGGAAGATTCGGAATTCTACGACAAGCTGGAACGTGCAAGACAACAAACCACAGGCCGCGTGGGACTCATGTCGAACATTCTCACCCAGGGAGAAGATATTATCGTGATCATTTCCTTACTGGCGGGAGTCGTCGCTTTCGAGCCCTGGCTGATCCTTTTGCTGGTGGTTTCCATCATTCCTACCATCATCAACGAAATTAAATTCAGCGGCACCAGTTATTCGCTGGCAAGAAGCTGGACGCAGGAACGGCGGGAACTGGATTATTTGCGTTATGCCGGCGCCAGTGATGTGACCGCGAAGGAGGTGAAATTATTCGGACTCTCGGAATATCTGGCCAACAGGTTTAAGGGCCTTTCAGACCAATATTATTTGCAGAGCAAGAGACTGGCGAAACAGCGCGCCGGCTGGGGTTCCTTTTTTAATGTTATTGGTACGGTCGCTTATTATGGCGCCTATATTTTTATCGTATTTCAAACGGTGGCCGGAGTATTTTCTTTGGGTGACCTTACTTTCCTTTCCGGATCTTTCAACAGGTTGCGGTCTAAATTGCAGGGATTCTTCACGCGTTTTACCCAAATTACCGAAAGCGCCCTATATCTCCAGGATTATTTCGATTTTCTCGATATGTCTTTCACGGAAGATACAGAAGAAAAGAAACTGCCTTTGCCGGAAAAAATTCAAAAAGGTTTTGAGTTCAAAAATGTGGGCTTTAAATATCCAAAATCTGCAAAATGGGTGGTGCGGAATATTAATTTTGAGCTGAAAGCCGGGGAAAAAATGGCCTTTGTTGGCGAAAATGGCGCGGGAAAAACTACGCTTATCAAACTGCTGCTTCGGTTTTATGAACCTACAGAAGGAGAAATACTTTTAGACGATGTTTCGATCAAACGATTTGATCAGGCAGCTTATCAGCAATATTTTGGGGTGATATTCCAGGATTTTGTGAAGTTTGAACTGACTCTGAAAGAGAATATAGCCATGGGGGAAATTGATGAGATCGATAATCAGGAGCGTATAGATAGTGCCGCTGAGAAAAGTCTGGCTCGGGAGGTAGTTTCAGATTTACCTCTGGGCTACAGTCAGCCGCTGGGAAAAAGGTTCAAACACGGGAAAGATCTTTCGGGAGGTCAGTGGCAAAAGATCGCCATCGCGCGTGCTTATATGAAAGACGCGGAAGTTCTTATTCTTGATGAGCCTACCTCGGCACTGGATGCCCGTGCTGAAACCGAGGCCTTTCAACGATTTATAGAGCTAACCGAAGGCAAAACGGCTGTGATCATTTCACACCGTTTTAGTACGGTGCGAATTGCCGACAGGATCATGGTGCTCAAAAATGGCTCGGTGCTGGAGATCGGCACGCATCAGGAATTGATGAAAAATGATAAGCTGTATGCCGAACTTTTTCGGTTGCAGGCTTCCGGGTATCAGTAAAAAGAGGCCGTTGCTAAAGCATAAACTTTGTACCTTTGGAATAAACCGAATGTTTTCCTTCAAATTTTAATTTTATGAGATCTTTTCTGATTTTACTACTTTTTGTTTCCGGTTCGATTTTCGCACAGGATAAAACCCTCAAATTATGGCCTGAAAAAATTCCGAATAGCCAGACTTCTTCAGAAAAAGAAACTCAGGAAAAAAGAGGTATTTTATGGATCTCTAAAGTTCAGGAACCCACGATGGAAGTTTTTTTACCGGTAAAACAAGCCGCCACGGGACAGGCTGTGCTTATTTTTCCTGGAGGCGGCTACGAAGGCCTGGCCTATGACTGGGAAGGGACCCAAATCGCGAAATGGCTGAATACAAAAGGAATTGCAGGTATAGTTCTGAAATATCGCTTACCCAATTCTAAATCGGTTAAAACAAGTTATGAAGCGCCGCTTCAGGATGCGAAAAGAGCGATCAGGCTTATAAGGTCTCATGCCGATGAATGGAATATAGATCAAAATCAGGTGGGAATAATGGGCTTTTCTGCCGGCGGACATCTGGCTTCCACGCTGGGGACACATTTTAATGCCGAGGAAACCGTTCCGCAGGATAGCATCCGTGATATCAATGCAAGACCAGATTTTATGATCCTTGTATATCCGGTCATAACCATGAAAAAGGAATTTACCCATATGGGTTCCAGGAATTCTCTTTTAGGCAAAAATCCTTCGGAAGAGCTTGTTGAGGAATTCTCCAACGAAGAACAGGTTCAAATCGATACTCCGCCAACTTTCCTGGTGCATGCCACTGATGATGATGTGGTGCCTGTGGAAAACAGCATTCAATTCTATCGTGCCCTGGTTGACAAAAATATCGATGCCGAAATGCATATTTATCCCGAAGGCGGCCATGGATTCGCCCTGGCGCTTGATAAAGGCTATCTAAAAACCTGGACAGACAGGCTGAGTGACTGGCTTCAGCGGCAGGAAGAAAATGAGGATCAGGAGTAATAAATGGCTCCACAAAATTTTCATTATGGACTGGCTGGAGCTTACGGTACTTCGAAAAAAGGCCTGATTGCAGACCTTCTTCATGGGAAATTACCTGAAGATTTAAAATTCCTCGACCATAAAAAGATCGGCTATTTTTCAGATGAGTTTCTGGATCGTTTTATAGAAGAGGATTCCCGGCATGGCAGCTCCGGTTTATCCGCTAACCGGTCGATCAGGACTTTTTCCACGGGAGAAAAACGAAAAGCACTTTTGCAATATCTTATTGCTGAAAAAAATGATGTCCTTATTCTTGATAATCCCTTCGATGCACTCGACCAGGAATCGGTGAGGGAACTAAAAGCGAGGTTTTTTGAACTTCATGATGAAATTTCCGTTATACAACTGATTAAAAGAGAGGAAGATCTTTTGCCATTTATTGAAAAGATCATTCAGGTAAGGCAAGATCAAATTTTAATAATAGATCGTGAAAATTTCAATTTTCAGCATATAGAAAATAATGGAAATTCAGCTTCGATTCCTGCACCGCTAAAGAGGTACAGGAATATTCCGCAGGAATTGATACGGCTTGAGAATGTTTCGGTGAATTATGAAGGAAGGCCAATTCTGAATAAGATAAACTGGAGCGTTCAAAAAGGGGAATTCTGGGAACTTCGCGGGCCCAACGGATCGGGAAAGACCACGCTTTTAGATATGATCTATGGCGATAACCCCAAAGCTTATGGGCAGGAGATCTATCTTTTCGGAAATAGGAAAGGCAGCGGGGAAAGCGTCTGGGAGATCAAAGACAAGATCGGTTATTTTTCTCCCGCTATGACCGAACTTTTTAAAGGGAATTACAGCCTGTGCGAGATGGTTTTGGGCGGATTGTTTGACAGCATCGGACTTTACAGAACGGCTTCCGAAATTCAGAAACAACTTGCCGAAAAATGGCTTCAGGCACTTGAACTTTCCGATAAGAAAAAACTCAAATTTTATAAAGCTTCCCGGCTGGAACAACGTATGGTTCTTATCGCCAGGGCAATGATCAAACATCCGCCGCTGCTTATTTTAGATGAACCGGCCGTTGGGCTGGATGATGAATCGGCCCGGATGCTGGTAAATCTTATCAATAAAATCGCTTCGGAAAGTGAAACGGCTATCATCTTTGTTTCTCACCGAAAAGAAAAAGGCCTTTCTGCACAAAAAACTTACCGGTTGATTCCTTCTGCAAATGGTTCAGAAGGAGTAGAGGAATCTGTTTAAGAGATTGCTTTTAAGGTTAACCGTTTCTCATCTAATTTCGCCATCCTGATTTTCATTAGAGACTTTTATGTATATTTAATACCAACGAAGTCAGTGATTTACGTCGATAAGAGTTCTGTTAATCTTAATTGAATCTTTTCTTACTTCATTGCAGCAAAGATTCGGGGATACAATATGGTCAATTTTTTAAGGAATTACCGAAAATCGTTGCTGCCCGGGAACAGGTTCACGCGTTATATCCTTTATGCCATCGGCGAAATTATTCTCGTAGTGATTGGGATTTTAATCGCCTTACAGGTGAATAATTGGAATGAAGCCCGTAAAAATTCCCAGGAGGAAACTGTTATATTAAAAAATCTTCAGGATAATTTAATTCAGGCTAAAGAACAGTCTGAAAATTATATCAGCAGCGATGAAAAATTGAAAAAATTATTAATAACAGTTCTCAACCTGGATGACAAAAATCTGCCATTAGATAGTATTTCAGATAAAACCTTTTATACAGCCTTATGGGGAATTGGGCCTGATACCCCTATTATCAATACTTACACCGATCTTAAAAATAGTGACCGTCTTGGACTAATAAAAAATCAACAACTCAGAGAAAAATTTACCGATCTGGAAACAAGTATTGCAGAGTTAAAATCAATGCTTGATGACCGGCTCTTTGTACATCAGCTTAGGATTGACGATATAGCAGAAAACGAGGTAAACTTTGTTCGTTATTTAAATTCAAGATTGCCTGATATAAATATGGCTGAGGAACCGGAAAATGATTATGGGTCACTCCTTAAAAAACAAAGAGTAAGGAATCTTTTTGCCATAAAATTGTATATGACCCTCCAGGTTCTTGATCTAAGGAAAAATCTGGATAACCAAATAGCGCAGCTTGAAGAAGCGATACAAACCGAACTAAATTTAAAAGCCAAGTCTCCTTAATTAGGATCAATCCTGATGCTTGATATGATTAAAATCTTTAGAAATATTCGCCGTCGACTGCTTGGTGAAAATAGATTCACAAGATATATACTTTACGCCATTGGGGAAATCATCCTGGTGGTAATTGGGATTTTGATAGCCGTTAAAATCAATAATTACAATAGTTCTGAAAACAATAAAAAATATGAGGCTGAAATAGTTAGCTTACTGCTCGAAGATCTTGCCTTTGACTACGACAAATTTACCCATAATGAAGAACACCTAACCAATGGTGTTAAAAAGCTTAGGTGGATTAATGAACATTGTAGCGGTAAAACAGTAGATTCTCTTAAAGGTTTATCGCCAGGTAATCTCCTTGAAGATATTTTAGGTGGATTTACATCGCAGTCTCAGTTTTTACTCAGTCTGCAATTACATCCAATTAAATTTAAATCAATCGAGATTAATCGTTCTATAACCAGATTTATGGGAAAGCATGCTGAAATTGTAGTAGATATAGAGAATCACAATTTTTATGCAACCGGCGAATTTGGATTTAGACTATGGATGGAAATGAGGGAAAACTACAAAAATTCAAAAGATTATTTGTCCATCTATTGTAAAAATGATGATGTTCTGGTCAAATTGATGTCTTTGGATTCCTGGAAGCAGGAGACTTTGACAGATATTCGAGAACTTCTAGAAATAAAAGTACACTGGAAATCCATTTAAAAGATTACCTGCGAGAATTAAAAAGACATGATCAAATTCTTTAGAAAAGTCCGTCGGCGTTTACTTGGGAAAAACCAATTCACTAGATATATAATTTATGCGATTGGAGAAATCATTTTAGTGGTAATTGGGATTTTGATTGCGCTACAGGTAAATAACTGGAATGCAGAACAGAAGAGTGAAAAGCAAAGACAAAGCCTTATTAGCGATTTAAAAGAGGAAATCCAGAAAGGCCACAGTCAGTTCAATCTCTTTAAAAGACTTAATACCATTTATATAACCTCTGATTCTATTCTGCAGCTTATTCAGGAGGGTGAGATTACTGAGAAGGAGTATAGAGAAAATAAGGAGCTTTTGTTTCCTATGTTTTCACGGCAACAGGAGAACCTTTTCTTAATGGGTGATCAAGCGGAAAAATTTATTAAAACGGAAACTGCTGAGATCATCCTGCAAAAACGTTCAGAATATTCTGAAAAATACGAGCAGTTGCTGTACTACCTTAAATTGTATCAATCGACCGTGGCAAATTTAAAGAGTAACATGAATCGGGTTTCCGAAAATCAAAATGAATTTATGCAATATATGTTGGATCACTATCCCTGGTTCTATGCCAGCGATAGTCTGAGTATCGAAAAGGCCATTGCTTTTTCTTTAAAAAACACCAATTATAAAACGCGGGTTAAATTATTCCGGAGAAATTACGATCTACTTAATAAGAGTGTAACGAGTGCCAGAGCCAGCCAGGCTGTTGTTATGGGGGAACTTGTAAGACTTCATTCCGGGAAAGTTTCAGATATTGAAAACGCCTTTTCAGAACTGGGTTATTTACCCATGAAGCTAGTTTCTTGTGCAGATGATTCTACAGAAATTAGACAGGCTAATCTATTTCAGTTCAATCCTATTTATAATGCTACCGACCACCCGGTTAATATCCATCGTTTAGATCCCAAGTATAGGATCTTTGAAACTTTTGAATTGCCTTCCAAAGGATTTGTGGTGTTTGGTCAGGCTGAAGGTACCCTTTTCCAGGTTGATGAAAATGAACAATGCGCAAAACGCTTTAAAGTTAAAAGAAGTAGTTATTTAATTGTTGACTGAAGGTTATGATCAAACTCTTAAAAAACATAAGAATGAAATCGCTTAAGGAAAACAGCTTTACCAGATACGTCATATATGCAATTGGAGAAATCATTTTAGTAGTTATCGGGATATTGATTGCATTACAGGTAAATAACTGGAATGAAAACCAGAAGAAAAACGTGTTGAAAAAACAGTATTTATCTTCCCTGATTTCAGATACCATAAAAGATACAATTGTCTTAAAAGATAACATCAAAAGTATCGAAGGGGATCTTTCACTAATTACTTCTTTTAAGAATCGCTTATCCAAGAGTACGTCCACTTTGGATACGGTACGGCATATTGCCCGATACGAATACCTGCCTTTCTTTGACCCCAGCAATGAATTGAATCGAAATACCATTACCTCACTGCTGTCTACCGGAGATTTGAACCTTTTTGATAAGGAAATTCAGAATACTATTTTAACTCATAATACCATTCAGCTTGCTTTACTTAAAGTTATGGATAAGAATGTCGATATATTCTTTTCTGCAAATGCCAACGGAGGCTTGTTTTCAAGTAGCAATCCCAGTTTAGACAATGCTATGATTCGTGGGCACCTCATGGATAGTATTTGGCAAAATAAGGATGGTATTGAAGTGTTGGAAGTGCTAAACAATCGTATTGCGTCCAAAATACTTATGTACACTTTTATTTCGGGTGCAAAAAAAACGGTTACTGGATGAATCGACTCAATTCTTGAAAAAATTACAGGAAAAGCTCAATAAAATGAATTGATTAAGTAACCATAAGCAGAATCTTATCGTCTTAGCTGAAAATCAAAGAACGAATGAAAAATTCTGCTAAAATGAGGATCCTCGTCTTTGTCATCATCCTGGCGTGCCTCACAGTTGCTTCGAGGTTTCTTCCGGAAAGCTCAAATTTCACCATGCTTTTTATCATGTGGATGCCGGGGATAGCCGCACTTTTAACCTCGCTCGTCACCTGGAGGAGTCTGAAACAGGTCGGTTGGAAACCAAATTGGAAATGGATGGGAATGGGCTGGTTATTACCCGTCTTCTATGGAGCGATTGCCTTTGGTATCATTTGGGCATTGGGTCTGGGTGGTATTCCGAAAGCTTCTTTTATTGAAAACGGAAAATTAACCATGGGAATGACCTCTAATAATGAAATACTCATCATTATTGCGGCGTTTTTTTATATCACTATTCTCAATTTGTTGCCGAATATGCTTTTCGCGTTGGGCGAGGAATTGGGCTGGCGAGGATTTCTGGTGCCAGAATTAAATAAAATCACCTCTTTTTGGAAAACGGCCCTTTTCAGCGGAATAATCTGGTTTGGCTGGCATCTGCCCGCGATCCTTTCGGGAAATTACGGGGCAGAAGGAACGCCTCTCTGGTTTCAGGTGGTTTGTTTTACAGTTCTGGTTCTTGCGGGAGCTGTTGTACTGGCCTTTCTTCGGTTGAGGTCCGGAAGTATCTGGCCCTGTGTGATCTTCCATGCCGTGCATAACGGGGTGATCCAGCATTTCTTTACCAATCTTACTGCTGATACTGGTAAAACGGAATATTTTATTGGTGAATTCGGAATTATGGTGCCGCTAATTTCGCTGTTTTTTGCCGCCTATTTTCTGTGGAAATATAATAAGCAGGAAAGCCATGATATTTCTGCCGAAATACTTGAGGTTTCAAATTAAATTCTGTTTAAAAACCCTTTATAACTACCGCTGAAAAATTTTCCTGAAAAAAGGCAGATTGGTTACTTTAGCGATCAACTAAATTCCGGAAAATTGGCAGCCAAAAAATCCCAGAAGGTCACTCCTTTAATGAAACAGTACAACAGCATCAAGCTGAAATATCCAGATGCGCTGTTGTTATTCAGGGTAGGTGATTTTTATGAGACCTTTGGTGAAGACGCGGTGAAAGCTGCGAGAATTCTCAATATCGTGCTCACCAACCGGAATAATGGAGGGGAACGCACCGAACTGGCCGGATTTCCGCATCATTCACTAAATACCTATTTGCCAAAACTGGTAAAGGCAGGGCAGCGGGTGGCGATCTGCGATCAGCTGGAAGACCCTAAAATGACCAAAACCATCGTGAAACGGGGGGTGACCGAGCTGGTGACGCCGGGTGTGGCGATGAACGATGACATTCTTCAGAGTAAATCGAATAATTTTCTCTGCGCAGTTCACTTCGGAAAAAACCTGCTTGGGGTTTCATTTCTTGATGTCTCTACGGGTGAATTTTTATGCGCCCAGGGAAACAGGGAATATATCGACAAGCTGCTTCAGAATTTCTCGCCCAGTGAGATCCTGGTTCAGAAAAAATATAAAAAGGATTTTAGCGATTCCTTCGGAAAAGAGCTGCACTGCTTTTACCTGGAAGACTGGATCTTTAAACCCGATTACGCCGAAGAGACCTTAAACGCGCATTTTGAAACGAAGTCTTTAAAGGGCTTCGGGATCGATCATCTGGAAGAAGGCATCATTGCTTCGGGTGCGGTTCTTTATTATCTTTCAGAAACGCGGCATCACCGGCTTCAGCATATCGCTTCCATCAGCAGGATTGCCGAGGAGGAATATGTGTGGATGGACCGGTTTACCATTCGAAACCTGGAATTGTATCATTCCAACGCCGTGAACGCGGTAACTCTTCTCGATGTGATCGATAAGACCATTTCACCAATGGGCGGCAGGCTGCTAAAGCGCTGGCTTGCCCTTCCGCTAAAAAATGAAGATGCGATAAGGAAACGCCATGATGTGGTGGAACACCTTATGAATCATCCCGAACTTTTAAGGGAAATTCAGGAGCATATTGGGGAAATAAGTGACCTGGAACGGCTTATTTCGAAAGTAGCGACGGGGAAGATCAGTCCTAGGGAAGTGAATCAGCTTAAGAATTCATTGAATGCCATTATGCCGGTGAAGGAACTGGCGATGAATGCTGAAAATGAAGCTTTGAAAGTGCTTGGTGAAAACCTGAATCCCTGCGAATTGCTTCGGAAGAAAATTTCTGAATCCATCAGTGAAGAAGCGCCGGTGAACGTTCAAAAAGGGAATGTGATCGCAAAGGGTTTTTCAAAAGAACTGGACGAACTGAGAAATATCGCCTTTTCCGGAAAAGATTACCTCGATGAGATGATCAAAAGGGAGACCGAAGCGACCGGAATTTCATCGCTTAAGATCGGGAATAATAACGTTTACGGGTATTATATAGAAGTCCGGAATACTCATAAAGATAAGGTTCCCGACACCTGGAACCGTAAACAGACGCTGGTCAATGCCGAGCGTTATATCACCGAAGAACTCAAGGAATATGAGTCGAAGATCCTGGGAGCGGAGGAGAAGATCCTTCAGCTCGAGCAGGAACTTTTTGGAAAACTGGTAAGCTGGATGGCCGATTATATCGATCCTGTGCAGCAAAACGCGAAGCTCATCGCCAGGCTGGACTGTCTGGGTTCCTTCGCCCAGCAGGCACAAAATGAAAATTACTGCCGCCCCGGCATCAGCGATTCCCTTTCCCTGGAAATTGAAGAAGCGAGGCACCCGGTAATTGAAAAACAATTGCCTCCGGGAGAAATTTATGTCACCAACAGCCTTAAGCTCGACCGGGAGGAGCAGCAGATCATTATGATCACCGGGCCTAACATGAGTGGTAAGTCGGCTATTCTCAGGCAGACCGCTTTGATCGTGCTTATGGCGCAAATGGGAAGTTTTGTGCCGGCGAAATCGGCAGAAATCGGACTCGTGGATAAAATTTTCACCAGGGTAGGCGCCAGCGATAATATCTCGATGGGGGAGTCGACATTTATGGTCGAGATGAATGAAACAGCGAGCATCCTGAATAATATTTCCAAAAGAAGCCTGGTGCTGCTCGATGAGATCGGGCGTGGAACCAGTACTTACGACGGGATCTCGATTGCCTGGGCGATAAGCGAATTCCTGCATGAGCATCCCGCGAGGCCAAAAACGCTCTTTGCCACCCACTATCATGAGCTTAATGAGATGTGCGAGACTTTCGAGCGGATCAAGAATTTCAATGTTTCAGTAAGGGAATTAAAAGATAAGGTTTTGTTCCTTCGGAAGCTGGTCCCGGGAGGAAGTGAGCACAGTTTTGGGATCCATGTGGCTAAAATGGCAGGGATGCCACAGATGGTCATTCAAAGGGCCAATAAGATATTGAAAAAGCTAGAGGCCTCTCACCATATGGAAGACTCGGGTAAAGTAATGAAACAGTCGGCAGAAGACGAATTACAACTGAGTTTTTTCAACCTGGATGATCCCTTGCTCCAGGATATCAAGGAAGAATTGATAGGTATAGATATCGATACTCTCACTCCCGTGGAAGCCCTGATGAAGCTTAATGAGATCAAGCGAAAGCTGGTTAAAAGTAAGCAGAAGTGATGGGCTTTATGCTGTATGCTGTAGGCTGTAGGCTCTATGCTTAGGTGAGAAGATGTTGCAAAAATCCTAATATCGCTGTCATGCTGAACTCGTTTCAGCATCTTTTTTAGGGAAAAATTATAGGCAAGACGTTGCTTGAATATTTCCAGGAATAAAGTCGTCGTCATGCTGAACTCGTTTCAGCATCTCTTTTTTTTATGGGCCAAGCTTTATTTTTTTCTCCGATCAGGTATGCATAAAAACCATAGGTTGGAAAAGCCTTTTTATCCTGAGTGAAAAACGGCGATTTTGATATTTTTATTCAAAAGGCAAATCTAAAATGTTCCCCTTTTTTTCTATTTCTTTAATTTGTTTCAAAAGGTCCTGCTCTTTTTTATTCCTGGGCGTTCGTTTTCCCGATGCCAATTCGAGGATTATTTTTTGAGTTCCTTCTAATTCCTCGATCTTCATATTTGTGTTTATAACGTACTTTTTCATTTTAGTAATATAACCCATTAATGTTGAGGTCAATAAAGTTACATAAATGAATTCTTTTTATAAGAAGCTGTTTTTGGATACCATAGAAGAATTATACCTAATGGAAGGTCCTAAAGCACAACAACGTATTTTTTATAACATAATACGCAGGCGAAAAACTTGAAATTATATAAGGTAAAATCTTTTTTTACCTTTATAGTAACCTTAAAGTCATTAATTAAAATATTGATTTGGGCCGATTCGCCTCATCTGAAGTCTAATACATTTTCACTTTCCTTTATTTGAATAACTCAGGCTGTACCACTTTGGGATGTCAAACTGTTTAATAGAGGAACCAAAGTTTAAAGCTTACATTTTCTCCAAAAAATTCTTTGCTATTTTGAGATTTGTCTTAAATTTGCCTCCGCAATAATCGCTATGAATATTATTGCGAACGTTCTTTAAAATGAGAAAATAGCTTCCCGAGTGCTCGGGAGTAGAGCGCCAACCGCCTCAGGCGGATAGAGGTCGCAAAACTAAAAAGCTTATGTTCTTTTAAATATGCGAAAATAGCTCAGTTGGTAGAGCGCCACCTTGCCAAGGTGGAGGTCGCGGGTTCGAATCCCGTTTTTCGCTCTGGAAAGTTAGTTGAGTTTGTAGTAAATATGACTCTTTAAACTGATGGGAGCGACCGGTCGCGCCTGCCTGCCGGTAGGCAGGGGTTCGAATCCCGTTTTTCGCTCTTGAAATTTTAAAAATAGACCCCGGTTTAACGGGGTTTTGTTTTTCGCTCGGATGGTGGAATTGGTAGACACGTTGGACTTAAAATCCAATGACCAGAAACGGTCGTGCGGGTTCAAGTCCCGCTCCGAGTACATAAAGCCCTTGATTTGCAAGGGCTTTTTTGTTTCAGTTTCATGCTCGAGTTCTTATAGAGAATCTTCTTTTAAATAAATGTACACCTTAGAAATACCTTACTGCTCTTACTAATAGACCTGAATTAGATTTTGAAAATAGTTGAGCATTAAATTCTTTTTGTCCTCCACCTAAAAGACTACCGCCGATCAACGTTCCTCCATACGCCGAGTCAGGATTAGATTCCGATTCTGTCCGTGACCAATATCCATAATTTCGAATATTATCGTATCCAAAATAGGTTGAATACAAAGGCATTAATAGTTCCAGTTCATCTATTGTTGGAACTATCCAATCGCTATAATTATTAGTAGTTAAATTAGTAGCCCACTCAATAGCATCATTCCATGATGCTATTTTAGTTGAAGGAAGTAATGTAGATAATACTATACCATGTGTTTCACCTTCAACATACCCTTCATCTCCTGGTTGATAAATATAAGCTACGAGTCCCCCCAAAAGGTTTTCACCAATATTTATTTCACATAACGGTAGAAGTTGAATACTACTGCTTACAGATACAGGGGAAAGGTATACGGTCTGATCAATTCGATAATTAAGGTCGTCACCAGGTTGCCAGTTTTCTGGATAATCAAAGGTATAACTAACCCCTTCACCTTGAGTGACGTCTTCAAATAATACTTTGTCATTTCCGAAAGATATACTGATACGCGCAGGCAAGCCTAGGTTGTCATCAATTACATAGTATGCTGAAATTGTAACTCCTTCATATCCTTGGTAAACTTTAGTGGACAGTGTTTTAAATTTACCACCTCCCACATTAATTCCAGCAAAGGCACTCTCAAGAAGTACGTTGTTTTTAGCACAAGTCTCGGTTAAAGATTTATTTAAATTAGTTTTCTCCTTAATAATTTCATAAAAAGTTTCATACTCATTATTTTGTTGAGTTTCTGGAATGGGTTCTTGTTTACTGCAACTAATAATCAGTGTAAAAATCATTGCACTTAGTGCAAAACTGAATAATCCTCTTGTTTTCATAAGTTTTAATTTAAATTATTAATGAAATTTCTGATCACGGTAGGAATATTTAATTGCGAATTTTGAGCAAAATAAACGCTGATCTCTTCAAAACTACTGAATAGTATTATATAATGCTATAACCTTTAAAGGGGATATTTGAAATCAGCAATAAAAAAAGAAAAGTTGCAGGATGTATTATAAATAGGAAATGGAAATAATCAACCGAAAGATTTTTGGAAAACTAGCATTCCTTGTAGCCCACCATGAGAAAACAAAAAAACGATATACTTATTTTAATCTTAATGCTTAAAAGGAGCAACCTATAGGTTTTTATAATCCCCCCTTTCTTTTTACGGAAAAAAGTTTATCACGTAAAAGAATATTGAAAGCAAAGATTAAAATTATACTATTCTTATTTTTCCGGAAGCACTAAGAACGGAAAACTTAAGTGGTGATCAATATTTTTAATGACCGGTTCCCTAAAAAGTTTTGGGGTTATAGAATGCTTGTTATAAACCATTGCAAGCAGATTAATAGAATACCCCCGCTAGTGCGCGATTGCATAGCGTTCAATTTCTTTTTTTTCAATTTTCGGGCATCTTTAGGAGTTTCATTTATAATGATAATTTCTATCTCCATTTTTTTCGGTCCAATCTGCTGAGAAACCACGCGATGCAATCGCGCGCGAGCAAAAAGGTATCTAGAAGATCGATGTTCTAAGAGACGCTTGTGGAGATTGGATGTAACGCCTGTGTAGAAGGTGTTGTCAGAACATTTCAAAATATAAACGTAACTGATTTTCATTCAATTAATGTACTGTTTTTTATTCTTCATCTGTGTAAGTAATTTTTGACGTTGCCTCCTCGTCAGTTCGAGTGAATTTATTTCGACCGATAGGGAGAATAAATTTATATCGAGAACAGAGGGGTGAAATCTGTTCGTCTTGTTCTCGATACAATTTTTTCTTTCGGTTTGCTTCAGAAAAATCATTTGAACTGACGGTTTTTTGACTCCTCGTCAGTTCGAGTGAATTTTAAAACCGGTTCTCGATACATTTCCTTTTTTCACTGGCGTTCCAAAAGGAAACACTCGAACTGACAGCTTTCGAACTGACGGTGCGGGTATTCTATTTTTCGTCAGGTCGAGTGATTTCTTGAGCCGAGAGGCGATAAGAAATTGTATCGAGACCAGAGGGATGATCGAACTTTAAACCGGTTCTCGATACATTTCCTTTTTTCACTGGCGTTCCAAAAGGAAACACTCGAACTGACAGCTTTCGAACTGACGGTGCGGGTATTCTATTTTTCGTCAGGTCGAGTGATTTCTTGAGCCGAGAGGCGATAAGAAATTGTATCGAGACCCTAAGCCTCCATCGGCCAATCTTTATACTGTCCCTCGGCCTGTTCGATCACCTCCTTCAGCAAATTATCCAGTTCAGAAAATGGCACTTTTCCGCGCAATTCTTTTTTCACTGCTAACCGAATGGCAGCGCGGGCGTCTTCTTTTTTGGTCCAGTCGAGCTGGAGGTTTTTCTTTACTGAGTTTACTACGGTATGAACCAGGTCCTGGATGGGACCGGATTGGTTGAGTAACTTTTCGTTGGCAGATAAAAGATCATAGAAAGCCAGTTCGTCTTCGGTTAAACCGAGTTGTCTGGTCCTGATGTCGTCCTGCTGAAATTCATTGGCAATATCCAGCAAATGCTTAATCGCGGCGATGGAATCCAGCGAATTGCGGTGGTAGTTGCTCAGCACTTTTTCCAGCTCTTCTTTCAGTTTGCGCGTTCGGCGGAAATTCTTCGGCATCCGCACCCGAATCTCGTCATTGATGATCCTGCGCAGCAATTCAATTTTAATATTCTCGTCGCCTTTTTCCTTTACAATGGCCTGGAACCTATCATCTACTATGGAAATATCGATCTTGTCCAGGTTGTACATTTTTGCCAGGTCTACAATCTCCTGCGATTCCAGAGATTTGCTGATTAAGTCTTTTATCTTTTCGTTCTTCTCTCTGCGCGGACCGGGAGGGAACTTGATCTTTCTGATGAGTTGCCTTATCTTCTGAATGATCGCCAGCTCTTCCTGGATCTCCCAAACCTGCGGATCGCTACTTGTCATTGCCACCAGTTCGGCCAGCTTTCGCTCTTCGAGCAAAAAGGCATCGGTAACGGCGTCAGATTTTAAAAGGCTATTCACAGCACCTTTTGACCATTTCATTTTGTCCATATCGGACATTGCATTGACACTTTCCGCATCAAAATCGCCAATCAGATCCTTTACTTTCTCAAATTGCTCCAGACAAATTTTTACCGCTGCTTCAAGATCCAGAGTGGGTTTTCCTTCCCCGCCTCCGGCGGTGTATTTTTTGGTGGCTTCGGCCAGGAAGCCGGAGATGCCTATAAAATCCACTACGAGTCCGTTGGGTTTGTCCTGGAAAACCCTGTTTACCCTTGCAATGGCCTGCATCAGGTTATGGCCTTTCATAATCTTGTCGACATACATCGTATGGGCGCAGGGGGCATCAAATCCCGTGAGCCACATATCGCGAACGATCACGATTTGCAGCGGATCCTCAGGCGTGCGGAAACGCTTTTTAATGGCTTCCATCGCTTCTTTGGTCCGAATGTGAGGATTCCATTCCGTGGGATCTTTGCTGATGTTCCCGGTCATGATCACGGCTATTTCAGGGCAAGCTTCCAGCGCGGTGAGGGCATTGTACATTTTCACGCAGTTCCGCCGACTCATACACACGATCATCGCTTTGCCTTCCAGGCTTTCGGTCCTGGCCTTGAAATGGGTAAGGATGTCTTTGGCAACCCTTTCCACCCTGTCCGCAGCCCCGGCGGCATCTTCTATCGCGGCCCAAACGGCATTGTTCTCTTCGTCCTCATCTTCTTCCATTTCATCCAGCTCCTTGTCATATTTGGCTTTGATGTTGAGCGGAACCATCTTTGGCTCGTAATAAATGGGCACCGTGGCACCGTCTTCCACGGCCTGTTTGATATCGTAGGTGTGAATGGTGGGGCCAAATACCTGCTGGGTATCGGCATCTTTGCTATCTACGGGCGTGCCGGTGAAGCCTATAAAGGAGGCATTGGGCAGGGCGCGTCTTATGTTCTGCGCAAAGCCGCCGCTATGGAATCCATACTGGGTGCGGTGGGCTTCATCTGCCATCACAATAAGGTTGTACCGCTCAGAAAGTACCGGGTGGGAAAGCTCTTTTCCCGAAGCCAGTTCTTTTAAGCGGAATTTCTCAATGGTAGTAAAGATCACCCCGCCGCCATCGGTGCTCAGCAGGGCCCGCAGCTCATCGGTGGTATCGGCGTGTTGCACGTGGCCCACCAGGTCCTTGCACAGCACAAAATTCTCATAGAGTTGCTGGTCCAGGTCATTGCGGTCTACCTGGATGAGGATGGTGGGATTTTTCATTTCGGGCATTTGCCTCAGGATCCCGGTAAGGATGGCCATCGAAATGCTTTTGCCAGATCCCTGCGTGTGCCATATCACTCCCAGCCGACCGTCACCGTTGGGTTTTATATTTTCCACGGCAGAGTCTACCGCTTTTTTGATGCCCCAGTACTGGTGATATTTCGCGCCTTTCTTGATTATTTTTCCATTGTGGTCTTCGTGGAAAATGAAGTTTTGCAGGTAGTTTAATAAGGTTTTCTTCGGAAATAATCCCTTCAGCAAGGTCTCCAGCTGAAGTTCCTGTTGCTGCTGAAGGTCATCCCCGTGCAGACTTTTCCACGGAGCAAACCACTTCAGGGAGGAGTTGTACATCCCGTGCAGGGTTTCCAGCCCGTCTGAAACTACCGTGATGGCATTGTAATCAAACAGCTGCGGAATATCCTGAAAGTAATGCCCAATTTGCCGGTGCGCGTTTTCCACACCCACCTCGGGATCAAACATATTCTTGAATTCAAAAACAATGAGCGGAAGTCCGTTGATGAAAACGAGCAGATCTGTGCGCCGGCTGTTCTTGCCAATGATCTTCACTTCATCTGCACACACAAAGGTGTTTTTCTCCGGTTCCCTAAAATTAATAGGATAGAGGTGCCGGGCCTGTTCCTTGCCCGAAGCATCTTTCCAGCTAATGGAAACCCCCTGGGTCATTTTAAGATGAAAATCGCGGTTGCGGTGATCGAGATCCATTCCCTCGTGCTGGGTAAAAGCTGAAAGGGCTTCATTAATGGCGGTGCCGGGTACACCGGGATAAGAACTGACTAAAAATTTCCGAAGATCTTCCTCCAAAACCACCTTTTTGAGATCCCGCTGCAGGGAATTTCCTTCTTTATAGGTGTATCCCAACTCCTGAAGGCACTCTATGGCCGCTTTTTGCACCGTGATCTCGATCATTTGTGTCATAAGACTTCAGATAAGGTTTTCTCCACATCTTTTACGCGGACTTCCCCGCTGATGAGCTTTGGCAGTAAGATGTCGCGGAGTTGAGTGAGGGAAATATTCTCCAATTGATTGTTATACATCAAATCAAAAATTGGCAATCCCTCCTCATTATATTTTTCTAGAGCTTCTTTATTAGGATAAGGTATTTGAAGTTCCTTAAGGTTAGCAACTGTTATATGTCCTAAACCAGTTGTTTGTTTATGAGTAGCTAAATTGATAAAAGTTGGAAGCTGGTATTTTAGTAAATTAAATACGAAACACTTTTGACCAGTATCTTCTGTTCTCACGACAAAAATGTGCTGATTAAGCAGTGCATTCCCTTTATCCCAAATATGTATGCCTAATGAAGTATGAGGATTTCCTGACCAGGGAAAGAGTATGTCTCCGTTTGAAATGAAATATTTATTATCTAATTCTTTTTCTGAATATTTCGTCTGAGAGGTAATTCCCTGTTTTATTTCTGCAATTTTAATAACAGGTAAACCTTTGTTGTTACTCTCTAATAGATCTCTAGGTTTAAAAGCTGCACCATTTACAAAATCAGCTATTGAATAAATACTCCTGACTTCCCATCCCTTCGGGATTTCTCCCAACTCAGAATCTACAAATTCACCATCCTGAAAAGGCCCAAAATCAACAAACCAGTGCTTGTATAGAGCCATTGCCATTTCTTCCAGGGTTTTGTTCATCTGAAGGTTGAGTTCGATCTTATCGTCTAAAGCTGAAAGGATGGAGGCGATGGATTTTTGTTCTTGAAGAGGAGGTACAATTATTGAAAGCTTTTGTTGGTCAGTTATTCCGATGTACGCTCTTGTGGAACCAGAGCCTGCCCGCATATTTAATTCGTTCTGAAATTCAGGAGAGTTAAAGTAAAATTTTAAATAATGATTATTTAGTTGCTTTTTGTCCAAAACACGATAATAAGTAACTTGAGGTGTTAACATTATGTATTCTGTTTCAATTTTTGGAACTATGGCAGTGCGACCTATGGAAGCTTTATGAGTTAACAATACATCCCCTTCAATTGCAAAACCCTTTCTTAATTTATCTCCTTGAATTTTAGAAATAAATGAACAACTCTTTAAATTAACTTGGCCTCTTATAATATCAGAAGCCATAACAAAGGGAATTCCTGATGATATAAAATCTTTACCTTTAGGGTGCGAACCACCGTGATTTCCATCAAGCGGTTTTTCTAAAATTTTGTTCTTTATCAGCTCTTCAACTGTAAATGTTTTCCAATTCTCTGGCATTAGTTGTTGGATTTTTTAACCTCCGGGAACACAAGTTGCGCCTTTGTTCAGTACGAAAAGTTTGTTTCTAGCTCAATTTTTAAAGCCTCAATTAGTTCTGAAATCTCTAAACTTTTATTCTTATAGTCTTCCGTAATTTGTTCTTGACTTTTATTAGAAAGAAAAAACAGTTTAGCAGAAATGTCGAGTAATAAATTTAATAATCTTGTATCGTTTTTTATAGAATTTTCAGTTTGCCATCTATCAATTGATTGTTTAGATAAACCAACAAGAGGAAAGTGAAATCTTTTACTATTGATTTCGTTTATCACTTTTCTTTGAACATCAATTCTATTTAAAAATTCCCTCATTATATTTTTGATTTTTTTACAAGGTTATCAAACCAGTTATCAATTATAACTAATTCGGAAAAGACTTCTTTTAATTCTTCATCAGTTATCAGATTACCGAATCCTCTAGTCGATAAAATCCTCGATCGCTCCAATAATTTAAAGGTAGTTTTGGAAACTGGAATGGAATCCTCTCCTAAATGATGAGCAGATTTTCGGGAAAAATTAAATTGTTTTAGCTTACCTAAAGAATAACAGGTGGCGAAATTTCGGATAGCTAAAAAAATCATTGAGAGCTCAAAGTCTCTGGAGTCCGATGAATTCATTAGAAAATCCCTTGAAGTGTAGTATAAGGTTGAAAATTTTTTCAAGTCATTTTCTAAATTTTGATAAGGTTTTGGTTTTCCCAAATCTTTAAAAATATTTTCACCACTAGTTGAAAATATTTGTTTTGATTCCAAAAATAGATGCCAAGAAAACGGATTTCCTTCATTCCATATTTCTTCAATACGATTTCTATTATAAATAGAAAATTTATCTATATCAAGATTATTAAGCTTTTCATCCTTATTTTTTATTAATAATAAATCTATGTCTGAGCTCTGGTCAATTTCTCCTCGACAAAGTGAGCCGAATGCAAATATTTCCATTATCTACGATTAAATCTTTTAATAATTATAGAGGTAAATAATGCAAAACCTAAAAATCTTAAAATCGTTAAGAAGGTCAAGTAGTTAGCCGAGTAATAGTCAGGTTTTCGAACACCCCAAATGATGCTGGGAACTTCTTTAAAAGATTCCCAATAGCTAATAATTAAGGAGCTATTTTTAAAACAAAACGTATGGATTAGAGTACATACAATCCAAAGGTAGATTCCTGTTAGAATTAATTTCCGGACATTTTCACCATTTCCCCAAACGAATTCATGAATTTTAAAGTTCAGCCATTTAAAAAACATTTCCCATCTTTCCCAACTTTTCCAATTTCCGTATTTGGTTCGGTAATAAGTTTTATTAGAATTCCAAGCGTCATAGAGATGATTTTTAGTCGCTTTTAATTCAATTTTGATGGCTTTATTAGCTGAAACTGCTTCTCCTAAACTCTGATAATTTAATCTTAAGGATCTAGCAAACTTTTGAATTAAATTATCATAACTCGGACAATTATTAGAAAGGATTTCATCCTCTATTAACGTCTTTTCAAATATTGCGTATTCAAATTTTGAACCTGGGAATGTACTTTGAGTGAAGTTACAGTTAATGAATTTGCATCCATTAAAATTACAATCTTCAAATATAATATTTCTGAAGTAGCAATGTTCAAAGTAAGTATGGCTAAAGTCAACTCCAACAAATTTCTGTTTTTTGGATCCTATCCTAACAAAAAGATAGTTATGAAATGATTCATTTTCCAAATCTGAATCAAATATTTTATCCTCTAATCTTGTTCTTCCACTATCTATCACACTCATCGATTTTATAAGTAAGTCAATTGTAAATTTTTTAGTAATTTTAGACTACGCCTCACGTAAAAACAGTGCGAGCTGCTGAGGGTGATTGACCTTGGGGCAATCCGCTGAGAAAGCGTGTAAAATGCTTCAATTTGCAACAGTTCTTAACATTGTTTTCATATTATTTTAGCTTAGTATATTTAGTATTCTATCCGTTCACCTTGGTCAATTGATGCTAATACTTTATTTACAATGGAGTTTGTAATTATAATATTCCCATCTTGATTTATTTTGCGACCTTGAGTCATTTCAACTTCAATTGAAAATCTGTTTGAGAAGTGGATTTCGCCCCGCAGGACTTGATTTTTAAATTCAACGTCATCCATTAAAAAATTTATGATTTCGTCATTGTAAAAACCTTTCCATCTGAACTTACCCCGTTTCAATGCTGGCGATATAACATCTATGACCACATTTTCAAGTTTAAGTTCTGGTAAGTCATCTGAACTCAAAATGAACTTTGAAAATTCTCTTTTTAGAATTTTTCTTGAATTACCAATTGGTTTTTCTTCTTCAAAACGTTGAACCTCGATAGATTCAACCTTTTGATAATTATTTAATTTTTTGTAGAGATTGGATTTCCGCCAGGAAATTTTATAATTCTTGTTTAAAAATTCAATAGAATCTTTAACCTTTTGCTGGTCAAGTTCTGAATCATCCTGAATGAAGTCTAGATTCAGCTTCTCTAATTCTTTTCTTTTAATTTCGTTGTCCAGTTTTAAATTTTCAATCTGTAGTTGTGTTAATTCTTTATTTTCAACTGGGAAACGGGAAATAATAATTGCTGCAACACTAACAATAAGGGTGATTTGAACCGAATTTTTCCCGAGAAATTTCCAAGTCTCCTTAAAACCACCCTCTTCGGTCGGAAAAGTTTCTAATGTAAGTTGTAATCCTAATGTATTTGCTATTTCTTTATAAATATGAAGAATTTCTTTTTCACATTCATTTCGAATAATGGAATCAATTGTATGACTATTATCTTTAAAACAATAGTGAAATTGTAGTCTATTTGATTTTTCAATTAATTCCATTTTGATTGTTTCAAATTCACAATAGCGTCCCTCGCGTGCGGGAGGGTTTTATAGGTTGTTGAACAGGTATTATCTTTTTCGTGTACCTTTTCTTTTATTTATATCCTTTGTGATTTTCTTTATTTCTTTTTCCGGATTTGCATATAATCTGTTAAGAGCAAATTCCAATAGCTTATAAGCTTCAAGTATATCAATGGTTTCTAAATCTCCTAAATGACTTCCAGTATTTCCGATCCATTTTATTGCTATTAACAAGTCTGTAAGCTCTTTGTTATCAAAAATTAATATTCTTTTATGTAATGATATGGGCTTTCTCTTACCATTGTTAATTTCGTATCGTTTTACCTTGTGCTCGTTTAGTAAAACTTCCCCCGCTGGTGCGCGATTGCATCGCGTTCAATTTTTGTTTTTTTAATATTTGGCATTTATAAGAGTTTGGATTTTGAATGAAATTTTCTATATCTGTTTTTATCTGTTCAATCTTCTTAGATACCACGCGATGCAATCGCGCGGGAGCAGAAGTATTGAAGGGCGTGTTCCATTTCTCATATCTATATCAATTTTTTCACCCGTAATATCTAAAAACAACTACGTCTTCCAAAAGTCCTTTTTCATCTGCATAATCACCTGCACTGCTATAAACATAATCTTCTGCTCTATAAACTAAACCCGCCTCCACCGGATTATGGTGAATATAGCTAATCTTTTCCCAAATAACTTTATTGCTCCATAATTCAATAGGCTTATTATCGTGCCTCCAGAACTGATGTTCTTTCACATTAGATGATTCTGCAGCAGCTTTTTTAAACTGCTCAAGGAGAAATTCTTTCCGGCTCTCTTTTGGATTATTTTGTATAGCTTTTACAATTGCTTTACTGGTAAACCGTTTAAAATCTCCTAAAAGCAGCGCCGGATGCTGCCCGTCTACACTTCTAAATACTAGGTGCACGTGATTAGTCATTATACACCAGGCAACGATTTCCATTCCTTTCTCTTTTTGACAATAAGAAAGACTTTGCAATAAAATATCTTTATACTCATTACGGGTAAAAACATCAAGCCAATTCACCACCGCAAAACTTACAAAATAAAGTCCTTCAGGGTTATGGAATTTGTAATTTCGGCTCATGTTTTAAAGTTCTTGTCTTATGGCTACACCACGCGATTCAATCGCGCGGTAGCATTGAGCTTTATAATATCTTATCAAAATTAACTTTAATCTTTTCCTTTAATTCTTCCCCTTTTTCAAACTGCTCTAGCAACTGCGCCTTGAGGCCCTCCATTTTTTCTTCAAAAGGGATCCCGTCATCTTCTTCGGCTTCTGTACCTACGTAGATGCCAGGAGTGAGTTTGTAGTCCTGCTTTTGAACTTCGGCTATGGTGGCTGCTTTGGAAAAGCCTTCGATGTCCTGGTAGGCCTCGACTCCGCTCGGCCTGACATCGGGAGGGGTGACATTGCGCCATTTGTGGTAGGTCTCGGCAATTTTATTGATATCCTCATCACTAAAAACCCGCAGTTTCCTGCTGGCCATTGTGCCCATTTTTGAGGCGTCCAGGAACAGGATCTCGTTATTTCGCTCGCGGTGGGTGCCGTCTTTTCCGTCGCGGTTCTTGCTCAGGATAAAAAGACAGGCGGGGATCCCGGTGGTAAGGAACAGCTTATCGGGCAGGCGTACAATGGCATCTATCATAGAATTGTCTACCATATGCTGCCGCACGTTTTTCTCGCCTTTGTTGTTGGAGGTCATCGCCCCGTTGGCCATTACAATTCCAGCAGTACCGGTGTCGCTTAAATGGTGCCAGAAGGTTTGCATCCACATATAATTGGCGCTGCCATCTGTAGTGAATTCTTCCTTGGGACCAAATAACCGTGGATCGCCATCGGGCAGATCTTCCGGGTGCCAGTTGCTCACATTAAATGGCGGATTGGCAATGATAGTGTCGGCTTTCAGGTTTGGGAATTTGTCATCCAGTAAGGAATTTCCAAGTTTGATGTCAAAAGAAAGGTCCCGCAGCATAAGGTTCATAAGGCACAAACGCAAGGTTTGCGCGGTCATTTCCTGCCCATAGATCGCGATGTCTTTTTTGTTTCCGCCGTGTTCCTTGATGAACTTCAAACTCTGCACAAACATACCACCACTCCCACAAGCCGGATCAAAGATGCGCCCTTTGTAAGGTTCCAGCAATTCCACCAGCAGCCTTACGATACTTCCGGGCGTAAAGAACTGTCCCGCACCCGAACCTTCAGCCATTGCAAATCGGCCGATGTAATATTCATAGATACGGCCCAGGATATCGCTTTCGGGATTTTCCTTTTCAGAAAATTTGGGGTGGGAAAGCAGGTTGATGATTCCGCCGGTTTGTTTGGGAGAAAGTTCACTCCGCACAAAGATCCGCGGCAGAATATTCACCAGCTGGGGGTTATACCCCGTTAATAACTCCTGGATCACATCAAAAGCATCATCCACCTTCACCTTGATATCATCCTGCTCGGCATTGTCTTTCAAATATTGCCAGGAAGCGGTTTCAGGAATTTTAAAGGTGTTGCGGGAGCGGTATTCATCCCGGTCCTCCAGGACGTAATTGATCTCCTCCTTATCTGTGTTCTCTACCTACCCGACAATTATGAACAAAATTGACAGTTTGAAATCGGATGACGAAAGGTTTTATGGCGTAGGTCATTTTGATGTTGTGATTATTGACGAAGCTCATCGTTCCGTCTATCAGAAATATAAAACGATTTTTGATTATTTTGATAGTTTATTAATAGGCTTAACAGCTACCCCTAAAAAAGATATAGATAGAAATACCTATTCATTATTTGAAATAGAAGACGATAATCCAACTTTCGCTTATGAACTCAATCAGGCAGTCAATGATAAATTTCTGGTACCTCCAAAAGCAATGGAAGTTCCAATAAAATTTCCATTGGAAGGAGTGAAGTATAAGGAACTACCGGAAAAGGATAAAGCACATTACGAAGAGTTATTTGGCGATCCGATTACTGGTGAGGTATATATTGACGAAATTGATAAAGGAAAATTGAATAGTTGGCTATTTAATAAAGACACTGTCGATAAAGTTTTGGCCCATCTTATGGAAAATGGGATTAAAGTTGCTGGAGGCGACAAACTAGGAAAAACCATCATTTTTGCTAAGAACCATAAACATGCTGCATTTATAGAAAAACGCTTTAATAAAAACTACCCGGAATATGGTGGCTCTTTTTTAAGAATTATCGATAATTATGCTGACAAGGCCCAGGATCTTTTAGAACGCTTTTGTGAAGATAAAGTGGAGATGGAACCGCAAATAGCTGTATCTGTAGACATGATGGATACAGGCGTAGATGCTCCAAGAGTGGTAAATCTTGTATTTTTTAAAAGAGTGCGCTCCTTTGCAAAATACTGGCAAATGATTGGGCGCGGAACAAGGTTGCGTTTTAATTTATTTGCGCCTGGAAAAGATAAAGAGTACTTCGTAATATTTGATTTTTGTTCAAATTTCGAATTTTTTGATGAATTTCCCGATGGAATTACTGCTGCCAGTTCCCAAGGTTTGTCAGAACAAATTTTTGAAGCCAAATTAGATTTAGTGATCGCCCTGAGGGACAAAACGGATGCAACGGAAGAAGAAGATCAATTGATGGAAAATTTTACTGAAAATCTTCATCAATTAATAAAAGAACTGGATGAAAACAGATATCAGGTTAGATCTGTATGGAAATATGTAAAGAAATATAAAGAAAGGGAATCCTGGGAAAATCTGAATATTGGGGATCAAAATGATATAAAAACCCATTTGGCAAAGCTTCCATCTTACAAAGATGATGAGGATGAACTCGCAAAAAGATTTGACCTGATCATCTTAAAACTCCATTTAGCACTAATTAATGGTAACCGCTCTCAAGAAAATTATATAAATAGAATAATAAATATAGGGAACCGATTAGAGAAAAAAAGAAATATTCCTGCAGTAGCTGAAAAAATTAATACCATAAGGGAGGTTCAGGACGGAGATTTCTGGAAACAGATTTCCTTGCTTCAACTGGAAAAAGTTAGAGAAGAATTAAGGAGCCTGATACAGTTTTTGGATAAAGAAAAATTAGATCCGGTTTATTCCAATTTCGAAGATACGGTTTATGAGAATAAAATTAAAGAGTGGGATATATTAGGAGGTTATCAAAATTCACCTAGCTATATGAACAGAGTGGAAGCATTTATCCGTAAAAATAAAAATCATTTAGTTATTGATAAACTTTACAAAAATTTGCCAATCACTGAAAAAGAACTTGTAATTCTTGAACAATTTTTATCTAAGGGTGAGATCGGCACTGATTTTAAAGAACATATTAACGGAGCTCCCTTAGGTAAGTTTGTGCGCAATATAATTGGCCTGGATATACGGGTAGCAAACAATCTGTTCAGTGATTTTATACAGGATGAAAATTTGAATGCCGACCAAATCACTTTTGTAAATAAAATCATCCAGCACCTTAACGAAAAAGGAACTATAGAAAAGCAACTTCTTTCTTCCGCTACCTTTGAAAAAGGATATGAAAGGGGAATTCTAGATGTTTTTAAAGGAGACAAAGAACGAATAACTAAAATAATATCCATTGTAGACAGGGTGAACGGGAATGCGGGGATAGCTTAAAGCTTTAAAATTGATTTATGAATGGGTCTGTAAATTAAACTCTGTCTGATCTTTCAATTTCTCTTTTACTAATTCCAGAGGCACTGATATTTATGGTCAATGGTATCCTATTACCAAATTTAATATAAAATTGCTGAATGGTAAGACTCCAATTATGGAGAGGAGCTGTCCATTTCTTTTCGATATTCCTGGTAGCCAGATAAACCAGCTTTAGAAGGGACATATCATTAGTGAAGGCTCCCTTGGTCTTTGTAACCTTACGAATCTGGCGATGGAAGCCCTCAACGGCATTAGTGGTATTAATGATCTTTCTGATAGGCTCAGTGAACTGAAAATACTGTGAGAGTTCTTCCCAGTTGCGTTGCCAGCTCTCAATTACTACTGGATACTTCTGTCCCCATTTTTCTTCCAGGCTCAGCAGTTCATCTTCAGCTACTTCTTTATTTACAGCTCGATAGACTTTTTTAAGGTCCTTCATAAATTCCTTCTGGTCTTTAGAAGCGATATATTTAAGAGAGTTTCTTATTTGATGAACGATACAAAGTTGTACCTGCGTCTTTGGAAACACACTGAGAATAGCATTGGTAAAACCTTTGAGATTATCAGTACAGGCAATCAAGATGTCTTCCAGCCCACGGTTTTGTAAATCTGTCAATACCTGAAGCCAGAAGTTGGCACCTTCGCTCTCAGAAATATACATTCCCAGAACTTCTTTATATCCCTCTTTGTTGATGCCTAGAATGTTGTAGAGGGCCTTGTGTTCTATCTTTCCATCTACCTTCACTTTGTAATGCATGGCATCGAGCCATACAATGCAATAAAGGGAATCCAGGGGACGGCTCTGCCATGCTTTTACATCAGGAATGATCCTGTCAGTAATCTGGCTTAAAACCGTATGGGAGATGTCTGTGTCATACATTTCCTTAATGTGAGAAGAGATGTCACGATAGCTCATTCCAAGGCCGTAGAGGCCTATTATCTTCTCAGAGAGATTATCTGCTAAAATAGTCTGGCGTTTCTTTACCAGATCGGGTTCAAAACTGCTTTGACGATCCTGCGGGGTATCAATTTCAAAGGATCCATAGCCACTCTTTATCCTCTTTTTTCCTTTGCCATTGCGCTTATTGCCATTAGAGCGCTCTTGTTCATTAAGATGTGAATCCATTTCTGCTTCAAGAGCTTTTTCAATAAAACTCTTAAGCATAGGCGCAAAAGCACCGCCCTTACCGAAAAGACTCTTGCCCGACATAAACTGCTCCAGGGCCTTCTTTTCTAATTGTTGTTGTTCTTCTGTTGTCATAAGTCTGTTTGAATAAAATTAATTTAAAATTTCCTTCAGACAGAGTTTATTTTACACCCTCTTAAGAATCTTACTCAATTGGAAAGGAAGGTTTTTGTTCCTTTTCTTTGAAGCACATTAACTTCTATTGATGGTTTGGACCAGTTAGGACTAAATCTGACCAGCGAAAGGATTTTTGATTTTCTTCTTCCCGGTCTTAATAACGTTACCAATCCCCACGCTGGTGGGCGATTGCATCGCGTTCAATTTCTTTTTTTTTCATATCCTAGCAACTTTGAGTTTCATTTTGAACGATATTTTTTATCGGTCCAATCTGCTGAGAAACCACGCGATACAATCGCGCGGTAGCAAAAGTAGTTTTTATAGTTATTCTCAGATACCGCGCCGCGCAATTCGTTCGCCGCATCCCAGAGTTCTTTTTCAAAATCAATGTCTGCTTTTGCCATTTATTGAAGATGGTAGTTTCGGTTGTAAAAAAAGGATCAAGTAGGGTAGGATCCTGAGTGGGAAAGTTAGTTAAAAATTTTAACATCTCTAAACCTCAGTTCGAGTGTTTTTTCCTGTAGCGAGAGCGGAAGGGAAAAATGTATCAAGAACGGGTTTTGAGCAGAGAACTCCCTCGCGTGTTCTCGATACAATCCCGAGTCCTCGGGATCATCCGAACTGACGGGGTGTTTTAGTTTTTGTTATTTTTTAGTTCCAGGCTACCCCCGCTGGTGCGCGATTGAATCGCATTGAATTTCTCAATTATCATGTAATACTTGAAAACTACAACCACGGTTGCGTAAGAACTGTGGTCTTTTCAAAAATAATCGAACCTCCTCTTAGGATGTTGTCGCAAGCCGGCTCTCAATATCAGGAATAATAGATTTTAGAATTGCTGTTACCGGTTTTCTCACTTCCGGGTCTAAAACCTTCAGATGATTTATATATTTATGCAGCTTTGAGGTGTCAATTTTGAACTGGTTATTGACTATATCGCAGTCGTAGCCGTCATAGGCCGGATTAGTAATTTCCTTTTCCAAAAACTTAATGATGTTCCGGTGGTGGGAATCCTTTTTTATTTTATTGTAGAATAATTCTCTCACCGCTTCTTTTTCTCCTTCAATTAACTGAAAAAAATTACCGTCAAAATAGACCAGTAAACCGGTGATGTTATTCTCGTTATTATACGAGCAGGAGTCCTCTAAAACCTTATAAATTTCTTCCTCTTTAACTGAAGGGCTTTTAGTGCTTACATATGAAATTGCATATCTCATAATTTGCTTTCTGTATAAGTTATAAAATTCTCCGGTTTTTTTATACCCGCTCCTGAAATGGTTCCAGGCTTTCTGCTTTTTATCCTGCGCGGCACATTTGAAATCTTACCAAAATTGGCTTTAAAAACAGTCATTCTTTCTTTATTTCTCCGGAAGTACCAAAAATGGAAAACCCAGATGAATATCGATATTCTTTACCACCGGCTCGCGAAATAATTTTTCGGTAAATGAGTGTTTATTATAGACCATGGCCAGCAGATTAATGGAGTTGCTTTTTACATAATCTGAAATGGCCCGCGAGATCTCATGATCTGTCAGGACGTGCTTGATCTTTATATCGGTATTTGGCAGCAGTTCCTGAAGATTGGCAAAATTCGCCTTTTGACGAGGTTCCAAAAAGCGTTTAAAGCCAACATTGATAAGGGTGATCTTAGAATTAAAATTTTCTGAAAGTTCCCTGAGTAATTTTACCTGGGCATCGGTAAAGGCCTTTGTAAGATCACTGGCAACTGCTATATGTTGGGGTGCCGTATAATTGATCTCTTTCGGGATCACCAGAATAGGGCAGGTAACTGCTTTTTCTATAAGTTCACTGGTATGGCTTTTTTCCCAGTTAGCCAGTAATCCGCGATGGCCTTTGGTTCCCATCACGATGAGATCAATTTTTTTCTCACCGACAATAAGCGGAATTTCTGAGGCCATTTTATACCTGGAGCTTATTATTTCATACTCGTGATTATCGAGATTGATATCCCGCTTAATGCGGTGTTTTGTCTCATTGCAGGCATCTAAAGATTTTTGAGCGAGGACAGGAGTTTTTTTATGTTCCATTTCGTTCACAATTCCGTAGGCCGAAATTCGCAGCTCATCGCCGTAAAAATGGGAAATATAGAACTTGCAATTCTCCTTTGCAAAAAGCCGCGATGCGTAATAAAGGGCACAGTAAGCTTCTTCTGAAAAATCGGTTGCAAAAAGTATCTTTTTCATGGTCTTTTACTTTCTGAAGAGGATTAGATTTACCTCCTGGAATTAACTATAAAAGTACCTTATGAAAGGCGTTTTAAAAATGATAAATATCAGAATATGGCATTTCATTTTTCCTGAATTTCTAATCTTTCTTATTGGCAGAATTTCATAAAAAGATAGGGAAAAAATGAAAGACAGAAGATAGCAATTGAAAATTTTTGATAGGTTTTGAGCTGTGTTTCGGCAGGAAATGAACCAATTTTTTTCTTTGATCCTATAAAATGTTATAGAAGGCACTTGTGTTAAACAATTCCCAATATAAATAGTTGGAATTTGGATTTATGCCAGTCTCCTAAATATAAAATTGTTTTTTACTTTTCGAAAAAAACCAGTAATTCGAATATATGAAGGAATAAATTTTAAAAATTTAACTTTTTCCCTAAAAGTCTGCTCTTGTTCTTAAAGTTAAATTTTTCTAAATTTAAGCAGATTTAAAAAGTTAAGGAAATGTTAAGAATGATGAGAAACAGAGGTTCGCTTTCTTTGATGGATGGGATGAGCCTTGACCAATTGAAAAAGGAAACTTCCACCTCTTTCATAAATACCCTCAGGGAGAACGACCTGATCGTGGTGAGCAGAAATAGTGAAGTTTACCTCACCGATCGCGGACAACTGGCCAGAAAAATGGGAATTGAAAATTTTATGAACCTTGAGAATGCCGAGAAGGAATTGCTTTCACAGGAATTAAGGCGTCTTAGAATAGAAAATCGCGGATTGCTGATGGTTTTTATCGGGCTGATGATCTCCCTGGTCTTTATTATTAGCTTCTGGGCTTTGCATCTTGAGGTTTAAAGATCAAGCCATTCCTTAAATTTTGAGGCTTTACCACTGCTCACTACAGGATCATCTTCGGTGGCCGGTGAAAGGACCAATTGGAGCCGTCCTTTGAAATATGGATTGACTTTTTTTATGGACTCTATATTGATAATGAGCTGCCGGTTAGCCCGAAAAAAAATTACTTCATCCAGTAGTACTTCAAGTTCATCCAGCGTGTAATTCACAATATAACGCTTAGCCTCAAAAGTTACCAGCAACACCACACCTTCTTCAGCCATAAAATAGGCTACGTTTTCGCTGGGAATGGCGGCAATGCTTTGTCCGCTTTTTACCATGAACCTCGCTTTTTTCTTATTTCTTGATGCCACGTGTTCATTTTGGAGCAAATTCCAAAGGTTCTGCATTTCATCAGCAAGGTTGTTCTTCTTTAGATTTTCATATTTTTCTATGGCCTTTTGTATGTCTTCTTTTTTAATTGGCTTAAGCAGGTAATCAACACTGTTCACTTTAAATGCTTCAATAGCATATTCATTGAATGCGGTAGTGAAAATAACCGGGCATTCTACTTTAACTTCTCTGAAGATCTCAAAACTACTTCCGTCAGAAAGATGAATATCGCAGAAGATCAATTCCGGGTGCTCATTTTCTTCAAACCATTCAATTGCATCTTCAACCGATTCCAGGCGTTCAATTAGCTTCGTGTTGGGCCGTAAATCAAGGATCATTTTTTCAAGTGCTTCGGCCGCGAATGCCTCATCTTCAATGATGACTATGTTCATAATCTTCAACTTTTAATAATGGTAATCTGGCAATGAATTCTTTTTCAGTTTTTTTAAATTCCGGGATCCGGTCTGTTAGAAATCTATAACGGCTTTCAATATTCTTTAAGCCAGTATGCGTGGAATTAATTTTTTCACGCCGCGGCTTTAACCGATTTCTTACCTCTAAAATATTTCCGGATTTTATAATATGGATCTGAAGCGGACTTTTTCGCGTTGAACCGTTGTGCTTAATTGCATTTTCAATCAGCATTTGCAGCGTGCCCGGAGGGAGATAATATTCTTCTTCTGAAGTAATTTCCATATGAAAGTCTACGGCTTCCCCAAATCTTGTTTTAAGCAAATAAATGTATGATTTAACAATTTCCAATTCCTTTTTTAAAGGAATAAGTGGTTCGTTACTGGTATCTAAAAAGGCACGATAAAGGTCGGATAAGCGGCGCGTAAATTCCACCGCCTGGTCCTGGTCTTTGTAAATGAGTGTTCCCAGAACATTCAGACTATTAAACAGGAAATGAGGATTTACCTGGTTTTTCAGGTTTTGAAGCTGCGCCTGGAAATTTTCCTTCTGTATTTGTGCCGAACGCAACATCTCAGCACGTAATTTCTTTTTATGCTGCTCTCTTTCCACAAAATAATAGAAGAAAAGAGCAAAGACCGAAGTTACCAAATAGCCGGTGCGCAGCCGGTCTGCCGAAGGTTTAACATCGGTAAAAATGAACAGCGGCCCATAATTGAATAAAGAAAGAAGAAGAATGCTGCAGAAGATCACAAGAAAGACTTCTATTATCAACCTCAGCAAAGGATTAAGTTTTGAGACTTTTCCCTCGTTTATAAAAGTAGAGATGAACGGAAAAATCAAAAATAGCATTAAGAAAAAAATAAAGGCGAGCCCAACCTCCAGCTGGATAAAAGGGGTATTGATAAATTCTTCCCAGTTAAGAAATCGGCCAAGATTCAGAAAAAAGAAAAGTTCGTAGACCGTAATGGTGACAAATGCTGCTCTGCCAGCTTTCTTCAGGAAAAAAAGCAGCTTTTTTTTGAGATTCTTTCTTTCCCCTGAATCTTTATTTAAAATTCCTTTATGAATGGTCTTAAGATTATTCCTGAGATAAAAATAAGCAATTAATCTATTCCCGCCCGTCTGCATAATTTCCTATAAAAAGGTTTATTGCAAGATGTTTATTTTAAAAGGATCTTGTTTCTGCTTCACCTTATCCATATCCCGATTCATTCCCTTAATATCCCGGTTCACCAAAAACAACTTCTGTAAAGCCCCTAAACACTGGATCTTTGAAGCATCAATCAAATGATTTATCAATCAAAAAACGAACAAGATGAAGTTGTATTTAAAGATCAATCTGTTTATTCTAAGTTTTTTACTTAGTCAATTTGTTTTAGCTCAAGAAGGGATATTAAAAGGTAGCCTCCTCGATCAGGAGGAGGTTACGGTTCCTTTCGCAACGGTAGCGGTGATGCAATTACCCGACTCTACTGTGGTTACCGGTTCTACTACCGATATTAATGGAAATTTTAAAATTAAAGCTCCTGATCCCGGCGATTACTTTCTCAGATTTAGCGCGATTGGATACTCCTCTACATTTAGCAGCAGGTTTAAGGTAGAGAGTTCCAACTTTAGCCGGGATTTTGGGGCTATTATTATAAAGGAAGAATCTACCATGCTCAATGAGGTGATGATCGAAACCTGGAGACCAAAGGTGGAAATGAAAGGCGGCAACCTTAATGTTAGAGTAGAGGGAACGGCCCTTGCCGCGGGAAGTTCAGCCTATGAAGTACTTTCCCGGGCTCCCGGTGTGCTGGTAGATCAAGATGGCAATTTTAAGCTGAACGGAAAAAATGGCGTTTCTATTATGATCGACGGCCGTCTTACCTATCTTTCTAGTGCAGAGCTAAAAACTCTTCTGGAAGGAATGTCGGCTGAAAATATTGAAAGTATTGAGGTGATAACAAATCCCTCCGCTAAATATGATGCAGAAGGGAGCGCAGGAATTCTGAATATCCATCTGAAAAAGAATACCCTAAACGGACTCAATGGAAGTGTGTATGCCGGCTACGAATACAATCAGATCATCGGTTATAATGCGGGTGCAAATCTTAGCTACAAAAAAGGCAAATGGAATTCTTTCTTCAATTTTGACCTGAGAAGAAGCGGAAGATACCGCGACCAGTATATGACCCGTGGATTTGTAGTGGACGATGAACCCTCGGCTTTCCTGGCTCAAAACGCCAGGGACAGCAGGCAAAAAATAACCCCTTCCCTCAGAGCAGGAACCGATTTTGCAATCGATGAAAATAATACCATTGGCATAATGGCCGATCTTTCTTACCAGGATCTTAACAACGACTGGAATTCGATAGGATACATTAATGATTATGTAAATGATCAAAACACTGACATTATTGCTCTGAATAACATCCAGGAAAAGTTCGGAAAAGGACGTTTGAATGTTCATTACCAGGGAAAACTGGACACTTTAGGTTCAATTCTTACTGCGAATGTAGATTATGTCACCCTGAGCCAGGAATCCAACTCAAGTTTTGACAACCATTATTCCTTAAGGCAAACGGATGAGCAGCATAGTGAACTTTTGTTTAGCAGTAGTATTTCAGATTATGAAATTTTTTCAGGTCGTTTGGACCTTAGTTTGCCACTTTCGAAATCTTCTCAACTCGAAATGGGGCTAAAGGCCAGTGATGTGGTTTCCGATAGTGACCTTAACTTTTATATAGATGAAGAAGGTGGAAAAGTTTTAGATCCTTCCAGAAGCAACCAGTTTAGATACGAAGAGAATATTTACGCGGCCTACGCCAGTTTCAACAGTCAGTTGAACGAAACCTGGAACATTACTGCAGGACTTCGTATGGAAGAAACCGTAGCGAAAGGTGTTTCATTAACCATGAATGAGACAAAAGAAAGAGATTACCTCGAATTCTTTCCTAATCTGAGCATTGAGCAGAAGGTAAGCGATGATTATAAGATCAATTACTCTTTTAACCGAAGGATTCTGAGACCAGATTATGAAAGGTTGAATCCGTTCATTTTCTATATCGATCCCTATACTTATGTAAGTGGAAATCCCGACCTGAAGCCTCAGATCAATAATTCATTCCAGATCACGCAGACTTTTTTCAAAAAGTATAACCTGATGCTGGGCTATGATATTGCTGATAATTTTATAGGGGAGGTCCCAATCCAGGATCCTGAAACCAATGAGACTGCTTTTGCGATTCGAAACAGCGATAGCTATAAAAGCCTTACCGCAACGCTTGTGGCACCATTTCAGATCATCCCCGAGTGGGATATGACCAACACGGTGGTATTGTCAGATCAGCGCTACAATATCTCTGTAAGTGATACGCAGGTAGAGAACAAGCAGTTTTTCTATATGTTCCAAAGTACGCAAAGATTGAATCTTCCTCTTGACCTCAGCGTTGAACTAAATGTGCGCTATGAAGGACCCGTCGCGTACAATCTTTATAGAATTGAAAGTCGCTTCGGGATGGATGTCGGGATCAAAAAGAGCTTTTTGAACGATCGTCTGGATGTGTCCCTAAGCGCTGACGATATTTTCAAGACCATGCAGGTCACAGGTTCTTCCAATGTGAACGGTAATACCACTTTTGTAGACCAGTATATGGGTGATAGGACAATCAGTTTAAATCTGCGGTATAAGTTGAGCAACAAAAAGCCGGAGAACGAAATCCGCCAGCAAGATCTGGAAGAATTGAATAGAGCAGGCGGTAAATAGAAAGTTCATTCTTCCAATACAACTATCATCTGATTTCCCGGTGTCATTGGCACCGGGATTTTCAATAAAAGGATTTGCGTAACATTTGAATTTTAAAGCAGTCTTTATAGTACATCACTAATTTTTAACATCAGTCAAATGAATATTTTTTCCTGTAAAATCATCATTCTAATTATCAGTTTTTCAACTTTTTTAACCAAAGCTCAAGAATCTCACCCCAGCCGATTGAAAGCGCTTGTGAATTACAAGATTATTACTCTTAAGGATGAACAGGTGCAAAAAGACAAAATTATCCTTTTGAAGAACGGTAAGATTTTCAAATTTATTTCTGAAAAAGAATTCGACGAATATCAAATTGCTGATTCGCTTATCATCGATGGTCATGGGCAATTTTTAATGCCTTCTTTTTCTGAAATGCATGCACACCTGCAACCAAAAAATCCATTTCATAAACAGTATCTGAAAGATTTTTTAGGATATGGTATCACCCGGATACGCGTCATGGCCGGAAATGAAAACCTTTTGGCCTGGAGAGATAGTATTTCAGAAGGCTTGCTAATGGGGCCAGAACTCAAGGTAGCCGGCCCTTTGATAGATGGTACACCACCGCTTTGGGGAAAAGCTCACGACGGTCCTGTGGTAGATGAAGTGAATAAAGTAGATTCTGTTGTAAGAATGCAGAAATCACAAGGCTATGATTTTATAAAGTTATATGAAAGATTACCTGCAGATGTATATTTCGCTTTTTTAAAAGCCGCTGAAAAATATGATATCAAAGTTGCAGCCCATATTCCTCTGGCGCTGCTTTCCAAACCAGTAATAAAAAAGGTTTTTAATAAAAAATCTCCTTCTTTCGAACACTTAAAGAATTTTGGTCCCTTTGTGACCTGTTCTGAGATTCAAAAAGTAGAAGCTCCAGATGACTATAACTACTATGGAACCGAACTGTGCAAAGATCCCGATGCTTTCAAAGTAAAGCAAGTGGTTTACCAAATAAAGGCAAATAACATCTGGATTTGTCCAACTTCGGTTCTTTGGAAAAATTCATCCCATAAAGAGGTAATTGAAAACCTTATAGAAACCGAAGCCTTCGCAAGAATGGATCGAGCTTTAAAGAACTGGTGGCTTTCCAGTAAAGATAGTGGTCAAAGAAATATCCCCATGGATGAACTGAGCAGCGTTTTTCTAGAGGAAATGGCGCGGCAAAAAGTAAAAGTCCTTGCTGGCACCGATTTTCCAAATCCATTCCTTATTCCCGGCTTGTCACTTCATCAGGAGATGCAAAACCTGGTAAAGCACGGTTTCTCTAACCTTGAGGCATTACGTGCAGCGACCATTTATCCCGCTCAGTATTGGGAGGAAATTGTGGGAACTGATTATTTTAACAGTGGAGGGGATGCTAATTTTGTTATCCTGAAAAAGAATCCGCTTAAAGATATCAGGAATACTCTTAGCATAGAAAAAGTCATTTTTAAAGGAAAATTCTTTCAGCCTAAAACCCTTTTCACTAGTTAAAAAAAATTGCTTTTCAGCTGTCTTCAAAAAGAAGGCTTTTGTTTCAGCTTTAAAAATTCCCGGTTCACCTGGGCTATATCCCGTTTCATAGAAAATCACTTCCAGATAGCTCTGATAATTCTGATTTTTAGCCTGTTAACCAATAATAATCGTAAAATTTAAGATGATGTTGTATCAACAATTAATAATCCCGATACTTTTTATTTTATTCGGATCTGCCTGTCTTGCACAGGGAGGACAAAGTAAACCTGAAGAAAAGGAAGGTTCCATTACCGGAGTTCTTCTGGATGAAAATAATGAGACGGTTCCTTTCGCGACCGTAGCGGTTTTAAAAGTAGCCGATTCGTCTGTGGTAAAAGGAACCACAACCGATATAGACGGAAATTTTGAGATAAAAGCTCCTAAAACAGGAAAATTTATCCTGAAAATCACTTCGATCGGATATAAACCAGTTTATACCGAAACCTTTTCGATTTCAAATCCATCTTTTTATAAAGATTTCGGAAAAATTAACATGCAAACCGAAACCACCATGCTCAATGAGGTAATGGTAAAGACTACCCGCCCTCAAATCCAGGTCGAAAATGGTATAATGGTGATGCGGGTAGAAGGAACGGCAATCGCTGCCGGGAATACCGCTTATGATATGCTTTCTCGTTCACCGGGCGTTACTCTTGATCAATCGGGGAATTTTCTGATCAACGGCAGATCCGGAATTTCGGTAATGATCGATGGCAGGCAAACCTATTTATCGGGCGATCAGCTCAAGGCTTTTTTGGAAAGCATGCCTGCTGAAAATATCAAAGAGATAGAAGTGGTGCACACTCCATCGGCAAAATATGATGCCGAGGGTACGGGAGGAGTTCTCAATATCGTGCTGAAAGAAAATGCGCAAAAAGGTATGAATGGCAGCGTTTATGCCGGATTTGAATACGGAAAACAAAAATTTTATAATGCCGGGCTCAACCTTAATTATAAAAAAGGAAAATGGAATTCCTTTCTTAACGCTGATTTTGCTAAACGCGGGATGTACCGCGATCAGCATGCAACCAGAAGTTTTCCCGGGAATGAGAACATCTCATTTTATGAGCAAAACGGAACTCAGGAGATCGTGAATTTGGTTCCGTCAGTTCAAATAGGCACTGATTATTCTATCAATAAGAAGCACAGTGTAGGCTTTAGTGCTGATCTTACTTATCGTGAAACCGCGTCTGACTGGAATACATTTTCAGAATTGGGGAACCCTTCAGAAGAGGTTATAAATATCGATGCGAAAAATCATTATGATGAAGAATTCAGGAACGGAAGGTTTAATCTTCATTACAACGGCGATTTGGATACTTTGGGCACTTCGCTTTCTGCCAATCTAGATTATGTTCGCTTGCAGACAAATACCGATTCGCGCTTTGCGAATGATTATCATTACTTGCTTGAGAACAGCCAGGTAAATGAGCTGCTTACCAATGATAAATTATCTTCTTTCGATATTTTTTCAGCGAAAGTAGATTTTAGATTACCATTCAGTACAACTTCTTCTCTGGAGACCGGCCTCAAGGCAAGTAAGGTGATTTCTGACAGCGATCTCAAATTTTACCATTTGGAGGATGAAACTTTTCAGTTCGACGAGGATATCAGCAACCGTTTCAGATACACCGAAAATATCTATGCGGCCTATGCCAGTTATGACAATAAAATAAATGATACCTGGAATGTTAAATTGGGCCTTAGAATTGAAGAAACTACCGGTGAAGCCAAATTGTACAATATGGATGGAGATTATAAGAGAGATTACCTCAATTTTTTTCCGAATGTAATGGTTCAGCAGAAGGTAAGCGAGAATTATATGCTTGATTATTCTTTCACCCGCAGAATTACCAGGCCTAACTACCAGACCTTGAATCCCGCTATTTTCTATCTCGATCCCTACAGCTATATTCTTGGAAATCCCGATTTGGAACCTCAAATCACCAATTCGCTGAAATTGTCTCAGACCATAGCCAAAAAATATCATTTAAGCCTGGGCTATGATTTTGCGAAAAATTATATGGCTGAAAATCCAACTACCGATCCTGAAACAGGTGAAACGGTTTATACCACCGAGAATTTAAAATCCTTCAGGAGTTATACGGCTAGTGTGATAGCTCCCATTGAATTTGCCTCTTTCTGGTATGCGAATAATACTTTTGTGGTCAACCAGCAGAATTACGATTTAATGTTTGAGGGGAGGCAACAACAAAACAAAAATCTTTTCTATATGTTACAGTCTAATCATCAGCTTAGCCTTCCATGGGATTTAAGCCTGGAGCTGAATGGCACGTTTCGAGGTCCGCTGGCCATTGGTGTTTACACCGTAGACAGCCAATGGTGGTTAGATGCCGGATTGAAGAAGTCATTTATGAATGAAAGGCTGAATGTCAGCCTGAAAGCCACCGATATTTTTAAAACCCGAGATATGCATGTGGAAGGAGAATATGGAAGTAATTCTTTGACCATAGACCAGTATTTTTTCAACCGTGCACTCAGTTTGAACATCCGTTACAGCTTTAGCAAAGGCTCAAAAATAAAAAGAAAATCCAGCCCGGAAGATCTGGAAGAATTGAACAGGGCGGGCGGTTAAGCATTTTTTCCGATTTTAAATTTATTCTTAAGCCTGATGTTTTTGCATCGGGCTTTTTTAATTTACTATTTAACAAACACTTTGAGCAATTGCATTAAAATATATTTCAATAAGAGTATTTATGATTTGTTGATACTTCTAATTTTCGGCCATGAAATTTTATTACTCGGCCAAGAACCCCGATCATAATGGAATGATAAGGGTTCACGGGGAAGATTGCAAAGAACTTCCCGACGTCCTGGATAGGGTATATCTGGGGATTTTTGCCAATGGAGACCTGGCAAAGAAAAAAGCGCAACAAAACCTTCTGGTAACAAATATTATTGTTTGTAAATGTTGCTACGATTAATCAACTTTTAAATATTTTAGAGATCCGCCAAAATTAAATGGCGGATTTTTCTTTTTGACATTTTACTGCTTCAAATTTCATTGAAAATACTGAATGTTATAGAGCGTAATCCGTAGAAATTGCAGCTTTTTTGGCGTATCTTTGCTGAAAATTTCATACCATGAGCTGTCAGGTTGGTTGTTGCGCCAGTCATAACGACGGGATTTTCGGAGATAAAACCGAAATTATTTTTGCTGGTTTAAGCGGATTATTTCTTGTAACCGGATTTTTAATTTTACAATTCACTTCTCTTCCTTTTTTATATTCCCTCATCCCATTTCTGTTTTCTTACTTTTTTGGAGGTTATTTTACTTTTCTTGAAGCGGTTAAGGCAGTTGCAAAAGCGAAATTTGAAATAGATTTTTTGATGCTTGTGGCGGCCCTAGGTGCTGCTTTTCTTGATAAATGGGCTGAAGGAGCACTTCTTCTTTTCCTTTTTAGTCTTGGTCATGCGCTGGAACATAAGGCCATGGATAAAGCCCGAAAATCTATAGAATCACTCACTAAACTTTCACCTAAACTCGCGCTTAAAAAAGAAGGTGAAAATTATCGGGAAGTTCCCATTGAAACCCTGAAACGAGGTGACATCATCAAGGTCATTCCTAATTCAACGGTTAGTGCCGATGGTGTGCTGATAAGTGGCAGGACCAGTATAAACCAGGCTCCCATTACCGGCGAGAGCATTCCTGTAGATAAAGAACCGGTTAACGACACTTCTAAAGATTACAATTCTGATGAAATTATTCCCAGCATTAGCCGAGTTTATGCCGGTACTATAAATGGTGATAATACCATAGAGGTAAAAGTGACCCGGGAATCTTCAGATTCTACCCTAAACAGGTTGATAAACCTTGTTCAGGAAGCACAGGAAAAAAAATCGCCCACCCAATTGTTGGCCGATAATTTTGAAAAATATTATGTGCCTGCAGTTCTCGCCCTGGTGATCCTTCTGAATTTTGCTTTTTTGGTGGTAGATGAAACCTGGGGAGAGAGCTTTTACAGGTCTATGGCTGCCCTTGTAGCAGCGAGTCCGTGTGCGCTGGCCATTTCCACTCCTTCTGCTGTTTTAAGCGGAATTGCCCGTGCAGCGAAAGGAGGAGTTCTAATTAAAGGAGGAAAAGCCCTTGAAGACCTGGGGACCTTAAGGGCTATAGCCTTTGATAAAACAGGTACTTTAACTGAAGGAAAACCAAAGCTTACCAATTTTGAACTTCTTAATGGAAAGAACGAAAACGAAGTTTTAAAAATGCTCATTTCGCTGGAAAGTTCCAGTAATCATCCCCTGGCCAGAGCAATTGTAAGAGATGGTAAAGCAAGATTAGGAGAGGGAAATGGTGTCCTTCAGATTTTAAATTCTGAAGCGGTTCAGGGAAAAGGAATCAGGGGAGAGTTCAATGGTCAAAAGCTGCAAATAGGAAATTGCAGCCTTTACAGCGAAGATGGAGGTGTTCCGGTTGAGCTTCAAAAAAAAGTCAATGACCTTGAAAAAGAGGGTAAAACGGTGATGCTTTTTCAGCATGAAAAGAACTTTGAGGGCATAATTGGCCTTATGGACGTGCCGCGAAAATCGGCAAAAGAAACACTCGCAAATCTGAAAAAGATCGGCATCCGAAAAATGATCATGCTTACCGGTGATAACCAGGAGGTAGCCAATGCTGTGGCAGCAGAGATCAATATCACCCATACCTACGGAGGCCTTTTACCCGAAGAGAAGGTAGAGCGTATCATACAGTTGAAGAAGGAAGAAAATAAAATAGCGATGGTGGGTGACGGTGTTAACGATGCGCCGGCAATGGCCAATAGTACCGTTGGGATTGCCATGGGCGCCGCCGGTAACGATGTGGCGCTGGAGACTGCTGATGTTGCTTTGATGGCCGATAAACTTGAGGTACTTCCGTTTGCAATTGCGCTAAGCCGAAAGTCACGACTCATCATCAAGCAGAATCTTTGGATAAGTCTGGGTGTGGTAGCGCTGCTTTTACCTGCTACCATTATAGGGCTTGCCAATATTGGAATAGCAGTGGTTTTTCATGAAGGTTCTACCGTGGTTGTGGTTTTAAATGCCCTTAGACTGCTTGGCTTTAAAAATAAATACTTCTAATTTCCATTTTCATTAGGAAATAATCCCTGAAAAGTTATAAATTTGGAATATTTCCAAAATAACTATTATGGGCACACCCGGATCTATTGAAATCAAACACTTTAAAGAAGTAAGGGAAGAAAATAATTATACCCAGGCTGAATTCGCTTCCCTTCTGGGTATCAAAAATTCTACAGCCGATATTGAACGGGGAAGGACGCGGCTCTCAGGTAAAATTGTTGCTGAGCTCTTGCGGCAGTTTGGAATTAATCCTTTGTGGTTGTTTGGGGATAGCGGCCAGAAATATTTGAAAGTTTCCCAGGGAGATGTAAGCCCTAAAGTAGTAACGGTAGATAATTCTGATAACGAGAATATCGTGCTCGTAAACCAAAAGGCCGCCGCTGGATACCCGCATAATATCCAGGATGTTGAATGGTACAATCAACTACCTGCATTTGATATTCCGCTGCCGGAATTCAGGAATGCTACCTATCGAGGATTTCAGGTGGAGGGGGATAGTATGCTCCCCGATTACCGGCCTGGCGAGTGGGTGATGGGGAAAGCCGTCGCGGGCCTTGAAGAAGCCAGTAATAACCGGGTTCATGTGGTGGTTATGTATGATTCTGTGCTGGTGAAAAAACTGCAGAAATTGCCCGATCCTTCCAAGGTCCTGTTGATCTCTCTTAACGAGGAATATCTTCCTTTGGAAATTAGCGTTAGCGAAATCCAGGAATTATGGCAGGTGAATTCAAAACTCACCTTTAATCTCGATAATCCCTCGAATAGCAGCCTTTTCCAGGAATTACAGCAGTCTATGCAAGAACTTAAAAAGGAATTGAAATCTTTTAAAAAATAGAAAAGCCTTTTTGTTTATAGTACAAAAAGGCTTTTCCAGGCTGGTTAGTGTTTAAAAACAATGACCTAATCTAATAGTCGTCATTGGTTTCGTCCTGTACATCATTAGCAGCATCATCGATTGCATCGCCGGTTTCGTCAGCCGCATTTTCTACTGCATCACCAACATCATTGGCGGCACCTTCAATATCATTGCCAACTTCATCGGCATCGTCTCTCATCTCGGTATTATCATTTCTGTCCTCATTAGTATCTCTACAGGAAGTAACAAATATTCCCATGGAAAATACCATTGCGAGCATTAAAATTGTCTTTTTCATCTTTCTGGTTTTTTGGTATTACTTTTAACAAATGTAGAGGGCTTCAGCCGACTTTCTTTTAAAGTCATGCTAAATTATTGCTAAATATCTCTAAAATAAAGAATTAGGCTTTGCTGAGATAGCTTTCAAGCAGCCTGGTGGCACCGGTATTGCTGTTTACGAAATGTTCGCTGATCATCCCGGTTTTTTCCCTGAAATTCTCGTTTTTAAGCAATTTTTGAAGAATTTCGGTCAGTTCGTCTTTATTTTCAACTGAAAAAAGTCCTGCCAGTTTTTGAAGTTTTCGAGCTTCGGGAAATTTGCTGATATTTTTTCCAGTGATGATGGGAACCCCGAAAGTTGCAGGTTCCAGGATATTGTGTAAACCTGTTTTTCCGGCGGCGCCACCTACATAAGCAATGTTGGCGTACGAATAGGCACGGCCAAGATACCCGATGGTGTCCAGGATAAAAACCCTGTATTCTGAAAGATCTTTGGCTTCTTTTTCAGAAAATAGAACCGAAGGAAGGGTCAATTTTTTGACGAGATCTTCGATCTTTTCAGCCTTGATCTCATGAGGGGCGATGATGAATTTTCCTTTTTTAGTCTTGTTAATGGCTTCGACAAATAATTCTTCGTCTTCGGGCCAGGTGCTACCAAAAACAATAATGGTTTCGCTTCCGCAGAAATCCTCAAGGAAATCGATGTGATTATCGCTTTCTAATTGTGCAGCCACACGGTCAAAACGGGTATCCCCGGCAACAGTTGAATTTGTAAATCCGAGCTCGGCCAGAAGGCGCTGTGATTCCTTATCCTGAACGAAAAAATGCTCAAATGCTTCGAGGGAATTTCGCATCCATTTTCCATAACTTTTAAAAAAAAGCTGGTCTTTCCTGAAAACCCCTGAAACCAGGAAACTTCTTATTTTTCTTTGCTTTAGTTCTTTTAAAAAATTTGGCCAGAAATCATATTTTATGAAAATGGCCATTTCCGGTTGGACGATATCCAGGAATTTTCGAGCATTCGCCGGAGTATCCAGAGGCAGGTAGGTGAAAATATCCACCAGGGGATGTTTCTTTTTGTTTTTAAATCCCGAGGGCGAAAAAAAACTTATAAGGATCTTTTTTTGAGGATAATTCTTCCTGAGCATCTTCATAACGGGCACTGCCATTTCAAATTCTCCCAGTGAAGCTGCATGTATCCAAATATACTTCTCCTCTGCCTGAACTTTTTCCTTCAGATCCTGGAAAAGCTGCTTTCTTCCTTTGGTGAATTCTGCCAGTTTCGGACTGAAAATTCCTGCAGTTTTCAGCAGATTTTGTGCTGAGTAGATTAAAAAATTGTAGATACTATGCAACGATTTCCTTTTGAGCATGCTAAAATAGGCCTTTCCTGATAAATCGATTGTTAGTAGGTGTCATATTTCGTATTTTCGTAGCCCTAAAAATTAGCAAATGAAAAAGATTCAGATGGTTGACCTTCAGGGTCAGTATGAAGGTATAAAAAATGAAGTAAATGCTTCTTTCCAGGAGGTTTTTGACAGCACGGCTTTTATAAATGGCCCTCAGGTGCATTCTTTTCAGAAAGAAATGGAAGAATATTTGGGTGTTAAGCACGTTATCCCCTGTGCCAATGGAACCGATGCGCTTCAAATTGCCATGATGGGCCTTGATTTAAAACCCGGTGATGAGGTGATCACTGCCGATTTTACCTTTGCAGCTACCGTTGAGGTGATCGCGCTGCTTCAGCTAACGCCGGTTCTTGTTGATGTAGATCCCGAAACTTTCAACATAGATCCTGAAGCGGTAAAAAGGGCCATAACTCCCCGCACACGGGCCATAGTCCCCGTGCATTTATTCGGCCAGGCTGCCAATATGGATGCCATCATGGACATAGCACGGGAACATAAACTTTATGTAATTGAAGATAATGCACAGGCGATTGGCGCGAATTATCACAGCTCGGAAGGAAAGACTAAAAAGGCCGGAACCATTGGTGACATAGCAGCGACTTCTTTTTTTCCATCTAAAAATCTTGGCGGCTATGGCGATGGCGGTGCAATTTTTACTGATAATAATTCCCTGGCCCATACCATCCGCGGGATCGTTAATCATGGTATGTACGAAAGATACCATCACGATGTGGTAGGTGTAAATTCGCGTCTGGACAGCTTTCAGGCAGCAGTACTCCGCGCGAAATTGCCAAAACTCGACCTTTATAACCAGGCGAGGAGGGACGCGGCACAAAAATATAATGAAGCTTTAAAAGGTGAATCTCAGGTTATAACTCCGGTTTTGGCCGGTAAAGATGACACTCATGTGTATCATCAGTACACGCTTCAGGTCAAAAACGGAAAACGCGATGCCCTGGCAAAACACCTTCAGGAAAAAGGCATTCCGTTTGGGATTTATTATCCTATTCCACTGCATAAGCAAAAGGCTTACGAAGATCCAAGATATAATGATAAGGATTTTCCGGTGACAAACCGACTTGTGAAAGAAGTGATCTCGCTCCCCATGCATACCGAATTGGAAGATGATCAAATCGATTTTATCGCGACCACCATCAAGGATTTTCTAAACAGCTAACATTCTTTAGAAGAAAGAATATTTCCTGATGGAAAGATACTCTTGAGAAGGTGAAATTTATGATAAGAAGAATTTAAATCAGAATAAAAAAACTGTCTAAAACTTTCAATTTTTGTCATCCTGAACTTGTTTCAGGATCTTCTGAAATAAATTCAGCTTGACGTGTTGGAAATTTCAGACAGTTTATGCTAATTATTCTAAATTTCGGCTGAAGAAGTTTCGGCATTGCGGTCGATTTTCTTTACCAGTCCCTGGAGCACTTTTCCGGGGCCAACCTCAATAAATTCACTGGCGCCATCCTTGATCATATTCTGAACTGATTGTGTCCATTTTACCGGGGAAGTGAGTTGATATTCAAGATTTTTCCTGATCTCATCAGGATTGCTAACCGCCGAGGTGGTTACGTTCTGATAAACAGGGCAAATAGGCTTGTTGAAGTGGGTATTTTCAATGGCTGCTGCCAGGTCTTTTCTAGCCGGTTCCATCAATGGCGAGTGAAATGCGCCGCCAACCGGAAGTATCATCGCTCTTCTTGCTCCCCTGTCTTTTAAAGCCACACAGGCTTTTTCCACGGCATCAACTTCACCTGAGATCACCAGTTGTCCGGGGCAGTTATAATTGGCAGCCACCACAATGCCTTCGGTTTCTGAACAAATTTCTTCCACCACTTCGTCTTCCAGTCCCAAAACTGCAGCCATGGTAGATGGTTCAAGTTCACAGGCTTCCTGCATCGCCTGGGCCCTTTTAAAAACAAGCTTTAAGCCGTCTTCAAAATTCAAAACCTTATTTGCTACAAGGGCTGAAAATTCCCCAAGAGAATGGCCTGCCACCATATCGGGTTTAAAACTATCTCCCAGGACCTTACTTAGAATTACGGAATGAAGGAAAATGGCGGGCTGAGTGACCTTTGTTTGCTTAAGATCTTCAGCGGTGCCTTCAAACATGATATCTGTAATCTTAAAACCTAAAATATCATTGCCCTGCTGGAAAAGGTCTTTGGCTTCGGCCGATTTCTCATATAGATCGGCTCCCATTCCTGAAAATTGGGCTCCCTGGCCCGGAAAAATATAGGCTTTCATCTTTTTTTTTTTAGTTTTTCTATTTCAGATGCAAATAAGGCACTCAACATTTTGAATGACCTAAGGATCTGTATGGCTGTTTTGTCAAGTTTTCTGCCTCCCCAAAATTAGGCATAAATAAAAAGACCTCATAACAAAAGAGCGGTTACGAGGTCTTTTCCGACAAATACAGTCTTTAAAGTTCTAATTTTCCTTTTTCGCCAATGTCGGTATCTTTGCCTGCTGCAGCCATTCCTATTTTAAAGAGGGTGATGTATTTGTTGGTTTTGGTATCCCAGTAATAAGCCTCTTTAGGATTGACTTTTATACCGGTCAATTTTGGATCGTCTTTTCCTTTTTCAAACCAGGCGTCATCAACTTTTGAATAAAGTTCATTCAGAACTTGCCTGTTCGTTTCAATAAAAGCTTCGCCAAAGATGCTGATGTATTCTTTATCTGAATTGTCGCTGAACAGCAATTGTACATCCCTGTCTTTTTCAATATTCTTGTTGTGTTCACTGTCACTTCTGCTCAAAAACCAGATCGCGCCATGCTCGTCTACCTCTTTGGCCGTCATTGGGATAGCACTCAATGGTTTTGAAAGCATATCGGTGACCAGAATTCCGGTTTTGATATCCTCGACCAAAGATTTGATCTTTTCCCTCGCATTTTTATCATATAAATTCTTAGTACTCATAGTCTAACTGTTTTTTCTGAATATACTTTAGCAAAACAGTCTTTTGCGCTAAGGAAGTGCTAAAAAAGGTATTGTGCCTGTTAAGAAATGCAAAATCAGCTATAATGGCTGATGATCGAAGTAACCTGGGATTTATAGGCGCCGCCGAAAATATTCAGGTGAACCAGGAGATAGTAGAGTTCCCAAAGGGGTATTCGGTCTTTCCATCCATTTTCTAAAGGAAATACCTCGTTGTACCGGTTGAAAAGTTCGTCATTGAATCCCCCGAATAAATGCATCATCCCGATATCCATCTCCCGTGGAGCATAGGCTGTCGCGGGATCGATCAGGCAGGGTTCTCCCTCTTTATTAATAATGAAATTGCCATTCCAAAGATCACCATGGATCAGGGAAGGTTTTTCATCGGGAATCTCATTTTTGATATTTTTAAAAAAGGAATCGTTAATTTTTAGTTTAAAGCCGTTTACTTCTGCCATTTTAAGTTGAGGTTTTAGCCTCATTTCAATGTAGAATTCTGAAGCCGAAGTTTTGTTTTCATTATACTGCGGCAGGCTTCCTATATAATTGTTTTTTTCGAGTCCGAACTGGTCAGCCGAAACCTGGTGCAGTTTAGCCAGCTTTTCTCCGAAGATCTTCCAGAAATCGGGATGCATTGGGGCCGATTCCTTATGTTCGAGAAGCAGATAGCTTTTGTTGTCAATTATACCGTTTTTAAAGGGTTTTGGTACATCAATTTTATCAGGTTCAAGCAGTTTTTCAAGTCCCAGTTTTTCGGCTTCGAACATGCCGGGGTACTTATCGGCATCATTTATTTTTACCACGAATTTTTCTTCGTTTCCTTTTAGAACAAAGACTTCATTAATATCTCCGCCGGTTAAAGGAAAGGATTCTGAAAACCTGAGATCATTTTCTTCAGCAATTTTTCCAAGTACGTCATTAATCTTTTCGTCGGTCATAAGTCTTGTAAGTAAAAGCGTATTTATGTTTATCATCGGCAGGGTGATGTTCTTCCTTTATAAGCTTCCATTCATCTTCCCTGATCGCAGGGAAAAAGGTATCTGCATCAAATTTCCCATGCACGCGCGTAAGCTCTATCCTGTCCGCATATTCCATTCCCTGCCTGTAGATCTCGCCGCCGCCAATAATAAAAACCTGCGGATCCAGTTTTGAAACTTTCAGTGCTTCTACCAGCGATTGTACCACGATCACTCCTTTGGGCTGGTAATCTTCCTGTCGCGTGATCACAACATGGGTCCGGTCGGGCAGTAACTTTGGAAAAGTTTCGAAGGTTTTCCTGCCCATAATAATATAATGATCACTCGTTAGTCTTTTAAAACGCCTGAAGTCATCTGGTAAATGCCAGACGAGATCATTATCTTTTCCAAGTGCATTATTTTCCGCGGCAGCGGCAATCATTGTTATCATTAACCTAACTGTTTATGGGTCCCCGGGGATCAAGCGGACGGGTTGGTTTATTGTCATCTTCGGGTCCGGGCTTTTTTTTATTTTCCGGCAATGGATGTTCTCTTTCCACTTTTTCCTTAAGAAGGGCAATTTTTTCTTTTTGCTTTTTAACCAGCCGATCGGTTTCTTTTGCTTCCCATTCTTTTCCCATAAAACTGTTTACGATAAAGACATTGAAAAAATGAATGATCAAAATTAAAGCCCACAGTAAAACGGCCCAGACAAACCAGTCATAGCCCAAAATTTGAAAATCCTGCTGCCAGCCTATTACCTCATTGAGCACAATGAGCAAAACCGCGCCGATAAGAAAGATTACGAAATGACGAAAAAGTCTTTTCTTTTCCCGGGTGCGACGCCTTGCATTTTCATACAACTCACGTTGCTCGTAATCTATTTTAGATTCGTTTTTCTTTTTAGAGAACATAATTCGGTTTACATTAGTGTACTATCAAATTTACTGTTAAAAAAAAGAACACCCCAAATGCTTATGGATAATTTAAGAAAAGGCTTCCCGGTACTGCAACAATATACCTACTTAAATACGGCTGCTTCGGGACTTCTTCCTGAAAAAGTCTGGGAATTCCGCCAGGATCACGACCTGGATTTCTTAATTCAGGCCAGTATTTTAAAGGAAAAACAGGGCGAGGTTTTAACAGAAGTTAGGGAAGCGGTAGGTGATTTTTTCCATTGTGCTCCAAATCGGGTTGCCCTTGTGCCTAATTTCTCGTACGGCTTCAATAGTCTTCTGGAAAGCATTTCTGGTGATAAAAAGGCTTTGCTGCTCGAGAATGATTATCCTTCTATTAACTGGCCAGTGAAATCGCGAAAATTTGAAACGGTTTTTGCTAAAATTGATCAAAATCTTGAGGATAATATCCTTCAGAAAATTGAAAAGGAAAAACCAGATTTCTTTGCTTTTAGTATTGTTCAGTATATAAACGGAGTTAAGCTGGGTATTGATTTTCTCAAAGAACTGAAGCAGAAATTTCCCGATTTGATCCTTATCGCCGATGGCACTCAATACCTGGGAACTGAAAATTTCAAATTTGATGAAACCAATATAGACGTTGTCATTAGCAGTTGTTATAAATGGCTGAATGGCGGCTACGGAAATGGTTTTATGCTTTTTAACGACGATATTCAGGGAAAGATATCTCCAAAACATTTAGGTTTTGGTTCGTTGCAGGGAAAATATAAAGCTCACGAAGGGAATTTCATAGGTAAATTTGAGCCTGGTCATCAGGATACGCTCAATTACGGAAGTTTGAAAGTAGCTATTGACGTGATCAAGGAAAAAGGAATGGAAAATATAGAAACCCAGGTGAAAAAACTCAAAAATGGTGCAGCGCAAAAGTTTCTGGAAGCCGGTTTAATTGAACCCTGGATTGGAGAAAGACCCGATATTGCCCCACTTTTCAATATAAAAGGTGACGAAAAACTATCTGAAAAACTTAGAAGCGAAGGAGTTATTACCTCCCGCAGAGGGGATGGAATTAGAGTGAGTATGCATTATTTTAATACCGAAGATGAGCTTAAACTCCTTTTTAAGCTGTTAAAAATTTAAGTTTTAGATGCAAATTCCAGGGATTTAGGTTTCAAATATTTTGAAGATATCTTTATGATAACGATTGCGAATTTGTATGTCGCCTTTAAATAACATAAAAATATCAGAATATCGAAAAAATGAAGCTAAGCTTTTGATTTTTATTGTTTTGTAAAAATTTATTAATTTAATTTGGCCAATGGAAATTTTAATTTTTTAGCCATGTCAATTACAAAACAGTATTTAAAGTCAAAACCTGAGTGTAAGGTCACTTTTAATGTGCCAGCGAAAGATGCAAACAATGTGGAGGTAGCAGGAGATTTCAATAACTGGAAATCTACTAAACTAAAAAAATTCAAAAACGGCAATTTTAAGGGTCAGGTGAACCTGCCGGTAGATAAAGAATATCAGTTCAAGTATATCATAGACGGTGAATGGGTTAATGAACCTGAAGCCGATCGTTTGGAATGGAACGAATATGCTTCAACTGAGAACAGCGTACTTGTAGTTTAAATTTTTCGGTATTCTGGATGAGGTAAAAATTAGGGAATAAGCTTTACTCCATTCCGGAATGCCACGAAATTTTTTATCGGGCGGGCAGCATAGCTTGTCTGCGGAAAATACCAGGCAGCGTCTTTATTGATTTCCCCGGCTACTTTTATATGGAAATAAGCAGCCCTGCCTTTCCATGGGCAATGCCTTCCATATTGCTGTGAACGAAATATTCCTTGTGAATATCTTCCATGGGAAAATAGTGAGTATCCTCAACGGTCCTGGTATCTTCACTTTCTGCAATTACGTGTTGGTTCCAGATCGCTTTCATAATATTATATCTCTAAGGTTTAGTTTTTCTTAAAGATATAATTTTTGTAAAAACCTGCTGAATCTGTGAAAGTTTGTTCAACTTTCAATCCTGCCTCACTGGCCAGCCATTTTACTATGGAATCGTCATATTTCTGGGAAATTTCGGTGTGAATACTTTCCCAGCTGTCAAAATGGACTTCCAGTTCCAGTTTTTGAATTTTTACATTCTGCTCAATACTGCTAACCAAAAAACTTTTTGCCGTTCCGGTTTCGGGATCATAGGTTTCCCAGTGTTTAAAGCTATCCGGATTGAAATCTCCGCCTAATTCCTTATTAATACGTACCAGTAAATTTTTGTTGAAGGCTTCGGTTATTCCGTTAGGATCATTGTAGGCATCAAGAATTTTTTTCGGGTCTTTTTTCTGGTCAAAGCCCATAAAAAGCATGTCATCCTTATCCATGGCTTTAGCGATATTCGATAAAAAGATTACCGCATCTTTGTGTAATAAGTTCCCGATATTACTGCCGAGAAACAAAATTACCTTCTTCCGTCTGTTATATTCTGCCAGCTCTTCAAGGGTTTTAAAATAAGTTCCCTGTTGCGGTGAAACTTTTGCTTCAGGAAGTTCCTTTTTTAAAGATTTTTGGAGTTCATCCAGAGCATGCTGGCTTATATCTATCGGCAGATACTTAAAATCATCGCTATTTTTCAGAAGTTCTTTCAGAAGAATTTTAGTTTTTTTACCATCTCCCGCTCCGAGTTCGATGAGATCAAAAGCCTCTTTCTCACTGAAAGCCGAGCAGATTTCAGCAGCGTTTTGTTCCAGGATTTCAAACTCACACTGCGTAAGATAATATTCAGGCATATCCATGATCTTCTGGAACAATTTGTCTCCCTTTTCATCGTAGATATATTTTGAAAGCAGGTATTTGGGATAACTCGTGAGCCCCTTATATGTGTCTTCGGCAAAAGCAGACTCAAACATAGTCCTGGTGGTTGTGTTCATTTATTTATTATTTAACTAATCGGAAACCGGTAAACTGCCACCTTAATTGTGGATGAAAAAAATTGCGGTAAGTAGGTCGTGTATGGTTTTGGGGAGTAACTACCGAGCCGCCACGCAGGACTTTCTGGTTGACCATGAATTTACCATTGTACTCACCAAGTGCGCCATCGGCTTTTTTATAACCCGGATAGGGTGAATAGGCACTTTCGGTCCATTCCCAGCGACTTCCCCATTCAAATTTAGATTGGGCTGTTTCCCATTCTTCTTCAGTTGGAAGTCGCATTCCTTTCCATTGTGAATAGGCAAAAGCCTCATAATATGAAATATGGGTTACCGGCGCATTCAGGTTGAGTTTCTGGAGTCCACCTAAGGTATATTGATGCCATTCTTCATTGATTTTATGCCAGTAGGAGGGAGCCGAAATCTCGTTTTCATTCACCCAGTCCCAGCCTTCGGCATGCCACAGCAAAACATCTTCATAACCTCCGTCGTCAATAAAGTCAATGAATTCTTTATTGGTGACCAGTTTATTCGAAATTTCATAATCGCAGAGAAAAACCTTGTGAAGGCCTTTTTCGTTGTCATAGCAGAAATCATCAGATTTATGGCCAATTTCGTAGATTCCTTCAGGAATTTTTATCCATTCACGATCGAATTCCTGGACGGGATTTTCTTCAAATTCATCGTTGTATTTGGGAAAAAGCGGATTATTTCCCAGTATATATTTAATATCGGTATAAAGCAGCTCCTGGTGTTGTTTTTCATGATGACAACCAATTTCCAGAACGGCAAGAGCTTCTTCATCAAGCTTTTTGTTTTTTAAAAGATCCAGAACGGCATCGGTAACATATTTTCTGAAATTATAGATCCATGCAACGGTAGGCCTGGAAAGGTTTCCGCGGTTGGTGCGAATTACCTTTTCGCCCACACTTTCATAGTAACTATTGAAAACGTAAGCGGTATTCTCATCATAAAGCTGGTGGCTATTGGAATATTTTTTCAGGACAAATTCTTCAAAAAACCAGGTGGTATGGCCAAGGTGCCATTTTGGAGGCGAGACATCAACGATGGGCTGAACCACATAATCTTCGGTTTCCAGAAACGAGCAGATATGTTCGGAATCTGCCCTTGTTTTTTTGAAAAGTTCAATTAGTTCTTCTTGTGAAAGCATAAAAAAGAGTGATACTTTATATGTACCACTCAAATTTACAATTTTTACAAAGTTCGCTTCCTAAGAATGCGTTAAGGTGACGTTAAACTTGTTTTGCAAATGTTTAACCCCCTGGCTTAACAGCAATTTAGAAATTTAGCGGGATGGTGTACTTGATTGCCACAGGTTTGCCGCCGCGCATACCGGGTTTCATAATGGGCATTGCCTCCACCATTTTTTTTACTTCGGCATTGATTTCAGGGTGTTTGCCTTCAATCGATTTTACCACGGCCTTTCCTTTTTCATTGATTTCAAGAGAAACGGTAGCTTTGCCGCGAATATATTCTCCCTTATCGTTCTTCGGATATTTATAGGTTTTTTTCAGATGCTGCATAAACATCTTGTTAAAACACTCGTCTTTATCACTGTTATTTTCGCAGCCCGGCCATACAGGGGTAGTTTCTTTAATAGTGATAGTGTTTCCCTCGACTTTTACGCCTTCCTGCGCAAAGGCCTGAATACCGATAAAGACAAAGAATATTAAAAATAGCTTTTTCATAGTTTAAAAATTAGGTTTGGGGCAATGGCCTTTCGGCCGGGTTAATTAAAAATTAAATGAAAGGGTGAACTCCCTGTCGTCCGGCTCACCATTCAGGGTTCCGGGTTTCATTTTTGGGATTTTCTGAAGCATTTCTTTAGCGGCCTGGTTCACGGCAGGATTTTTACCCGTAACTTCATTTACAACAACCTCCCCATTTTTTTGAATTGTAAAAGTTACTTTCACTTTTCCTCTTTCGTATTGCCCCTGGTCGTTCTTGGGATATACATATTTCGCCCTTACGTGTTGGGAAAGTTTTTGGTTAAAACATTTTTTTACATTTTTGGCATTTTCACAGCCCGGCCAGACGGGTGATTTTTGTTGTGCATTGGCAAGGCTGAGCCCACCTAGTAAAAAACATGTAATAACTAATAATTTCTTCATGGTAATAAAAATTTAAAATTAGAATTAAACAGCCACACTGGCTTTAATGCCAGGATGCGGATCATAATTTTCTAATTTAAAATCTTCAAACTTAAAATCAAAAATATCTTTGACTTTTGGGTTTAATTTCATCGTTGGGAGCGGTTTTGGGGTTCTGCTTAGCTGAAGTTTTACCTGCTCCATATGGTTGCTGTAAATGTGTACATCGCCGAAAGTATGAACAAAATCTCCGGCCTCATAACCGCAAACCTGTGCCATCATCATTGTTAGTAGCGCATAAGAGGCAATGTTGAAAGGCACCCCGAGGAATACATCGGCACTGCGTTGGTAGAGCTGACAGGATAGTTTTCCATCGGCTACATAAAATTGAAAAAAGGCGTGACAGGGTGGGAGGGCAGCTTTCCCGTTAGCCACATTTTCTGAAAAAGATTTTGAAGTATCAGGTAACACCGAGGGATTCCATGCCGATACCAGCATGCGCCGGCTATTGGGATTTTTTTTAAGCGTTTCAATTACCTCACTGATCTGGTCAATCTCTTCGCTGTTCCAATTTCGCCACTGATGGCCATAAATCGGTCCCAGATTTCCATTTTCATCGGCCCATTCGTTCCAGATGCGAACCCCGTTTTCCTGAAGGTATTTCACATTTGTGTCGCCTTTCAGGAACCATAACAATTCGTAAATGATAGATTTCAGGTGTAATTTTTTCGTGGTGACCATGGGGAAACCTTCGCTAAGGTCGAAGCGCATCTGGTAACCAAAAAGGCTTCTTGTTCCTGTGCCGGTACGATCTCCTTTATCGGTTCCGTTTTCAAGTACATGCTTAAGAAGTTCGTGATATTGTTTCATTTTTTATGCTGTTATTTTAAAGTGAACCAGTTGCGATGCCAAATTCACTTCGGGAGTTCTAAAAATTTGATATGCAGACTAAAATAGAAAAACAGCATCGATTATGGATGCTGTTTTTTATTCAACTTATCAATAGTTTTTCAACTTTTTGAATTTAGTATAACTCAATACTCAATACTCAATACTCAATACTATTTATCCAATGATCATTCCCGCGATAGTTGCAGAAAGCAGGGATGCAATTGTCCCTCCTATCAGAGCTTTCATACCAAATTCTGAAAGTGTTTTTCTTTGGCCCGGAGCGAGAGAGCCAATTCCACCAATCTGTATACCAATGGAAGCGAAATTTGCGAATCCGCACAACATATAAGTAGCCATTATAACAGACTTCTCGTAGTTAAGGCTAAGCGCGTTCACCGGATTCTTAAGCTCGGCGAGTTGAATGTAGCCAACAAATTCACTTGCGGCAAGTTTTATTCCCAGCAGCTGGCCCATCAGCATAATGTCTTCTTTAGCGACTCCAATGATCCACATCAATGGAGCGAAAATGAGTCCGAGAACCGACTCCAAAGAGAATTTTTCGTAAGGTGTGTATTCGGCCATCAGCATATTCAAATGGCTCCAGCCTCCTATCCAGCCTAAAATATAATTGATCATGGCGATAAATGCTATAAATACAAGAAGCATAGCCGCCACATTCGCTGCCAGTTTAAGTCCTTCCGTAGTACCGTTTGCTATGGCGTCGAGTATATTCGAACCTATTTTATTGGCGGATACTTCCACATCGGTATTAATTTTTTCGGTTTGTGGATATAAAATTTTTGAAATTACCACCGCGCCGGGCGCAGCCATTACCGAGGCAGTTAACAGGTGTTTTGCGAATTGCAGCCTCAGTTCCGGATCTTCACCACCAAGGAAACCGATGTAAGCGGCGAGTACGCCACCGGCTACTGTTGCCATTCCGCCAACCATGACCAGGAGAATTTCAGAGCGTGTCATTCTTTCCAAATAGGCTTTGATCAAAAGAGGCGCTTCAGTTTGACCGAGGAAAATATTCCCGGCTACACTTAAACTTTCCGGGCCTGAAATTCCCAGTAATTTGGTAAGTACCCAGGCCATTCCTTTTACAACTACCTGTATAACTCCCAAATAAAAAAGTACCGATGTTAATGCCGAAAAGAAAATTACCGTGGGCAGTATCTGGAAAAGGAAAATAAACCCGAAGGAATTCGCATCCATTAGATCACCTAAAAGGAATTCACTTCCGGCTTCGGTAAAATCAAGTATAAGAACAAATATTTGTCCTACGAACTCAAAGATATCCTGGACAATTTCAATTTTTAAAACACCTATGGCAAGTAGCAGCTGTGCAGCCAGACCCAGGCCCACTGTTTTCCAGTTTATGCCTTTTTTGTTGCTGCTAAAAAGGAAGGCTATTAAAATAAGTGCGAACATTCCCAGTATTCCCCGCAGGATACTGGAGGTGCTTATTCCGGCGCTTGGAATGATCTCTTTGGCCGTTGAAGCGGGAACAGCTTCATTTACCGTGGGATTATTAATTTTTAACCGAAGATTTTGGCCGCTGCTGTTGATGACAAGGGATGAATCTGTGAGTTCTGTTACCCGCAAATGCTGAACACTGTCTTTTGGCGAATTATAAAAAAGGACCAGCAGGTTATTTTGATAAAGATAGTCACCTTTAGCCAGTGTGTCTTTTGCCGTACTATCCAGAAAGCTAAACCTGCCTTCGTCAAAACGAAGGTACTGGGTATTGGGAAAAGTTTGTTGTTGGGAAAGGCTATCGGTATCTTTTTCGAATTGCCAGGTCTGGGAAATATTCTGGGAAAATGCTGCAGAAATAAAGAAAAGGCTGAGCAGCAGGCAATGCCAGGTTTTATTCATTTTAGGTTATTTTCTTTTGGAAATTTCATCCCTGAGGCGCGCTGCTTTTTCATAATCTTCTTTTGCAACAGCCTGTGACAGGAGCTCTTTAAGTTCTTCCAGCGACATTTTTTTATAATCAGAACTTTCATCAGAGGTCATTTCGATCTCTTCTTTCAATAATTCGTCTGAAAGTATCTCTTCTTCTTTCTTTTCTTCTTTTTCGCTCTGCCGCTCTTCGACTTTCAGGTAAATTCCGGCCTTATCGAGGATATTCTTATAAGTAAAAATAGGAGCGTTAAAACGGAGTGCCAGCGCAATAGCATCACTTGTTCTCGCATCGATGATCTCTTCGATCCCATCCCTTTCGCAGATGAGACTGGAGTAGAAAACACCGTCTACCAGTTTATGGATGATCACCTGTTTTACAACAATTTCAAACCTGTCTGAAAAATTTTTGAAGAGATCATGGGTAAGCGGTCGCGGAGGTTTTATCTCTTTCTCCAGCGCTATGGCAATAGATTGAGCCTCAAATGCTCCAATTACTATAGGCAGCTTGCGGTCGCCACCAACCTCGTTGAGGATCAGGGCGTAAGCACCGTTTTGTGTTTGACTGTAAGAAATTCCTTTAATATTCAGGCGCACTAAACTCATACATCAAAATCAATTAAAAAAGCTGCCTAAATAAGGACAGTTAGCCGCATTTAGACAGCCCTTTTATGGGGCACAATTTATGAAAATTATGCGTTTTTCTCTTTAAATTCCCTCAATTTTTCATTTAATCTGGGTACAACTTCAAAGGCATCGCCCACCACACCGTAGTCTGCAGCCTTAAAAAATGGTGCTTCCGGATCATTATTAATGACGACTTTGGTTTTTGCGGCATTGATTCCGGCAAGGTGCTGAATAGCTCCTGAAATACCAATGGCAATATATAAATTGGAAGCAACCGGCTTACCGGTCTGGCCTACGTGCTCACTGTGAGGCCTCCAGCCCATGTCGCTTACCGGTTTCGAGCAGGCGGTAGCGGCACCCAGAATATCGGCCATTTCTTCTATCATTCCCCAGTTCTCCGGACCTTTTAATCCGCGTCCGCCAGAAACGACAATTTCGGCGTCGGCAATGGTCACTTTATCTTTTGCTTTATCTACCGATTCTACATTTACTGAAAAATCTTCATCAGAAAGTTGTGGAGTAAAATCTTCTTCGGTAGCGGTGGAAGGATGTTCCTTTAAACCGAATGAATTTTTTGAAAGACCTATGATTTTTACCTCGGTAGTGATTTCAGTAAAATTGAAGGCTTTATTAGTAAAAGCTGCGCGTTTTACGGTAAAAGGTTCAGTGCTTTCAGGTAAAGCCACAACATTTGGAGCGTAACCTGCCTTAAGCTGAACAGCTAAAAGTGGGGCGAGATATTTTCCGTTGGCGCTCTGGCTGATAACTAAAACTTTTGAACCTTCTTTTTCGGCAGCCTGCTTAATGGCATCGGCATAGGCCTCGGCATTGAATTTGGAAAGTTTCTCGCTGCTTACTTTCAAAACTTTATCCACTCCATACTTCCCAAGTTCGGAAGTGTCATTAGCATTGAAAGTAATTGCCGTTACGGAAGTTCCCAGCATATCGGCAACTTCTTGGGCGTAAGACGCTAATTCATAAGAAGCTTTTTTGAACTTTCCTTCTTCTGATTCTATATATGTTAAAACTGACATTTTCTGATTTTTAAAATTCTTGATTCGTTTTCCCTTTTTAAATGACCTTGGCCTCGTTATGAAGCAAATCGATCAATTCATCAAGGTTTTCTGGATCAACCAGTTTCACTGCTCCTTTTGGCTCGGGTTTTTCGAATTTGACCACTTTTGTTGTTATATCACTTTCAGAAGGCTGTACCACATTAAGAGGTTTTTTACGAGCCTGCATGATCCCTCTCATATTAGGGATCTTAAGATCGCTTTCTTCCACAATTCCTTTTTGGCCTCCAATGACCAGTGGAAGTTTAGCCTTAAGTGTTTCCTTACCGCCATCTATTTCCCTTATCGCTGTTGCGGTGTCTCCCTCAACTTCAAGGCCTATGCAGTTATTTACGAAATTTGCTTTGATTAGTTGGGCGAGCATTCCCGGCACCATTCCGCCGTTATAATCGATGGATTCCCTTCCAGCAATAATAAGGTCATAATTGCCATCCTGAACGACTTTCGCAAGTTCTTTGGCTACCTGATATCCATCGGTGGGAGTGTTGTCCACACGAATTGCCGCATCTGCACCAATGGCCAGTGCCTTTCTTAAGGTGGGTTCGGTTTCTGCTCCGCCAACATTTACAACATCTACAGTAGCTCCCTGTTTCTCTTTGAACCACATGGCACGGGTAAGACCAAATTCGTCGTTCGGATTAATTACAAATTGAACACCATTCGTGTCGAATTTAGTGTCCCCATCAGTAAAATTGATCTTAGAGGTAGTATCGGGCACATGGCTTATACATACTAAAATTTTCATATATCAGGTTCTTTTTTTAATAAAACGATTTCGACACGAAGGTAAGTATTTTTAATCAAAAAAAGCTATGCATGCATAGTAAAATGCATCTTAAAATTCTATTATTTTTTTGGATAATTCTCAATAAATGCGGCGTTCAGTATAAAATCTTTCAGAAGAAATTAATGGAGAATGAGAATATTTGGAAGTAAATTCTTAAAGCCCGTTTAAATAAGCGCTTTCCGAAAATTTTAATCGGCAAATATGGTATTTACCTTACTGAATTACTATTTTTGCTCCTCAGGAATAAAATTTAAGAAATTATAATGAGGACAATTCAATTTAGAGAAGCCGTTGCCGAGGCGATGAGCGAAGAAATGCGAAGGGATGAAAGCATTTATTTAATGGGGGAAGAGGTTGCCGAGTATAATGGCGCCTACAAAGCTTCCAAAGGAATGCTTGAAGAATTTGGTCCCGATCGCATTATAGACACTCCTATTGCCGAGCTTGGATTTTCGGGTATTGGCGTTGGATCGGCGATGAATGGCAACAGGCCTATTATTGAATTCATGACTTTTAATTTTTCACTGGTTGGTATCGACCAGATCATCAATAATGCCGCTAAAATGAGGCAAATGAGCGGTGGGCAATTCAATATTCCCATTGTTTTTCGCGGTCCTACGGGTTCTGCCGGCCAGCTGGGAGCAACGCACTCACAGGCATTTGAAAACTGGTTCGCGAATACTCCGGGACTTAAAGTTATCATTCCTTCTACTCCTTATGATGCGAAAGGCCTTTTAAAAGCTGCGATTCGCGATGATGATCCGGTTATTTTTATGGAAAGTGAGCAGATGTACGGCGATAAAGGTGAAGTGCCGGAAGAGGAATATGTGATCGAGATCGGTAAAGCCGATATTAAAAGGGAAGGAACCGATGTAACTATTGTTTCTTTCGGAAAGATCATAAAAGAAGCCCATGCGGCAGCTGAAAAACTTGCTGAAGAAGGGATCTCCTGCGAAATCATTGATTTGAGAACTATTCGTCCCATGGATCACGACGCGATAATCAATTCTGTGAAAAAGACCAACAGGCTTGTAGTTCTTGAAGAATCCTGGCCATTTGGAAGTATTGCCACTGAAATTACTTACCAGGTGCAGTCACAAGCTTTTGATTATCTGGATGCTCCTGTTGTGAAACTGAATACGGCCGATACACCGGCACCTTATTCCCCGGTTCTGCTGAAGGAATGGTTGCCTAACAGCGAAGATGTTGTTAAAGCCGTTAAAAAGGTAATGTACAAGTAAACATATTCAGCTTATCTTTGAAACTTCATCGATATCGATGGAGTTTTTTTTTGCTTAAAATGAAAAAGAAATCCCTTTTATTTTCTATTTTTTTCTTCTTTTCTATTCTCGTTTTTTCTCAAACGAAAGTGGGCGGAGTGGTAAAAGACATTGCCGGAGAACCGGTGCCTTTTGCCAATGTTGTTTTTAAACATTCTACTGAAGGCACCACCACAGATGAGATTGGGGAATTTTACCTGCAAAGTGAGAAAAACTATGATACGCTCGAAATTTCCTTTCTCGGATATAAAACCACCAAAATACCTTTAAAGTCTTCAGTAAATCTCGGGATGAAAATTATTCTTGAAGAAGAGACTTCCAGCCTTGATGAAGTGGTTATTTACAGGGGGAAGACCTCAAAAAAGAACAATCCGGCCATTGATATTCTTAAAAAAGTCTGGGCTAACCGCCGAAAGAATGGTGTTAATGCTTTCGACCAGTATTCCTATAAAAAATATGAAAAACTGGAATTTGATCTAAATACCATTGACAGTTCTGTGATAAAAAACAGGCTTTTTAATGGAATGGAATTCATTTTCGATTATGCCGATACAAACAGGGTGACTGGTAAAACATACCTTCCCATGTTTATCAATGAATCGGTTTCACGAGTTTATGGCGATAATTCATTAGATCGAAAAAAAGAGGTATTGCTGGGAAATAAAAACTCAGGTTTTAATGAAAACCGGAATCTTATTGATTTCGTAAGGGATATGTACCAGGATTACGATATCTATAAAAGTTATATCAAATTTTTCGATAAGGCTTTTGTCAATCCTGTGTCTACGGTGGGAATTGAATCGTATAACTACGTGCTGTCAGACAGTGCTTATATCGATAATAAATGGTGTTACAATATAGTTTATTATCCGCGCCGTAAAAATGAACTTACTTTTCGCGGTGATTTTTGGGTAAATGATACTACCTGGGCGATTAAGAAGATCAACCTGGAAACTTCCCGGGAGGCCAATATTAACTGGGTAAAACAGGTTTATATCGAACAGGAATATGAGGTGATGAATGATTCGCTCTTCCTGATCAAAAAGGACTTTTTCATGGCCGATTTCGGACTCAATAAGAAGAAAACTTCTAAAGGGGTTTATGCAAAACGGACCAAAATTTTTGATGATTACGAGTTCAATAAGGAAAAAGGCGCGGCCTTTTACCAGCAGGAGATCTACAATCCGCAGCCACAGGTTTATAACCGAAGCAATGAATTCTGGCAGGAGAACCGTATGGAAAACCTCAATAAAGATGAGGAAGGTATTTATACCATGCTGGATACCCTTACCAAAACCAGGGCTTTCCGCCGTTTATACGATATCGCCATTGTTGCTCAAACGGGATATATAGATTTTGACGGATGGGATTATGGCCCCGTATATTCCACCTTTGGATACAACGATGTGGAAGGTATGCGATTACGCTTTGGTGGTCGAACTTATTTCACCCAAAATGATTTTTGGAGAATTGAAGGCTATGGCGCCTATGGATTTAAAGATCAGAGATTCAAATATGGGATAGCCGGAAAAGTGCTTCTGGATCCCAAATCCCGGTTAATGATCTCCGGCGGAAAGAGGAGAGATGTGGAACAATTGGGAACAAGTCTTACCAATTCTACCGATGTTCTGGGCAGGAGCCTGGCTTCTTCTTCCCTTATCACGGTAGGGAATAACAATAAATTGAGCTCTATTGACCTGAGCACCTTCGCGGTTTCCCTGGAACCGGTTAAGAACCTAATGTTTCGCGCCGGGATTAATTACCGCGAAATAGAACCTGCGTCGGAGGGTTTCAGCCTTGATTATTATACCGATGATTCTCATACCACTGTTGATTCTAAAATAAACCAGGCCGAGCTTTCCACGGTGATAGGTTTTACGCCTGGAAAAAAGATTTCAGGTTATGGAGTGGAACCACAACTGATCAATGAAGGAGAGTACCCTACCGTATTTCTGGATTATTCCCTGGGCTTAAAAAGTTTATTAAATAGTGATTTCGATTATAAAAAACTTCAGTTTTTTTACGATCAGCCCCTTTTAATAGGTGGCCTGGGTCGGTCTCACCTTAGCATTGAAGCGGGTAAAACCTTCGGAACGGTGCCTCTGGCACTTTTAAACGTGGTGCCGGGAAACCAGACGTATTTTGATATGTATAATTCTTTCGCCACTTTAGATTATTACGAATTTGTGACCGATACTTATGCTGCTGCCCATTTCTGGCATAGTTTCAACGGAAGGTTTTTTTCGAGAATCCCTTTTCTGCGCAAACTGGATCTTCGTGAACTTGTGACCGTAGATGCGGTCTGGGGGCAGATTTCCGATAATAATATCGCTATTGATGCTTCCGGTCTTCCATTACGCGCTCCCGATGGCGATCCTTATTATCAGTATGGACTTGGGGTGGGAAATATTCTGAAAGTGATGCGGGTGTACGCGTATTTCCGAGGTAATTATTTTGAAATTCCGGATGCGCGCTCCTTTGCGCTGATCATTGACTTCGGATTTCACTTTTAGTTAAGATTCGCAAGGCTATAAATTGCCTATCTTTGCAGCCCTAATTAATTGCAGAAAACAACAGAAAAAATGTCTGAGAATTATGAGACCTTCGATGTATTGATCGAGATCCCTAAAGGGAGCCGAAACAAATACGAATACGATTTTAAGCTGAAAAAAGTTCGATATGACAGGATGATCTTCTCTTCGATGATGTATCCTGCCGATTATGGCTTTATACCCAATACACTTGCGCTTGATCAGGATCCGCTGGATGTGCTGGTTTTGGTTACCGAGCCTACGTTTCCGGGAATTGTGATGCAGGTGAAGCCAATTGGTGTTTTTCATATGGCCGATGAGAAAGGTCCCGACGAGAAGATAATTTGTGTTCCTGTTTCCGATCCTGTTTGGAACCGGTTAAATGACCTTAGGGAATTGAACGGACATATGCTAAAAGAAATTGAACATTTCTTCAAAGTATATAAAGATCTGGAAAAGAAGAAGGTAGATACTGGCGATTTTGGAGATGCTTCAGAGGCACGCAAGATTATCCAGGATTGCGTTGATCGGTATAATAATTACGAAGGAGATAAATCGCGATTTGGTATATAATTGTAATTTTTCTGTATAATTTTTAATAGTATAAAAGCAATAGCCTTAAAAAGTTATTGCTTTTTTAATTATTACTGTTTTTACTACATTTGCGGGCATTTAATATTTAATTAACAATTTAGAACGCTACTATGGAAGCAATAATGATTTATATGCCCGCTGTTCTGGCAATAATCGGGCTCATTTACATGTGGGCCAAAAGATCCTGGGTGATGAAACAGGATTCCGGGGACGGAAAAATGAAAGAAATTTCATCTCATATTTATGAGGGCGCTTTAGCTTTTTTAAAAGCAGAATATAAATTATTGACCTTTTTTGTCATTGGTGCGAGTATCGCTCTTTTGGCCATTGCTTATTTTGTACCTACCACTCACTGGCTAATTATTGTAGCCTTTATTTTTGGAGCTATTTTTTCTGCTCTGGCAGGAAATATGGGGATGCGTATCGCTACCCAGTCTAACGTTCGAACTACTCAGGCCGCAAGAACTAGTTTGCCCAAAGCCCTGAAGGTTTCTTTTGGTGGAGGAACAGTTATGGGGCTCGGAGTGGCCGGTCTTGCTGTTCTTGGACTTACCGGTTTCTTCATTATCTTTTTTAATTTCTTTATGGGCGGCGTTTGGACCAGCACCGAAGAAATGACCGTCGTTCTTGAAACTCTCGCAGGTTTTTCTCTTGGGGCTGAATCAATTGCGCTTTTCGCCCGTGTGGGTGGCGGAATCTATACCAAGGCCGCCGATGTAGGTGCCGACCTTGTTGGAAAAGTAGAAGCCGGAATTCCTGAAGATGATCCAAGAAACCCAGCCACAATTGCCGATAACGTAGGTGATAATGTGGGGGATGTTGCCGGAATGGGAGCCGATCTTTTTGGTAGTTATGTCGCTACCGTTCTTGCCGCTATGGTTCTTGGGAACTATATAATAAAAGATATGGGTGGTAATATCACCAATGAAGGATTTGGCGGAATTGGCCCCATTCTTTTACCGATGGCAATTGCTGGAGCAGGGATCATTATTTCTATCATAGGAACTTTTTTCGTTCATATAAAATCAAATGATGCCAAAGAAGCCGAAGTTCAGAAAGCTTTAAATATAGGAAACTGGTTTTCTATTTTTCTAGTGGCGGTTGTGAGTTATTTTCTGGTGACCTGGATGTTGCCTTCTCACCCAATGACCATGGGATTTTTTAGCGGAGGTGAACAGGGCTTTGAATTTAAAGATATTAGCTCTATTCGTGTATTCTATTCTACTTTAGTAGGAATTATTGTTGGCGGAGTTATTTCAGCCGTGACGGAATATTATACCGGCCTTGGAAAAAAACCGGTATTGAACATCGTGCAGAATTCCGGAACAGGAGCTGCGACAAACATTATCGCGGGACTTTCTACAGGAATGATCTCTACCTTCTTTTCAATTTTACTTTTTGCCGTTGCTATTTGGGCTTCTTATGCTTTTGCAGGTTTCTACGGAGTGGCACTTGCCGCTTCCGCGATGATGGCTACTACAGCAATGCAGTTAGCTATTGATGCCTTCGGGCCGATTTCCGATAATGCCGGAGGTATTGCTGAAATGAGCGAACTTCCTTCTGAAGTTAGAGAGAGAACCGATATTCTGGATTCTGTAGGAAATACTACCGCTGCAACCGGAAAAGGTTTTGCGATCGCTTCCGCAGCTCTTACTTCACTGGGGCTTTTTGCGGCTTACGTAACTTTTACGGGGATCGACGGTATCAATATTTTTAAGGCTCCAGTGCTTTCCATGCTATTTGTTGGAGGAATGGTTCCGGTAGTATTTTCGGCCCTGGCAATGAGTTCAGTAGGGAAAGCCGCCATGCAAATGGTTCGTGAAGTGCGAAGGCAGTTTAAAGAAATTCCAGGAATAATGGAAGGAACCGCTAAACCTCAATATGATAAATGTGTTGAGATCTCTACACAGGCAGCTTTGAAAGAAATGTTACTTCCGGGGGTGATTACCATAGGTTTTCCCATTGCTATCGCTTTTATTCCAAGGCTTTTTGGTTATGAAAATATCTTAATCGCCGAAATGTTAGGAGGTTATATGGCCGGTGTAACGGTTAGTGGTGTACTTTGGGCTATTTTTCAGAATAATGCTGGAGGTGCCTGGGATAATGCGAAGAAATCTTTTGAAGCCGGGGTAATGATCAACGGTGAAATGACCTATAAAGGTTCTGATGCTCATAAAGCCGCTGTAACAGGTGATACCGTGGGAGACCCGTTTAAAGATACCTCAGGGCCGTCTATGAACATTCTTATTAAACTTACCTGTTTGATAGGCCTTGTACTGGCTCCGATCCTTGGAAATCATACCGAAACTGATATTCCTCATGAAGAAGAAACCGCTGCGGTAATTCAACAGGGAAACGGTATGTACATTCAGGAGATGAATGTGGATATGTATGAGAAAAATGGAGAAACCGTTGCCGAAGTAAAAGTTGTAAGAACTGAAAACGGAGAAAAGACTACCCGTAATTATACTTTTAACGGAACTGAGGAAGAGGTAAAGAAATCCATAAGCTCTCTCAAATAATTTTGAGAAATTTAATAAAATCAAACCCGGCCTGCAAGCCGGGTTTTTTTATGATTGATAATTGATGATTCCTGTAGAATTCATCTCATTAAGCAATGATCTTATGCGGTGTTTGTGATCAAGAATAATAGCCCTCACGCCGCCATGGTTAGTCTGCGAAAGGTATTTACAATATTTTTTATAACTTTTTAACTCTCGCTTATGGGCATAGGTTAAATTGCATTTCATTTTATACTTAAGATAAAGCTGGGAAATGATCAGCTTTTTTCTTTTGTAAAAAGCGAGTTTTTCCGGGTCTGGGATGGGGGAGATCTCTTTCTTTAGCTGTTCGATCTTTTCTTCTATTTCCAAAAGAAATTCTTTTTTTTGCTGGTGGAGTTGCTGGTAAAGCTTTCTGAGCATTAACCTTTTTTCCTTCTGATAAGTAATTTCATAAATAAAAGCGCTTTTATAATTTAAAACACGTAGTTTTTCCAGCAATTCCAGCGTCTTCTTTTTTTCAGATAATCTCATAACTCTCCCCCTATACTTCCGTATTAAAGCTCACATAAAGCACATAATCTTCTTTCCTATAAAATTATTATTTACCTTCTCATTCCTCGATAATTTTAACTTATTTAACCCGCTCTTATATAATTATAGCCATTGATTATAACAACTTATTATGAAACAGCCTGATTTACAATACTTCTTTGCATAAAAATTTTTCACATTTTCTTAATAAATGTTTAAGGATGTTAAATTTCTTCGTTAAACTGGCGTTAATCAGTGTTTTAAGCTTCTGCTAATCTTTTGGAAATCGTAGTTTTAAGAGAGAATAAATAAAAAATCTGTGTTATGCCAAACAAAGAAACTCCACAAATTAAAAATGAAGAGCAATACGAAAAACTTCGAGATAAGGGAATGAGCAAAGAGAAGGCAGCTCGTATTGCCAATACTAAAAACTCCGGCAAAAAAGGAGGTAAATCTGAAAAATATGAGGAACGTACAAAACAGGAGCTTTATGAAAAAGCAAAAGAGGTAGGCATTGAGGGTCGCAGTAATATGAGTAAAAAAGAACTTATCAATGCGCTTCGAAACCATTAAGAGATGAGATCGATCTGGAATGGTTCCATCAGCTTCGGACTCGTATCTATTCCCGTCAAGCTTTATTCCGGTTCAGAAGACCAAAAGATCAATTTTGATATGCTTGATCGGCATGACCAGGGACGAATACGCTATAAAAGGGTCAATGAAAATACCGGGAAGGAGGTAGAATGGAAAGATATCGTTAAGGGATTTAAAAAAGACGATGCCTATATTGTGCTCGAGAAGGAAGATTTTGAGAAGGCAAACATGAAAAAAAGTCGTACGATAGATATTGAAGAATTCATTGACGAGAGTGAAGTAGCCGATGTGCTCTTTAAGAAACCTTATTTTCTGGAACCTCAGAAAGAAGGCGGAAAATCTTATAATCTATTAAGGGATGCGCTGAAGAAAACCGGGAAATTAGGCGTGGCAACCTTTGTTATGAGACAAAAGGAGCATCTGAGCCTGGTAGGGGTGTATGAAAATGCCCTGGTGCTCCATGTGATCAGGTTTCAGGATGAGATTCGTGACCCCGGAGAATTAAATCTTTCCGATATCAAGATCAAAAAAAAGGAAGTAGATATGGCGGTTTCTCTTATTGAACAATATACCGAGGATTTCAATTTTGAGAAATACAAGAATGTCTATAATAAGCAGTTGATGAAAATAATCAATTCCAAAGCTTCTGGAAAACCGACCAAAGTAGAGGAATTTGAAAGTAAACCTACTCCGGCGAAAGATCTGATGGCTCAGCTACGGGCCAGTTTGGAAAAGAAGAAAGGCAAAGCTTCTTAAATGAGCTTAGATGAATATTTAAAAAAGCGCGATTTTCAGCGTACTCCCGAACCTGAAGGTGCTGTAGTAAACCAGGAAGGGCGCTTAAGATTTGTCATTCAGCGGCATCAGGCCACACGTCTTCATTACGATTTACGCCTGGAAATGCAGGGCACGCTCAAAAGCTGGGCTGTTCCTAAAGGACCTTCCATGAATCCAGATCATAAACGCCTGGCTATCCAAACGGAAGATCACCCAATCCAGTATTTATTTTTTAAAGGCACCATCCCCAAAGGAAATTACGGCGCGGGAGAAATGGATATCTGGGATGAAGGTTATTATCAGGGTGCAGGCGGAATAAGTAAAAAACAGCTTCTGCAGCAGTTCATCAAAGGAGATCTCAAAATTGAATTCTTCGGAAAAAAAATTAAAGGAACTTTCGCTTTAGTGAAAACCAAAAGAGGAGGGGAAAAAGACAATCAGTGGTTGCTTATAAAGAAGAAAGATGAATATGCGACAGATCTAGATTACAATGCTGAAGATTTTCCTCCCGGTCAGGAAATTAAAAAGCCCACCGAGCCTAAAGTAAAAAGCATACAACCTTCCGAAACCATTGAACCTATGCTGGCTACCGCCACTAAGGAGATTTTCAACGACCCTGCCTGGATCTATGAATTGAAGTGGGATGGTTACCGCATGATCGCGAATATGAAAGACGGTAAAGTTGACCTCTATTCCCGAAACGGGATTTCCTTTAATTCTAAATTCTCAAGACTGGTGAGGGATCTGGAACAAATTCCCCACAATACCATTCTTGATGGTGAGGTAGTGGTAGTAGATAAAAAAGGAATTCCCGATTTCCAAAAACTTCAGAATTACGATGAACAGACCTTGGGCGAACTTCGGTATTATGTATTCGATATGCTTTTTTTGAACGGTCTTAGTATGATGGACCTTCCGCTGTTGCAAAGAAAATCGCTTATCGAGGAAGTCATTGAAGATACCTACCATACTTTTTATTGTGAGCATCTGGAAGGAATGGGAAAAACTTTTTTCCAACGCGCGATCGACGCCGGTATGGAAGGAGTGATCGCCAAAAAAGCCGATTCTGTCTATACTCCTGGATATCGAAGTGAAAAATGGTTAAAAATAAAAGAAGTAAAAAGTACCGAAGCTATAATTTGTGGTTATACCGAATCTGATAATGCCGGATTTCGCTCGCTGATTTTAGGATTATTTAGGGAAGGTCAATTAGAATATATTGGAAATTGTGGTTCTGGTTTTTCGGGAGCCAAACATAAGGAGCTATTAAAAAAATTCAAGCCACTTGAAATTTCGGAAAGTCCTTTTGAGAAATCTATAAATCTCAAAGGAAGAAGTCCTGTCTGGGTGAAACCGGAACTGGTCTGCGAGGTAAAGTATACCGAGTGGACTAAGGGAGGCCATCTTCGGCACCCTGTATTCAAAGGCTTACGAGCCGATAAAACCCTGCCGGAGATCACAGGAGAAAAAGTTATTGATAAACCCGAAGAAATTTCTGCTTCTGCCAGTAAGGATGCCAATTCAGATACTTCTGAAGCTAAACCCGGACACCTTAAAATCAACAATATCGATGTTCCTATTACAAACCTTGAAAAGATCTACTGGCCTGATTCGGGTTATTCCAAATATGATCTTATAGATTATTACCTGAACATTTCGGAATATATTCTTCCGTATTTAAAAGACCGTCCCGAAAATCTTCACCGGCATCCCGACGGAATAAACAGCCAGGGTTTTTTTCAAAAAGATAACGAAGGCATTCTGCCGGAATGGGTAGAAACTGTAAAAATCCATTCTAAATCTTCGAAAAAGGAAATTGAATATCTGCTTTGTCAAAATGAGGCGACCCTGCTTTATATGGCGAATTTGGGTTGTATTGAAATAAATCCGTGGAATTCACGCCTGGAGGAGCTGGATAAACCAGATTATGCAGTGATCGATCTTGATCCCAGTGATAAAAATACTTTTGAAGAGGTCATAGAGGTGGCGCAGGTAGCAAAAGAGATCCTTGACGCCGCACAAATAGAGGCTTATTGCAAAACTACCGGTTCCAGCGGGATCCATATTTATATGCCTTTAGGAGCGGCATATACCTATGATGAAGCCAGGGATTTCACTAAATTGATCTGTTACTTTATTAAAGAAAGGACCGGCGATTTAACCAGTATGGAGCGGGCGGTAAAGAATCGCAAAGGAAAAATTTACCTGGATTATTTGCAGAACCGTCGTGGCCAAACCCTTGCTGCTCCTTATTGCGTGAGGCCTAAACCCGGCGCGCCTGTTTCCGCGCCTATAGAATGGGATGAACTTAAATCGGGCCTGCAGATTCTGGATTTTAATTTAAAGAACATGCCGGAAAGGTTAAAAGAAAAAGGAGATCTGTTTAAAGGCGTACTGGAAAAACAGATAGATATGGAAGCAGCCCTGGCCAGGATCAACGAGTTGTAATTATTAAAAATTTGGTAAAAATCAGATTTTTTGGAATCCCCTTCCGCAAGAACTGCTAAATTGTTAAAAAGCTCTTCTTAATGATCAAACGCTTCAAAAAACTTCTTGGCCGCTATCGAAATCTTGAACAGGTATATATCATTCCCTACCGCAGCTATGGCACCTTTTCGCATCTGTATCTAAAAGGAAGGGTACTCGATAACCAACCCCTCAAAATTGTCCAGGATCAGTCTGTTTTCAGCACCCTTAAAAATACATGGAAACAATTTGACAGTTTTGAGATTCCGCAGGCTGCATTAGAACTCCGAATTTCGGATAAGCTGAATATACAGACTAAAACCGATGATGAAGGTTATTTTCTTATAGATAAAACTCTTGAGGAAAATCTTTCGGAAGTAGCCTCGGAAGAAGGATGGATAAAATTCGATATTTTCTACCGGAATAAACTTGAATCGCAAACCAGCTTGCTCGAAGATCCTTTTAAAGGTGAATTTCTGATCCCGTCTCCCGAAGCCGAATTTGGTATTATTAGCGATATAGATGACACGATCATGCATACCGGCGTTACTTCCTTTCTGAAATGGCGTTTGTTGAAAAATTCTCTTTTAACGAATGCTTATAAGCGAATTCCGTTGAAGAATGCGGCCGATCTTTATCAAAAACTGCATTCAGGAAAATCGGGTAAGAACAAAAACCCTGTTTTTTATCTAAGTAACAGTCCGTGGAATTTATACGAATACCTGAAACTTTTTCTTGATTACAATAAGTTTCCAAAAGGCCCTATTCTTTTAAGAGACCTGCGCACACCTTTCGAAGCGGCGATAAAACCCGAAAAACCGCATAAACAGAAAGAGATCACAAACATTCTGAAAACTTATCCCGATTTAAAATTTATCCTTATCGGGGATAGCGGAGAACATGACGCTACTATTTATACTGATATTGCAGCGCAATATTCCGATCGTATCCTGGCAATATACCTAAGAAGCGTTCGGCATGAAAAGCGAATGAAAAGGGTGCAAAGTATCATCGATAATTTCGATACCGTGCCTGTGCTGATGGTAGAAAATTCCGTCGATGCTGAAAAGCACGCACGAAAAAACGGCTGGATAAAATAAAAATATCTTTGAACTACGAATTACGAACTACGAACTACGAACTCCAAATTAATCGTCAATACTCGTACCCACAGCGGCTCTTTGCTGACGAGGTGATTTTCTCGGCATGGTTCTGAAAATATGATCCCAAAGCGGCGAGGATACTCCAAAAGCACGGTCTGGCTCGCGATAATGATGGATGCTGTGATGATGCCATAGAGTTTTTAGGAAATTGTTAGGCACCTTAAAAGCGTGAACCGAATAATGTACAGCAAGGTAAGCCGCGTAACCTATCAAAAATCCGGCGAGAAATCCGAAAACGTAATCCCCCAGAACGGCGCGGTATATTATAAACAGAACGGTTGCGATTACCAGGCTCAGTACGGGTGGCATGGCAAGTCTGGATTTATCTTTGGGATAATCGTGATGCACGCCGTGCATAGTATAAGAGATTTTCTGTCTCCTTGGCGTAGTTGCAGGGATGTGATACAAATACCGGTGCATGATATATTCCACAAAAGTGAAAAAGAAGAGGCCGGCGAAAAACAGCAATACCATCATAGGCACCTCGAATCCTTTTTCAAAAATGCCATAATAGATCAAAGCGGCAGCGATCACCCCGAAAATGATCAGCGGGAGTGAAATATGAGTATGTGTTAATTTTTCAAGTATAGGATTATCAAAAAGCTTTGGTGATCCTTTATGTTTTGGTCTTTTAAATTTTGTTGATTCCATAATGCAATCTTTTTTAAAAAAGTCCGTGTAGTTCTCCGTCAATCCGGTTGATAATATCTCCCAGATCTTCAGGATTATTTACAAAGTTAATATTATCTACGTCAATTATCAGCAAATTGCCCTTGTCATAATCATGAACCCAGGCTTCATAGCGTTCGTTGAGCCTGCTGAGGTAATCTATTGAAATTGAATTTTCATAATCGCGGCCACGACTGTGAATTTGAGCTACCAGGTTTGGAATACTGCTTCTTAGGTAAATTAGCAAATCCGGTCCCTGCACAACGCTTTCCATAAGGTCAAACAACGCTTTATAATTTTCAAAATCCCGATTGGTCATCAGGCCCATGGCATGCAGGTTGGGAGCGAAAATATAGGCGTCTTCATAAATAGTACGGTCCTGTATGATCTTTTTACCACTTTGCCTTATTTGAAGGATCTGCCGAAACCTGCTGTTGAGGAAATAGATCTGCAAATTAAATGACCATCGCTCCATTTTATTGTAGAAATCCTCCAGGTAAGGATTCTCCAGTACATCTTCAAATTGCGGCTCCCATTTATAATGTTTCGCTAATAATTTTGTTAAAGTTGTTTTTCCTGCACCAATGTTTCCTGCGATGGCTACATGCATAATCTATATTTTATTTCCGGAAGGATTCGGTTGATTCTGGTCGAAAATTTAAAGGAGTAAATATAAGAGATTTCAGCTAAACCTCAGGGGAAAGATAGCTTCGGAATACGTTAAAATCTTTAAAAATCTTCCTTAGTTTCTATCAGAAAATATCCTGGAGGCAGGGCGCGCATTTCGCGAAAATCCAGATACAATCCACAAAATCAGTAAACATATGGAAAAATAAACCTATAAAAATAAGGCGGATAATACGATGTTTTACAAAGATCATCCCGGCGATATAAATGGTAATGGCAATTTCAGAATGCAGCGGATGAAAGCCAATACTGCAGCGATTTGGATCCAGAATGGGTGTTGCCCAAAGATGATCCAGATCTACCAGCATGGTCGCGATTAGGATCAGCCAGTATTTCTGCCAGTGCTTTTTGTCGTAAAGATAAGCGATACCCGCAGGCGCAATAAGATGAAGGAAGTAATGAACAAATTCCTGTAAGATCAAAATCAGTCTTTTTGCTGGTTATCTGAATTTTCCGGATAAAAACTATTATTTGGCTTTAATAATTTTTCAAGCCTTCTTTCCAGTGCAATATACCTCGAAATACCAACAACCATAAACAATACACAGAAAAAAAATGCGATATAGCCAATCCAGGTAACGTCTATTCCCTGGTATTCTTTTATTTGCAAAAGGGCAATGCCGCCAATTAACAAATAAAGGGAAGCTTTGATGTAAGAAAGCAGGGTGCGTTCATTGGCGAGTTTCGTGCGTTGTAGCGCCAGGTGCTCCCTTAACTGTTTTTCATCTATGATGCGGGTTTTAAACGGATTATGAAGTTTTACGTGTCTCTTTTTCATAACTAAAAAGGAAAAAAGATTGGAATTAAAAAGGATGCCGCGATCCAGATCAAAAAATTGAGCGGGATACAAAATTTTAAAGAATAAAAGCTTGAATCATCCATCTGTTTTAATGTAAAGGCCAAATGATTGGCACAAGTGTTAGAATTATAATTAATAATATGATGGTTAATGGTAATCCGGCTTTAAAAAAATCTATGAACCTGTACCTTCCAGGGGCGTAGACCAGGATGCATGAGGGCTCGAAAGGCGTAATAAGTGATACAGAAGCACCCAGCATTATAGCGATGGCAAAACTTCGTGGATCCACATTTAGCAATTCGGCAGTTTCTATAGCAATAGGTAAGATGACCAGGGCGGCTGCAGCATTGGACATTGGTTGGGTTAGCAGGATCACCAAAATCACAAAACCCGCAAGTATATATATATCACCAAATCCGCCCAGAAGGTTCATGATGTTTTCAGCCAGAAATTTGGAAGCTCCTGAATTATGCATAGCCGTACCAAAAGCGCTCATTCCTCCTATAAGAATAAGAAGTTTCCAGTTCATCAATTCATACGCCCGCTTAGCACTAATAGCACCGCTTATCACAGTAAGTAAAGCTGCGGAAAGAAATGCGATGGAAAGGGGTATAATTTGAAGGGATCCTAATATGACGGCTAGCAGGAAACTTAGGGCGGCGAAAAGTCCTTTTCTTTCTCTGAACATGGTTACCCGATGATCGCCCAGAATGGAAAAGTCCTGGGAGTTCCTAACGGCTTCAACTGCTTCTTCTGTTCCCTGAACAAGCAGAACATCACCAATTTTGAAATGAATATCCTGAATCTTTTCCGAGATTTTTCCGCGTAGACGGTGAATTCCAAGAACAATAAGGTTGTAATTTTGACGAAATTTTACTTCCTGCAAGGTCTTATCAAGAAGTCTTGACCCCGGGGTGATTAAAAGTTCCAGAAACATGATCTGGTCACTTTGGAGTTCACTGTGTGAGATCAAATCTGCCAGCACCTCTATGCCTGCAGATTCTTTGACCTTGATAAGATCATTAATTTTGCATTCTACAAGCAGGATATCATTTTTTTCAAGAAGGGTAGAATGGTCCGGTATAATCTCCATATTACCCCTGATGATTTTAAAGATATTAATTTCCATCTTTGCAAGATTGGAATTAAATGCCTGCTGCCCCACCAAATCTGAATCGCCTGGAATTATAATTTCCGAAAGATATTGCTTGAAATTATATTCTTCATCCAGGTTCACTCCTTTATGATTTGGTAATAATTTGTTTCCAAAGACTAACAGGAATATAAAGCCGGTGATAAATAAAATGAAGCCAATACCAAAAATTTCAAAAAATGAGACTGGTTCAAGGCCGACGGTTTCCATGTAACCACTTACGGCTACGTTTGTAGAGGTGCCAATAAGCGTGCAGGTTCCTCCTAAAATTGATGCGTAAGCAACAGGAATAAGTACTTTAGAGGGACTTAATCCCAGTTTTTTACTAATCCCTACCACAGGTCCCGTTACCAGCGCTGTTACTGTGGTATTGTTCATAAAAGCCGAAAGAGCTCCCGTAATGATCATGGTATAACCAATAAAAATTGTTCTGCTGGGTACGCTTTTAATCATTTTATCCCCAAGTTTGTTTAACAAACCTGTTTCTGAAAGAGCTCCGGAAATAACGAATATGGACGCGAGGATGATGATGAAATCATTGCTGAAACCCTCGAAAGCTTCTTTGGGAGTGATGATCCCGAATAATGCAAGTATTACGAGTAAGCCAATAGTGACGACATCTACCGAATATTTTTCAGAGGCGAATAGAATAATTGCCAATATCAGTAAAGAAATCACCAGAGCTATTTCCATAATGGATACGATTAGAGCTATTAAATATAGTTAAAAAGCTATTCGGTTAAAAAAAACTATATAGATCCCTTATTTGCTCCAGGTAAAATCTGAATAGAATCAAAATGCTGGAATTAGGATAAAGTCTTGTGGAATTAATCCTGATAACAGCAATTATTACTGGTGTTGAGCAGTCTTTAGTTCAATAATGTTACCAAAATAAAAGTTAGAAAAAAAGCAAAAACGGGAGCTATTCCCCAAACCGTGAAGAAGCGTTTCACCGTCTTATTTGAAAAAGTATTTTTAAATCCGTTTTTGCTAATGCTCAAAGCGATGAAAGAAGCCCCGTTCAATTGTACCAGAGAGGTAGGAATGCCTTTGGTAATGGATGCCAATAAGAGTAAACTGGCAGTGATCATTGCAATTATCGTGGCGTAGAATGGAGATACTTTCACGATATCCTTTCCGGTATTTTTTGTCACTTTGTGCCCAAGCAATGAGCTCCCAATGGCGAAACAGGGAGCTACTATCAACACTGATAAAATGATAATTGGCAGAAAATTCTGAATGGCCTCCTTTCCGATTTCATTGGCGGTCAAAGAGGCAATTGGCGCGGCTGCATTGGCAACATTATTTGCGCCAATTGAAAAAGCAACATACAGCGAAGACAAAATTAAAACAGCTTTTAAACCTTTGTGGTTCTTTAGATGTGAATAGTCATCAGTAAAAATTTTGTCTTTTAAAAAAGGGAAAACCCATTTTGAAAGTCCTAACATTATAAAAAAGGCGACAAAAGGCAGAAGTATCCAGGTAGGAATAATTTCATAGAATAATTTGTGCGTATTCAAACCATCCAGTGCGGTTGCCGCTCCTGCAATTGAAAGCACGGTTGCCTGACTGGTTGATTGTGGAACTCCAATCAAATTCGCGATAAGAAGCGATAAACCAATTGACCCCAGAATAATAGAAGTAATCAAGGGCGTAAAAAAGGAATGGTCTAAAAGCCCTTTTCCGAGGGTCAGGGAAACTTCTTTACCTGCGATCAAAGCACCTGCAAGAACCATGATCCCGAAAAGCCCGGGGATAAGTGATCTTTTTAAAACATTGGCTCCATAAGCCGCCGAAAATGATGGAGCTGTTCCACTACCTCCCATATTTATTGCCAGAAACATTGCTAATAAGAAAGGGATGGTTAAGGCGTTAAATAGTTCTGACATAATTCCTAGATTTTTGATTTCTTAAAGTCGATAGTATGATGGATGGTAAATCTTAAAATATGGCGGTTGTAAAAATCAACTCCTGATTTTTGTTGCTGAAACCAATTGATATAACCTAATTCAAAGCCGAAATTTTTTATGGGCATATACTGCACACTCGCTCCATATCTGTTTTGATCAAATACATTTTGGACGATTTCCCCGCCAATATTGATAAGAATTTCGTCGAAAGCTTTTAAAGTAAGGTTTTGAAAAGGGTAGTATCTTATTTCGAATTTGTACCGGGAACGGTTATTTCCGTACTTAAATGAGCCGTTGGGTTGTTCGAAAAACCGAAAATCACTCCAGTAGCGGTGGTGCAGGGATATTTTTTCTGATACATTTTGGGTATACGCTAATTCAAGCTGTGGCCGCAATTCGGTCCTGTTGTGAAAAGCTTTAATTTCAGGGTCGTGGGGAAGTGATTGCAGGAAATAAGTAAAGCCAAGACCTCCATTCCACCCTTTTCCAAGTTTCCTTTCACCAAATGTTCTTGATAGAAACTGATGCTGCCGCCAGGGAAACCAATAAGTCCTTTCTTCTATTTCCTGCCTTATTTGATAGTTATCATCGAGTTTTACTTTTAAGGAATAGCGTGTCCATAACAGATGCTGAGTTTCTACCTTTTTTTGGGCATTTAGAGCTATTGAAAACAGTCCAAATAGAAAAGTTGTAAAGACAATGGGCCTGATTTTCCACATAAGATTTCGAAAATTTAAGCGCCAAAAATATCAAAAACTATTAAACCTACCAAAATAGTAGGAGTTAAAAAAATGAAAAAAAATTATTTCTTTAGTTTTTCCTCTCTTTTAATAATGTCGGCAAGAGTGGCGGCTTTTAAGCGGTTTACAGTTTCATTACGTATTTCCATTGCAATTTGGCGAATGCCACAGGTTTCTTCGTCTATGCATTCTTCGCAACGTTCATAAAATTTATAAGTTACACAGGGAAGCAGGGCAATTGCTCCGTCAAACAGGCGCATAACTTTTGCCATATGAATTTCTTCAGGAGTGCCGTTAAGTGAGTAACCTCCGTATTTTCCTTTTTTGCTGTTAAGTATCCGAGCATTTTTGAGCTCTCTTAATATCGATTCAAGAAATTTTAGCGGAATATGCTGATCTTCCGAAATCCTGCTGACCGGTATAGGTTGTTCGTCCCTGTTCTTTGCGATATAAACCAATGCATTAATTGCATATTTTGTCTTTTTTGATAACACTCGCCTTGCTTTAGTTTGATTATGAATTCCTCTCTTTCAAAAAGATTTAACAAAATTATACATTAAGTTTTAATCTGATAAAACTGATACTCAGTATTGAAGCTGTAAAAGTAAATTTTTCAGAAAGGAAGTCGGCTAAGATCCACATTTCCGCCAGAAATAATTATTCCTGTTTTTTTATTTCTGAAAAGCTCTTTTTCTCGCAAAACCGCTGCGAGTGCAGTGGAGCTAGAAGGTTCCACCACGATCTTCATTCGCTCCCAGATGAGTTTTAAAGCCTGAAATATCTCTTCTTCTGAAACTCTGATGATGTCACTTACATTTTCCAGGATAATGGGAAAATTTTTATCGCCTAAATGGGTTTTTAAACCATCGGCCATGGTATTCGCGGTTTCATTGGTTTCTATTTTTCCGGTTTGAAGGGAGCGCCAGGCATCATCGGCTTCCATTGGTTCGGCGCCATAACATTTACAGTTCCTGCCAAAATATTTAACGGCCAGCGCTGTACCGGCAATAAGTCCGCCGCCGCCCACCGGACATACCACATAATCAAGATCTGGAAAATCCTGAAGCAATTCCAGCGCAGCAGTTCCCTGGCCATAGATAACGTCAAGATCATTAGAAGGATGAATAAAAGTCGCACCTGTTTCGTCCTGGATTTTATTGGCAGTTTCTTCCCTGTCTTTTAAGGTAGATGGGCACTCGGTAATTTTACCGCCGTAAGTGCGAACGGCAGCTTTTTTTACTTCGGGAGCAGTATCTGGCATGACGATATAAGCAGGAATGCCTATATTTTTCGCGGCAAGCGACAGCGCCTGCGCGAAATTTCCCGAGGAATGGGTGACAACGCCCTTTTTTCTTTTTTCTTCAGGAAGATTTAAGATAGCATTCGCGGCTCCACGCATTTTAAAAGCACCCATCCGCTGAAAATTCTCACATTTAAAATAAAGTTCCGCTCCCGAAATTTCGTCGATCAGTCTAGAGGTGAGGACGGGAGTACGATGTATAAAAGGCTGAATGTCTTCCTGAGCCTTTTTCAGAAGATTTTGAGCTGTTTCCAAGAAATCTTAATTTGGGCTGAAATTATAAAATCTCGCCCATTTATGCATATTATTTACGTTTTTCTATAATCGGGATGGTAAGCATGGGAATTTCAGCTTTCTTTAAAAGTTCCATAGACACGCTTTCCTGTAGTAAATTATGCAAAAAACTGTGTTTGTGAGTTCCTACAATCAGCAAATCCACATGCAGCTTCTGAGCCTCTTCCATTACCGTTTCCACAGTAGATCCCTGGATCAACAAGGCTTCCGATTTTATGTCCTCGCTGATGAAGTTTTTACAAATATCCTGGAGCTTGTGATGTTCCTCTCTATACTCCTCGGCTTTGATATCCCTTATGTACTGCGGCCCCGGTTCGTAGCCTACAAAATCGGGTTCGGGATCGGCAACATGCAAAACCCAGATCTTGGCCCCGAATTTCTGCGCTAAACCATCGGCATAAACCATCAGTTCACCAATACTGTCATTAAAATCTACAGCGACCATTATGTTTTTAATGTTTTCCATTTTTGTCCTTTTTTAAATTAATAACCATGCTCTTTCTGTACCTCATTTTTGAGCGCTTTTCCTTTTAGCATACGTTGGTAATTTTCTATGATCTGCGGCACAACCGATACAGGACTGGTTAAACTGGCGACATGGGGTGTAATATTGATTTTTGGATGTTCCCAAAAGGGATGGTCTTCAGGTAAAGGTTCTTTTCTAAAAACATCGAGAGCAGCTCCGGAAAGATGACCGTTATCGATCATTTCCAGAAGATCGTGTTCCACCAGATGTGCGCCTCTTGCAACATTCACGACAAATGCTCCTTCCGGAAGCATATCAAAGAGATCTGCATTAAGAATATTTTCAGTGTCTTCAGTAAGCGGAAGAAGACAAACCAGAATTTCACTTTGCTGTAAAAAATCTTCCAGCTGCTCCCTGCCATGATAACACGTAAAATCAGGGCAATCTTTCTCTGTGCGTGCCCAGCCATAAACCTGGAAGTTATTTTTATAGAGCTTATGGGCTACGGCGTTCCCGAGTACTCCAAGACCCATAATGCCCACCTTGGTGTCTTTGGGCCTTTTATACTGAAACCGATCCCATTTCTTTTCCTTCTGAATTTTGCTGTAATACGATAAGGAGCGCAAATGGTTCATCAACTGCGCCAGCACAAAATCGCTCAGGTCTTCGGTAAGCCTTTCGTCTACTACACGCGTTATCTGTACATTTTCAGGAAGCGTGGGATCACTGAGAATATGATCAACGCCTGCACCCATACTCGCGATCACCTTTAAATTAGGATAATTTTTGAAAATACCGCGTGGATGATTCCAGGTGAGCGCGAATTCAACTTTCTCTTTATCATGATCTTCAGGATAATTATATACCTCAATATCGGCATCTTCATGTTCAATAGCTTTTTTCCAGTCTTCGGAATTTTTTCCCGGTGAAATGATCAACAATGACATATTATTTTTTTTCTTGATTTAGCTCACAAAGGCGCTGTAACCGGTAATGGCACGCCCTACAATGAGTGAATTTATTTCTTTCGTTCCTTCGTAGCTGTAGATCGCCTCGGCATCGGCAACGAATCTCGCCACATCATATTCCAGCAGGATTCCGTTACCGCCCATGACTTCCCGTGCCTGACTAACGGTATCTCTCATTCGTAAACTGCAGTAAACTTTTGCCAGGCTCGCATGTTCATCTTTCAGCATTCCCTGATCCTGTAATTCTGATAAGCGGAAGCACAGGGTTTGCATGGAAGTCAGGTTGGAAAGCATTTCCACGAGGTGATTCTGAACCAGCTGATAAGATGCTATCGGTCTCCCGAATTGTTCTCTTTTTTTGGTGTATTTCAAAGCGCTCTCATAAGCTCCTCTGGCACAACCCACGGCCTGCCAGGCCACAGCGGCACGAGTCATTCGCAACACATTCGCGGTATCTTTAAATGAATTGGCCTTCTGAAGCCGGTCGCTTTCCGGAACTTTACAATCTTTGAGCGTAATTATGGCATTCTGAACGATTCTCAGCGCCATCTTATCCTTGATTTTCTCGGTTGTGAAACCGGGATTGTCTTTTTTCACCAGGAAACCTTTCACCTGATTTGAATCTAAATCCCTCGCCCAGATAATGGTGACATCGGCAAAAGTGGCGTTACCAATCCATTTCTTTTGTCCGTTTATTATCCAGTTTTCGCCATCAAACTTACAAGTGGTTTCCAGGCCTCCTGCCGCGCCGGAACCCACATTAGGTTCGGTAAGGCCAAAAGCGCCTATTTTCTCCATTTTCTGCATTTTTGGCAACCATTCCTGCTTTTGTTCCTCGCTGCCGCAGAGATAAATCGAACCCATCGCGAGCCCGCTGTGAACGCCGAAAAAAGTAGAAGTGGAAACATCAACCCTGGCTATTTCCTGCGCTATGATACCTTCCATCAAAAAGGGCAAATTAGGGCAGCCGTAACCTTCATAAGGCACTCCCACGATATTTAATTTCCTGAATTTTTCGATGATCTCAAAAGGAAACTGGTCTTTTTTCCAATATTCGTTCACCAGAGGCCGAATCTCGTCTTCCATGAAATTTCTCACCTTCAGCTGAAGTTCCCGCTGTTCTTCGGTGAGTTTCAGGTCAAGCTTATAAAAGTCCCCGTCGATGGGCGGGAGGTCGTGCTGACCTTTTCTGTTTTTGGTCTTCAGCATGCGCATTAGTCCTGCCAGTTGCTGGTCATCAAGCTTTCCCAGGGTTTTCATTGCATCGGCCAGATCAATTTTCTGGTTGATCTTTGCCAGCTGATCCATATCAACCGACTTTAATAATTTGACCGTATTTTTTACTTTTTGGAATAAAGACATAGGAAAATGTGCTTGGTGAGGCCTAAAAATAGGGATTTATTAAGCGCCTTCCTGTTAAGGTTTTCCGAAGAATAATAAAAAAGCCACGCTTTCACGTGGCTTTATAAATATTTTATTAATCGTTGATGGGAATGGCTTCCCTGACCTTTTCTACATAATCAAGCTTTTCCCAGGTGAACAATTCTACTTCTTTGGTGATTCTACCATTATACGGACTCTCGAAAACCTTGGTGACTTTTCGCGGTTCTTTGCCCATATGTCCGTAAGCGGCGGTTTCACGGTAAATCGGATTTCTAAGTTGCAAACGGTTTTCAATAGCTGCGGGACGCATGTCAAAAATTTCCCTCACTTTTTGAGCGATCTCACCATCGGTAAGATCGGTGTTTCGCTTACCGTAAGTATATACCGAAATAGAAGTTGGTTCCACCACACCGATCGCATACGAAACCTGAACTAAAACCTCCGGGGCTACTCCCGCAGCCACCAGGTTTTTGGCGATATGTCTTGAAGCATATGCCGCAGAACGGTCCACTTTCGAGGGATCTTTTCCTGAGAATGCACCACCACCGTGGGCTCCTTTCCCGCCGTAGGTATCTACGATGATCTTCCTTCCGGTGAGTCCGGCATCCCCATGCGGGCCACCAATGACGAACTTCCCGGTTGGATTGATGTGATAGATAATATCGTCATTGAACAATTTTTGAACATAATCCGGAAGCTGTTCCTTTACTCTCGGAATCAGGATCTCGATCATATCCTTTTTGATCTTTTTCAGCATCGCCTCATCGTCCTTGTCAAAATCGTCATGCTGAGTAGAAACTACAATGGCCACGATTCGTTGAGGTACATTATCGTCGTTGTATTCTATGGTCACCTGACTCTTGGAATCGGGACGCAGATAATCAATTTCTTTTCCTTCCCTTCGAAGTTTGGCAAGTTCGATCAGGATCTTATGCGAAATATCCAGCGCCAGCGGCATATAATTTTCGGTTTCGTTGGTAGCGTAGCCAAACATCATCCCCTGGTCCCCGGCTCCCTGTTCCTCTTTATTTCCGCGGTCAACGCCCTGATAAATATCCTGGGATTGTTCGTGAATAAGCGAGATCACACCGCAGGAATCACCGCTGAATTTATAAGCGCCCTTGGTATAACCAATATCATTGATCACATCACGCGCGATATTCTGAACATCGAGATAGGTATTGCTGCGCACTTCTCCGGCAAGAACAACCTGACCCGTGGTCACAAGAGTTTCACAGGCAACTTTCGATTCTTCATCGAATGCCAGGAAATTGTCTAATAAGGTATCGCTGATCTGGTCTGCAATTTTATCCGGGTGCCCTTCAGATACGCTTTCTGAAGTAAATAAGTAAGCCATTCAAATACTTTTTTTAAGTTATACGAATGGATAAATTTGACGTGAAAGGCTAATAGGAGTTCAATACTACTGCTTTAGCATTTTAGAATACACCTCTGGCATATTTAGGGTTGCAATCAGTCAAATCTGTCCCTTTCAATAATTCGGTTACAAATGTATAAAATTTAGCAGGATCGCAAATCGATTTAACGTCATTTTATCCTAATTTAAATATTGTTGATGGTAGGGGCGTTGCGCTTCGCCATAAAAATGGCTCGCGCCGGGCTCTCGCGACTCGCTTTTTGGTTTTGCAACCAAAAGAGCTCAAACAATTCGCTCCATCCCTAACGCAACTATTTTTTCAGATAAATGATAAAGACGGCCTTAAATTTTCATTATCACAACAAAAGCCTCAGAAAATCTAAATTTTAATAATTCTCATCAAATAGCTTGGAAATTAGAAAAGTCCGTTGTTATCTTTGTAATCGAATCAAAAGAAAAAATGATCACAACTATTTGCAATATGATGATGTGTATGATGTGGAGAAAATCCGCAGCGTCTTCTATTGCATGAGTTTGAAAATATAAAATTGCAATGAGCCGCTGCCAAACGCAGCGGCTTTTTTGTTGCGCTAAACAGAACTAAAAGAATAAAAAGAGATAAAATGAGATTTAGAATAATAGTAAATATGATGATGTGCCGAATGATGCTGATGTGTATGCGTCACATGAAAAGCTATTGCCTAAATCGAGGATGAAATTAGTTATAAGTTCAATTTTAAATCCCCCTGGTAATAGCAAGATCAGGGGGATTTTATTTAAAAACTTTTAAAATAACACATAAAAAATATTGATCATGAGTACACAAAAATTTTCAACAGCAGCTTTACACGCAGGACACGATGTAACCATCAACGGCGGAACACGTGCGGTGCCAATTTATCAATCTACTTCTTACGTATTTAAAAATTCCGATCATGCGGCCGATCTTTTCTCGCTTGCCGAACCTGGGTTTATCTACACGAGAATTAATAACCCAACAAACGACATCCTGGAACAACGCCTGGCGGCTATTGAAGGCGGGATCGCGGCGGTAGTGACCGCTTCGGGAACAGCGGCGACGAATACAGCACTTTTAACCCTTTTAAAAGCCGGAGATCATATTGTTTCTTCCAATAGCTTATACGGCGGGACTTACAACCTTTTTAAAAACACCTTACCTCGTTTAGGAATTACCACAAGCTTTGTAGATCCTTCAGATCCTGCAAATTTCAGCAAGGCAGCCAAAGAAAATACACGGGTGTTTTTTGCCGAATCTATCGGAAATCCAAAACTCGACGTACTGGATTTAAAAGGAATTTCTAAAGAAGCGAAAGCCTTTAAAGTTCCATTTATCGTCGATAATACGGTGGCAACTCCGTATTTGCTCAATCCTATCGAGCACGGGGCAGATATCGTGATCCATTCACTTACAAAATATATCAATGGTAACGGGACCGCTCTTGGAGGAGCCATCATCGACGCCGGGAAATTCGACTGGGCGAATGGCAAATTCCCTGAATTCACAGAGCCTTCTCCGGGTTATCACGGACTCGTTTATACCGAAGCACTCGAAGAAGCAGCCTTCATTGGTAAAGTTAGAATAGAAGGTTTGCGTGACCACGGTGCGGCATTAAGTCCTTTTAACGCATTCCAGATCATTCAGGGACTGGAAACTTTGAAAGTAAGAATTAAGGAACACAGTAAAAATGCGCTGGAACTGGCCAAATGGCTGCAGGAACAGGATGCAGTGGAATGGGTTAATTATCCCGGTCTGGAAAGCAGCAAATATCATAAGCTGGCTCAGGAGTATCTGAAAAAAGGTCAAAGCGGTCTGCTCACTTTTGGTGTCAAAGGCGGTTATGAAGCGGCTAAAACAGTAGTCGATGAGGCTAAAGTCTTCTCGCTTCTGGCAAATATTGGGGATACCAAATCGCTGATCATTCATCCGGCGAGTACAACTCATCAGCAGCTAACCGAAGAAGAGCAGGCTTCCACCGGAGTGACTCCAGATTTGATCAGGCTTTCAGTAGGTCTTGAAGATATTGAAGATCTAAAAGCCGATCTTAACGAAGCATTTTCAAAAATTAAAAAGAAAGATTTAGTTTAATTATTTGGGTTTTGGTTAGACATTCCGGGAGAGTGAAGGCTCTCCCGGATTCTTAAAAAAGAAAATGCTACACGAATTCGACATACAGGATTTTAAAAATTCCGCAGGCACTGTTCAGGATCTGAAACTTTCGTACGAAGTTTTTGGTAAGCCTTTGCATTCGGCGCCCATTGTGATGATCAACCATGCGCTCACCGGTAACTCGAATGTGGCTGGCGAAGATGGTTGGTGGAAGGAAATTGTGGGTGAAGGGAAATGTATCGATACCAGTAAATATACCATCCTGTCTTTTAATATTCCTGGAAATGGCTACGATGGTTTTATTATCGAAAATTATAAAGATTTCGTGGCGCGCGATATTGCGGAAATTTTCCTGATTGGACTCGAAAAACTGAAAATTGAAAAACTGTTCGCCCTTATTGGAGGCTCTCTGGGTGGGGGAATTGCCTGGGAGATGGCCGCTATAAACCCACTGATCACTGAGAATTTAATCCCTATCGCGACCGACTGGAAGTCTACCGACTGGCTCATAGCTAATTGCCAGGTGCAGGAATTGTTTCTCAATAATTCTAAAAATCCTGTGCATGATGCCAGGATGCATGCTATGTTGTGTTACCGCACGCCTGAATCTTTCAAATCGCGCTTTAAGAGAAGCACAAATGAAGAATTGCAGGTTTTTAATGTGGAAAGCTGGCTGTTGCATCACGGAAATAAACTTCAGGAGCGTTTCCAGATTGGCGCATACAAACTGATGAACCAGTTGTTGAAAACCATTGATGTGTCTCGTGGCAGGCCGGAACTTGATAAGATACTGGAACAAATCCAGGCGAATATTTGCATCATCGGTGTTGATTCTGATCTGTTCTTTACTGCGGAAGAGAATAGGGAAACCCATCGTCAGCTGGCACAAAGCAGCAATAAGGTGACCTATAGCGAGATTCACTCGGTTCATGGTCACGATGCTTTTCTGATCGAAGCCAAACAGGTAGAACAAATCATTGCCGGGATTTTCCAGCAGGGGAATAAGCTAAAAATTGTAAAATTTGGGGGTAGATCTCTTTCTAATGGAAATGGGATCAAAGCGGTGCTCGATATCATTGAAAATAAAATTGAAAATCGGGAGCGCATTGGTGTAGTTGTTTCAGCACGGGGAAAAACGACCGACCAGCTGGAAGAACTTTTAGATCTGGCTTCTGCCAATCATGATTATTCCGCAGCATTCGAAAAATTCAAAAAGTATCAGATTGGCGATTTTACGGATGTTGATTTTTCAGAAGAATTTAAAAATATTGAAAACATCCTGGAAGGGGTTCGGTTACTTGGTGATTATAGCCTAAAAGTGAAAGATCAGCTGCTGGCCCAGGGAGAAATTTTATCGGCCAAATTCATTACTGAAGCATTAAAACAGCGAGGTCACCAGGCAAATTTTACCGATTCCCGCCTGCTGTTAAGAACCGATGATAAATTCGGTAATGCGCAGCCCATCGAAGCGATCTCCAAAGATTATTTTCTGAAGCATTTTGAAAAATATAACGGGCAAACTGTAAATATCATCACCGGTTATATTGGTGCAACAGAAAATGGTGAAACTACTACGCTCGGCCGCAACGGAAGCAATTATTCCGCGGCTTTGATCGCCAATTATCTGGATGCCGAAGAACTGCAGAATTATACGCACGTTGATGGAATTTTTACGGCTAATCCCGATCTGGTTCGAAACGCTCAGCGTATTGAAGAACTTTCATATAGCGAAGCGAACGAATTGGCAAATTTCGGCGCGACCATTCTGCATGCCAAGACAATTATTCCTCTGATTGAAAAAAATATTCCGCTTCGTATTTTAAATACTTTCAATAACGATAACCAGGGAACCTTAATCACCGCGAAACCCACCAAAGAGGGGATTAAGTCACTGTCGGTTTTGGAACACACCTCTCTACTCAACCTGGAAGGCCGCGGACTCCTGGGAAAATCGGGTATTGACGCACGAATCTTTAGATCGCTCGGCGATAGCGGAATTAGTGTTAGCATTATTTCACAGGGATCTTCGGAAAGGGGTATCGGTTTGGTAGTTGATGCTCAAAATGCCAGTCGTGCAGTTAAAGCTTTGGAACGCGAATTCGAAAGTGATTTCTATTCCAAAGACGTCAATAAGATTTCGGTGGTTGGCGACGTTTCAGTGATTTCGATCGTGGGGCAGGATCTCAGCACTTTCCACAAGCCCTATAATGCGCTTATAAGAAACCAGATCGTGCCTTTGCTTTTCAATAATACGGTGACCGGGAAAAACGTGAGTCTTGTGGTTAAAAAAACGCAATTACATAAAGCCTTAAATGTGATCCACGGAGAGATCTTTGAGGTTTATAAAAAGATCAATATCGCTGTTTTTGGCCACGGAAATGTTGGCGGTACGTTGATTGATCAGATCCTGCAATCGGCCGCTTCCATTGAAGAACGAAAGAAAATAAAACTGAATGTCTTTGCCGTAGCCAATTCCAGGAAATTACTGCTTGATTCTGAAGGTATTTCAACCGATTGGAAGGAAAAGTTACAGGTTTCAGAAGATCAATCTTCAGCTTTAAATGTCATTGAATATGCGCGTTTGCACCACCTGGAAAATCTAATTGCCATAGACAACACGGCCAGCAAAGATTTCGTTCAGCAATATCCAAAACTGGTTGAAAATGGCTTCGATTTGATTTCTTCCAATAAAATCGCGAACACGCTGGATTTTCAGTTTTACAAGGATCTGCGGGAAAATCTGGAAAGAAATCAGAAGCGGTATTTTTATGAAACTAACGTGGGCGCCGGACTTCCGCTAATAGATACGATTAGAATTTTACATCTTTCAGGAGAAAATATCACAAGAATTAGAGGTGTCTTTTCAGGAACCTTAAGTTATCTTTTTAATACATTTTCTTCTGAAGACCGTCCGTTCAGCAGTGTTGTGCGAGAAACCATCGAAAAAGGTTTTACCGAGCCCGATCCTCGCGAGGATTTGAACGGAAATGACGTTGGCCGAAAACTGCTGATTTTGGCACGGGAGCTTGATCTGCAAAATGAATTTAAAGATGTGAAAATCAGGAACCTGGTACCCGAAGAATTTAGGGGAGAAGATGCCGGTACGTTTATTTCGAATCTGGAGAAACTGGACGAAACCTATCAAAAAATAAAAGAACAACAGAAACCAAACCATGTTTTGAGGTTTATAGGCGATCTCTCCGGAGATTTGCAACAGGACAAAGGAGAACTGGAAGTGAATCTGGTTTCTGTGCCGGCAGATAGCAGTCTGGGACAGGTTAAGGGAGCCGATTCGATTTTTGAGATCTATACCGAATCTTATGGCGACCGACCTATCGTGATACAGGGCGCCGGAGCTGGTGCTGCGGTCACTGCCAGAGGGGTGTTTGGGGATATTTTAAAATTATCAGAAAAAATTGCTTAATGGAAAATTTAGAAACAATCGCAATAAGAACACAGGCCGAAAGAACGCAATTTCAGGAGCATTCGGTGCCGCTTTATCTCACTTCGAGCTATGTTTTTGACAATGCAGAAGATATGAGGGCAAGCTTTGCCGAAGAAAAGGAGCGAAATATCTATAGCCGATTTACAAACCCAAATACTTCTGAATTTGTCGAGAAGATCGCGAAAATGGAGGGCGCGGAAAGCGGTTATGCTTTTGCAACAGGAATGTCGGCCGTGTTTTCGACCCTGGCGACGCTTTTGGATAGTGGCGATCATATCATTTCGGCGAGATCGGTTTTTGGGTCCACGCATAGTTTATTGACCAAATATTTTCCTAAGTGGAACATTAGCCACAGCTATTTTAAAGTAGATGAGGTTGATAAAATTGAAAGTCTGATAAAACCACAAACAAAGATCATTTTCGCTGAAACACCTACAAATCCCGGCGTTGATATTCTGGATCTGGAAGAATTGGGCAGAATTGCCAAAAAACATGATCTGTTGCTGATCATCGATAACTGTTTCGCGACGCCTTATCTTCAGAATCCTATAAAATTTGGAGCTGATCTGGTGATCCATTCAGCAACAAAACTAATCGATGGCCAGGGACGCGTTTTAGGTGGAGTTACTGTTGGAAGGGAAGATTTGATTCGAGAGATTTATCTTTTCAGTAGAAATACCGGTCCGGCACTTTCGCCATTCAACGCCTGGGTGCTTTCAAAGAGTCTGGAAACACTTCCAGTTCGAATTGAAAGACACTGTGAAAACGCGGTGAAACTGGCTGAATTTCTTGAAGGGCATGAAAATGTGGAATGGGTGAAATATCCATTTCTGAAGTCGCATCCGCAATTTGAGATCGCGAAAAAACAAATGAAACTGGGAGGAAACATCGTTTCCTTCGAAATTAAAGGAGGGATAGAAGCAGGGCGGAATTTTATCGATAATTTAAAATTTTGTTCCCGTTCCGCAAATTTGGGTGATACAAGAACGATCATCACCCATCCCGCCTCTACAACACATAGTAAACTGAGCAAGGAAGAAAGCCTGGAAGCGGGAATTACTGAAGGATTGATAAGGGTTTCTGTAGGATTGGAGCATATCAATGATATAATTGCCGATCTGGAACAGGCGTTAAAAAATTAAAATTTTTAAGTAAAGTAGGTAAAGAGTGAAAAAGTAAAAGAAAAGTGGAAGCGCGAAATGGAATATTCAGACTGGTGAAAATTCTGAAATTAAGTATCTTCGCGGTATGCTTTCAAAAAAGACCAAGTACGGAATTAAGGCTCTTAGCTACATTGCAAGAAAAGAAGGTAAGAGACCTGTACAGACCTCAGAAATTTCGGAAAGTGAGAATATTTCTCAAAAATTCCTGGAGAGTATTCTTCTGGAATTGCGAAAATCCGGATTCCTGGGTTCAAAAAAAGGAAAGGGCGGAGGTTATTATCTCATAAAGGAAGCCGATCAGATAAAAATGACGGCGGTAATTAGGGTTTTAGAAGGGCCCATCGCCATGGTTCCCTGTGTAAGCCTCAATTATTACGAAAAATGTGATGATTGCCCCGACGAAAATAAATGTTCTGTTCACAAGCTGATGATTCAGGTAAGGGATGCTTCCCTTAAGGTGCTAGGACAAAATACACTGGCCGATATTGCAAACTTTCAATAGGCAAAGTGTTAAAAATTAAAATTTAGAGACAAATTAATTGGTGATTAAGTAATTGAAGTATAGATTTGCCAATAACCTACTAACCCGATAGGGAAATAGGTTTTGATTATCAATACTTCTTAAATTAGAAGATTATGAAAAAGTATTCGGCAGAAGAATTGAAGACTTTAAACAGTCAGCTAAGGGGAATAGACCCTTTTGAGGTGATTAGATGGGTGCTGGCAGGCAGTAAAAAACCGGTAGTGACAACGAATTTTAGACCTTATGAAGCGGCTATACTGCATGCTGTTTCTTTAGAAAAGCCTGATGTGACGGTTGTATGGTGTGATACCGGCTATAATACGCCTCAAACCTATAAACATGCAAAAGAGGTGATCGAGCAGTTAAATTTGAATGTGAAGTTGTACACGCCAAGACAAACTGCCGCCTACCGTGATGCGATAAACGAAGGAATTCCCGGAGTTGACAGTCCCTTGCATGATGAGTTCACCCGCCAGGTGAAGCTGGAGCCTTTCCAAAGAGCCATGGCACAGCAAAATCCCGATGTCTGGTTTACTAATTTGAGGAAGGGACAAACTGCTTTCCGCGATAGTATAGACATTTTGAGCTACAGCAAAGACGGACTCTTAAAAGTAAGTCCGTTCTATCACTGGAGCGATGAAAAGCTGGATGCATATTTAAAGGAATATGATCTGCCTAACGAATTTAAATATTTCGATCCCACCAAGGTTTTGGCGAACCGCGAATGTGGATTGCACGCTTAATAAAATGAAACAGAATTCCAAACATATGATGATGTCATCAATGTGCATGTGTATGCGTTTTTCGCCGCACACTTAGAAGTCTTTTGTATTAATAGAGATATAAAAAGTCTTTTAGGTGGAATTCTAAAGGACTTTTTTCATTTCATGAGTTTTCAAAATTTTAAGCAAAGGGAAAATTTAAATTAATGAAAAGACACTGATAAGAGTTCAGGTTGCCGAAATGCCAACGAAATGCAGGATCATGCTGAACCTGCCTCCCGAATGGCAGGCTTGTTTCAGCATCTGTCAAATGAAGAATAGAGAAAAAAAGAAGAAAATTATGCAAAGTTTTAGAACCGAAATTGAAAATCCAGTGGTGGAACAGGATATTCTGGATCTGGAAAAAAAGATCAGGCTTTTCCGTGAAGGAAAGGCTAATGAAGAGAAATTCCGAAGTCTGCGTCTTGCGCGTGGAGTGTACGGACAAAGGCAGGCTGGCGTTCAGATGGTTCGTATAAAACTGCCTTTTGGGAAAGTGACTTCGGAACAGTTGCATCGTATTGCCAATGTTTCCGATGAATATTCCACAGGAAGGTTGCATATCACCACCCGGCAGGATATTCAAATCCATCACGTGAGCCTGGATCGAACTCCTGAGTTGTGGGCACAGCTGGAAAAAGATGATATCACCCTGCGTGAAGCCTGTGGGAATACGGTTAGAAATGTCACTGCTTCGCCTACCGCGGGGATTGACCCAAAGGAACCCTTTGATGTTTCGCCTTATGCCGAAGCTACCTTTAAATTTTTCCTTCGGAATCCAATTTGCCAGGAAATGGGTAGAAAATTCAAAATTTCCTTTTCTTCTTCAGATGATGACACCGCGCTGAGCTACATCCACGACCTCGGATTTATTCCTAAACTGAAAGAAGGCAAACGCGGATTTAAAGTAATGCTGGGTGGAGGGCTTGGTTCACAGCCACGTCACGCCGATGAGCTTTACGATTTTCTGCCGGTTGAAGAATTGATTCCTTTGATCGAAGGCGTGCTTCGTGTTTTTGACCGCTATGGTGAAAGAGCCAAACGTTTGAAGGCAAGAATGAAATTTCTGATAAAAGATATCGGAAAAGAGGCTTTTATGGATCTGGTAGCTGAACAGCAAACCGCACTTTCCAAAAAACAACCCGATTTTCAGATTGAAAAATTCGAAGCGGCTCCGCCCTTGCAGAATGTGGAAGTTCCTGAAGTTGAAATAGAAGATCAGAAAGAATTCGAAACCTGGAAGAATACCAATGTTTTTCCGCAAAAACAGGAGGGATTGTTCGCTGTGGGAATTCGCGTTCCCTTAGGTGATTTTTATACCGGCGGCGCTAGAGAACTGGCCGATCTGGTGAAGAAATATGCCGGAAATGAGATAAGACTAACCTTGAGACAGGATATTCTGGTCCGACATATTAAAGAAGAATTCTTGCCATTTTTCTATACTGAATTGAAAAAACTCGGCTATGCTGAAACCGGCTATAACAAAACGGTTGATATTACTGCATGCCCGGGCACCGATACCTGTAACCTGGGGATTGCCAGCAGCACAGGTATTGCCGATGTACTGGAAGATGTATTAAAAGAAGAATATCCTCAGTTCGTTAATGGCCGGGATATTACCATCAAGATCAGCGGTTGTATGAATGCCTGCGGGCAGCATAATATGGCTGAGATCGGCTTCCAGGGAATGTCGGTTAAAGTAGGGAAGGCGGTGGCTCCTGCGCTTCAGGTGTTGCTTGGTGGCGGAACCCTTGGCAACGGTAATGGCCGTTTTGCCGATAAAGTAGTGAAAATTCCAAGTAAGAGAGGTCCGGAAGCTTTAAGATTATTATTGAATGATTTTGAAGCCAATTCTGAAAGTGGTGAAGGCTATGCAGCCTATTATGACCGTCAGGGTAAAACGTATTTCTATGATCTACTTAAAGATCTGGCCGATACGTCCAATCTCACCGAAAATGACTTTATAGACTGGGGCCATGAAAAGCCATATATCAAAGCCGTGGGAGTGGGAGAATGTGCCGGAGTAGTTATTGATTTGGTAGCGACTTTGCTTTTTGAAAGCGAAGAAAAGATCGACAATGCCAAAACCGCTTTGGAAAGAAAAGCCTGGAGTGACAGTATTTATCATTCCTACACTTCCATTGTGAATTCGGCTAAAGCTTTATTGACCGCTGAAGATGTTAAAACGAACACTCAGGCAGGAATTATTTCCCAGTTCGATGAGATTTTTATAGAAACAGGTAAAATAGAACTTTCAACTTCATTTAAGGAGTTTGCCTATCAGTTAAAAGAAAATGAGCCCTCTGAGGCTTTTGCAAAGAAATATTTAGATGACGCGCATTTATTCTTAAAGAGAGTAGATGCCTATAGAACGAAGGAGGTACAACATGTTTAATACACCAAAATTAACCGTAGTAGGAGCCGGGCCTGGAGATCCGGAATTGATAACCATCAAGGCTGTAAAAACTTTACAAAGCGCAAAAGTGGTTTTGTATGATGCTTTGATCAATCGGGAGCTTCTGGAATATGCGCCTCAGGCCGAGCATATTTTCGTCGGAAAGCGAAAGGATAAACATCGCTATTCTCAGGATGAGATCAATGAACTTATTGTGAAATATGCTTTGGAACGCGGCCATGTTGTTCGGCTGAAAGGTGGAGATCCTTTTATCTTCGGAAGAGGTTCCGAAGAGATTAATTTCGCCAGGAAACACGGGCTCGAAACGGCCGTAGTTTCAGGAATCACTTCTTCGATTGCAGTCCCGGCAAATGTGGGAATACCGCTAACCCAAAGAGGAACATCAGAAAGTTTCTGGGTGATCACGGGAACCACCACTCAGCGAAAACTTTCAGAAGATGTAAAACTTGCGGCTCAATCTACCGCGACTGTGGTGATCCTCATGGGAATGGGAAAACTGGGAGAGATCGTGGATGTTTTCAGTAAAGTCGGAAAAGAAAATATTCCTGTAGGTGTGATCCAAAATGGAACTACCGAAAATGAGCAATCAGGTTTTGGAACCATCAATACGATTGAACAGGTAGTTACTGAAAAGAAATTAACCGCTCCGGCGATCATCGTTATTGGGGAAGTGGTACGGGAGAGTCAGCAGCTTCAGAAAATAAATAATGAAGTGAATGCTTTACCGAAGGCATTTGAGAATGATGCTCAGAAAAGAGAATATTTCAATACCCCCGTTGGGGGCTAAGGGGGCGAAATGGAAGAAAGAAACGAGCTATACCCGGTTTTTCTGAAAGTCAGCAAACTGAACATCCTCGTAGTTGGCGGCGGAAATGTAGGCCATGAAAAGTTGCATTTTCTGCTGAAATCCAGTCCGAATGCGAATGTTGAGGTGGTGGCGAAATGGTTTCTGTCCGAGACCGAAGCCCTCGCGAAAGCACATGGGGTGAAGCTCACCAAAGGAAGGTATAGAAAGAAGTATTTGAAGAAAAGGCATATTGTGATTGCGGCTACCAATGATGCAAAATTAAATAAGCGGGTGCATCGCGATGCTAAAAAGCGCTACCTGCTGGCCAATATCGCCGATACCCCTGAACTCTGTGATTTTTATATGGGTGGAATTGTAAATAAAGGCCATGTGAAAATAGCCATTTCGACTAATGGGAAATCCCCGACAACTGCGAAGCGATTGCGCCAGTTCTTCGAGGAGGTAATTCCCGAAAACGTAAACGAAATGGTAGAAAATTTGAACGAATACCGAAAAACGATAAAAGGCGATTTCGAAGCCAAAGTAACTGAATTGAATAATATAACAGAAACCTTAATTGGAAAAAAAGAGAAAGATGATTAAAACAGATATCCTGATCATTGGAGCAGGACCCACTGGATTGTTCACCGTTTTCGAAGCGGGACTCCTTAAGCTTAAAACACACTTAATTGATGCCTTACCACAACCGGGAGGGCAGTGTTCAGAGATCTACCCGAAAAAACCTATTTATGATATTCCGGCTTTTCCGGAAATCCTGGCAGGTGACCTTGTGAAAAACCTGATGGAACAGATCAGGCCTTTTTCTCCCGGATTCACTTTGGGGGAACGTGCCGAAACCCTTGAAAAATTAGATGATGGCACTTTCATCGTCACCACTAATAAAGGTACTCAGCATCATGCTCCGGTTGTGGCGATTGCGGGAGGATTAGGTTCTTTCGAGCCCAGAAAACCCCCGATCAAGAATATTAGCGATTATGAAGATAAGGGAGTTTCTTATTTTATCAAAGATCCGGAGATCTATCGAAACCGTCGGGTAGTGATTGCCGGCGGCGGTGATTCGGCTTTAGATTGGGCGATTTATTTGGCCGATATCGCTTCGGAAGTTGCTTTGGTACATAGAAGAGCCGAATTTCGTGGCGCGCTGGATTCTGTGGAAAGAGTTTCTGAATTGGCAAAACTCGGAAAGATCGAAATGATCACCAATGCTGAAGTCGTTGGACTTCGTGGTGAAAATGAGCTGGAACAGGTGGTGATCCGTCATAAAGATGAAGCACGGGGCGAGGAATTTCGGGAAGTGGATGATTTTATTCCTCTTTTTGGATTGTCTCCCAAACTTGGACCTATTGGCAACTGGGGCCTCGAAATTGAGAAAAACGCTATCAAGGTTGATAATTCTTACGATTATCAAACGAACATTCCCGGCGTTTACGCGATCGGCGATGTGAATACCTATAAAGGAAAATTGAAACTGATCCTTTCCGGTTTTCACGAGGCGGCGATCATGTGCCAGAGCGCCTATCAAAAAATTCATCCCGATAAGAAATTCGTATTGAAATACACCACTGTTGGAGGTGTTGAAGGATTCGATGGAACAAAAAAAGAAGCCAAGCGGGAAGTGGTGCAGAGTATAGGAGTTTAATTAGTCTATTATACTTGTTTTCCAAAACCTGCGGATTTAGTTTCCGCAGGTTTTTTTAACTCCTCTTTCTCAGTTACATAAGCTTATAAAGGCTAAATTAGTTTCAGAAAAATCACGAAAAAATATTTTTTTTCAGCTTAAAATAGGAGGCAGATGGAAACTTTAAAAATGGATTTTAGGATAAATATGGATGAAAATGCGGTGATCGTTGAGAAAGAATTTGCCGCTCCGGTTGATGTTGTCTGGTCGGCATGGACGCTTCCGGAAACTCTAGATAAATGGTGGGCGCCGAAACCCTGGAAAGCTAAGACCAAATCGATGAAATTTCGTGAAGGAGGAAAATGGTTTTATGCGATGATTGGTCCAGAAGGCGAAGAACACCATGCCATTGTGGAATATAAATTAGTAATACCTGAGCAGCTTTTTGAAGGGATTGATTCTTTCTGTGATGAAAACGGAAAGGTGAATGAGGAGCTTCCGAAAGCTTACTGGAAAGTGGAGTTTGAACCGGAAGGGGCGCGTACTTTAGTCAGAATAGAAACAAAATATAACTCCGCTAAAGAGCTCGAAACTATTTTGAATATGGGATTTCAGGAAGGTTTTACTGCTGCGCTTAACAGTTTAGATGAGCACTTCAAATCCAGATAAGGAATGTTATCTTTGCTAAAAATCATATAAATGAAGGTCAGTTTAAGAAGAATCAACGATAATTATCTTTTTGAAACCAAAAATGAGCGGGGCGATATCGTGCTGCTCGATAATAAATCTGAAGCAGATCCAAAAGGTTCCAGTCCCATGGATTTATTGCTTCGTGGGATCGCGGGCTGTAGTAGTATTGACGTGGTGATGATCCTAAAAAAACAGCAGCACGAACTGGAAGATTTACGGGTTGAAGTGGAAGGTTTCCGTGTAGACGGAGCCATTCCGAATGTTTTTAAGAAAATTCATCTTGATTTTATTCTGAAAGGCGATGTGCCTCCGGCCAAAGCAAAAAGAGCGGTTGATCTATCCATGAAAAAATACTGTTCTGTTGCCAAAATGCTTGAAAAAGCGGCCGAGATCAGTTATGCCGTTCAGTTGAATGGAGAAAAAATTGAATAAACAAAGTAAAAGAGTTAAGAAGGAAATGAGTTAATTCTTTTTCAATATTACTTTTAGCTTTTTAACTCATTTCCTCTTTAACTTATTTAAGCTAACTTTTTCTAAAAATCCTTGCAAATTCAAGGCTTCGCCCTATATTTGCGTTATAAGTTCATTTATAAAATGTCGTTATCAAGAAAGGCTGAGGGAATAGACCCGCTGAAGCCTTAGCAACCCTCCCACGGGAGAAGGTGCTACGTTCTACCACGCCTGGCGCGGATAGATAACAAAAGATTCTTTCCTCCTTCTTTTTTGATAACAATTATTACAATCAAATGTCAAAAATAGAAGACGTACTCTCACAAAAAATACTGATACTCGATGGAGCCATGGGAACCATGCTTCAGGAATATAAATTTTCTGAAGAAGATTTCCGCGGAAAACGATTTGCCGACTGGCCGGTTTCCTTAAAAGGAAATAACGACCTGTTGTCAATCACACAGCCAAACGCCATCGCCGATATCCACCGAAAATATTTTGAAGCCGGTGCCGATATTGTGGAAACCAATACATTTTCAGGTACGCGCATCGCCATGGCCGATTATAAAATGGAGGATCTGGTGTATGAGCTGAATTACGAGTCGGCTAAAATTGCCAAAAAAGTGGCAGAGGAAGTAACGGCTGAAAATCCTGAAAAGCCAAGATTTGTCGCTGGTGCAATGGGACCCACCAATAAGACGGCGAGTATGAGCCCCGATGTAAATGATCCCGGCTACAGGGCGATTTCATTTGAAGAATTATATGAAAATTACAAGGAACAAGCTAAGGCTTTGATCGACGGCGGTGTGGATGTACTTCTAGTGGAAACCGTTTTTGATACATTGAATGCCAAGGCTGCCTTGTTCGCCATTGATGAATTGAAAGAAGAGTTGAATTTAGATATCCCGATCATGGTCAGCGGTACGATTACCGACGCTTCCGGAAGAACCCTTTCGGGGCAGACTGCTGAAGCTTTCCTGATTTCGGTTTCTCATATTCCGCTGATGAGCATAGGTTTTAACTGCGCACTCGGCGCGAAACAACTGACGCCACATCTGGAAGCAGTGGCAAGAAATTCCAATTTTGGAGTTTCGGCTTACCCTAATGCCGGACTTCCCAATGCTTTTGGAGAATATGACCAGGAAGCTCCCGAGATGGCTGCGCAGGTAAAGGAATACCTTGAAAAAGGACTGGTGAATATCCTCGGTGGCTGCTGCGGTACCACACCTGCCCACATTAAGGCAATTGCTGAAATTGCCGCTAATTATAAACCTCGAAAGATTAAAATTAAACGTCATGCTGAACTTGTTTCAGCATCCCATCAATCAAATAATTAATTGAGAACTGAACGGAGACCCTGAAATCTTGAGGATTCATCGGAGTTAAACTGTTTTAGGGTGACGAAAACTGTAAAATATGAGTACTATAAGTACAAATTCAATAAATAAATCAGATTCCATGGGGGGTTCGGGTGGGTCCCGTCCCTTAAAATTATCCGGACTCGAGCCGCTGATTATCACGCCGGAAAGCAATTTCGTTAATGTAGGGGAAAGAACCAATGTTGCCGGTTCAAGAAAATTCCTGCGTCTTATAAAAGAAGAAAAGTTTGAAGAAGCCCTCGATGTTGCTCGCGAGCAGGTGGAAGGTGGCGCACAGATCATCGATGTAAACATGGATGATGGCCTTATTGAAGGTAAGGAAGCGATGGTGAAATTTCTCAATCTCATGGTTGCCGAACCCGATATCGCTCGTGTTCCGATCATGATCGATAGCTCGAAATGGGAAATTATCGAGGCCGGTCTTCAGGTTGTCCAGGGAAAATGCGTGGTGAATTCCATCAGTTTAAAGGAAGGTGAAGAAGAATTCATTAAGCATGCTAAAAAAATCAGGCGATACGGCGCAGCTGTAATCGTGATGGCTTTTGACGAGGTAGGCCAGGCAGATAATTATGAACGACGCATTGAAATTACCAAACGTTCCTATGATATTCTTGTAAACAAAGTAAATTTTCCTCCCGAAGACATTATTTTCGATCTTAATATTTTTCCTGTCGGAACAGGGATGGATGAGCATCGTCGTAACGCGATCGATTTCATTGAAGCTACGCGCTGGGTGAAAGAAAATCTCCCTTATTGCAGCGTTAGCGGCGGGGTGAGCAATGTTTCCTTTTCTTTCCGCGGAAATAATCCCGTTCGTGAGGCCATGCATTCTGCTTTTCTGTATCACGCGATCAAAGCCGGAATGAATATGGGAATCGTAAACCCCGGAATGCTGGAGGTTTATGATGAGATTCCCAAAGACCTGCTCGAACATGTTGAAGATGTGATCCTGGATCGTCGCGATGATGCCACGGAACGATTGCTGGATTTTGCTGAAAATGTGGTCGCTTCCAAAAAAGTGCAAAAAACCGATCTTGCATGGAGAGAAAAACCGCTTCAGGATAGGATTACCCATGCGCTGGTAAAAGGAATAGACGGCTTTATTCTTGAAGACATAGAACAGGCGCGGCAGGAGGCCGAAAAACCTCTGGATGTGATCGAAGGACCTTTGATGATCGGGATGAATGTCGTGGGAGACCTCTTCGGAAGTGGGAAAATGTTCCTGCCACAAGTGGTGAAATCGGCAAGGGTGATGAAAAAAGCCGTGGCTTATTTATTACCCTATATTGAAGCCGCAAAAAAAGCCCCCACTCCCCCAAAGGGGGAACCATATTGGCAAACTGCCGACCCTTTGCTATACGGAAAGATGAAGGAGTACGCGAAGAAAATGCGATATGAGAAATCAACCGAAGCAGAGCGGGTGCTATGGGATGCACTAAGCAACAAGAAACTCGAAGGATACAAATTTAGAAGACAACATATTGTTGGCAGTTATATCGCCGATTTCATCTGCCTGAAAGAAAAACTTATAATAGAAGTTGACGGGCTTATTCATCAGCTCCCGGAGAATAAAAAGAGCGATGAAGAAAGAACTGAGTGGTTAAAATCTCAGGAATTCAGAGTGATAAGATTTTCAAATGAAGCAGTTTTAAATGAAACTGAAAAAGTTCTGAAAAAGATTTTAGCAGAGTTGAAAAAAGCGCCCCCATCGGGGGTTGGGGGGGCAGGAAAAGTCTTGTTGGCAACCGTAAAAGGCGATGTACACGATATCGGGAAAAATATCGTTGGCGTGGTTTTGGGTTGTAATAATTATGAAATTATCGATCTCGGCGTAATGGTGCCACCGGAAAAGATCATCGAAACCGCTAAAAAGGAAAACGTTGATGCCATTGGCCTTAGCGGACTCATTACTCCGTCGCTGGATGAAATGGTGTATCTCGCCAAAGAAATGGAGCGCCAGGAATTTTCGGTGCCGCTGTTGATCGGTGGCGCGACGACCTCCAAAGCCCATACCGCGGTAAAGATCGATCCACAATACAAACATGCGGTGGCCCATGTGAACGATGCCTCAAGGGCGGTGACCGTGGTGGGCGATTTGCTCAAGGAAACTACACGCGAAAAATACAAATCTGATCTGAAAGTTGAATATGACAAATTCAGGAAGAATTTTAAAAAGCGCAGCAAGGTTAAATCCTTCCTGAGCATTGAGGAAGCCCGAGAAAATAAGTTCAAAATTGACTGGGAATCTACCGAAATTTTTAAACCAAACCAGTTAGGAATCCAGGTAATCGAAGATTTTGAACTGGATAAACTTCTGGATTATATTGACTGGAGTCCGTTTTTCAGAAGTTGGGACCTACACGGCCGTTATCCGGATATTCTTAAAGATAAAAAGGTTGGGGAGCAGGCGCAGATTCTTTTCGAAGATGCAAAAGTTCTGCTGAAGCGAATTTTGGATGAAAAACTGCTTAAAGCAAAGGCTGTTTTCGGACTTTTTGAAGCGAATTCAGTAAATGATGATATCGAAGTTAAATACAACCAGGATTCAGAGAAGAAAAAGACGATTTTCAGAACGCTTCGCCAGCAGCTGAAAAAATATGGTGAGAAGCCCAATTTCGCCCTTGCCGATTTTGTCGCGCCTAAGGAAACGGGAATTCAGGATTATGTAGGTGCTTTTTGCGTGACCACAGGTTTTGGAACCGATAAAATAGCGGCAGAATATGAAAAAAATCATGACGATTATAATTCGATCATGATCAAAGCATTAGCCGATCGACTTGCCGAAGCTTTTGCCGAATACCTTCATAAAAAAGTGAGAAAAAACGAGTGGGGCTATGCTTCGGCTGAAAGCCTGAGCAATGAAGACCTGATAAAAGAAGAATATAAAGGCATTCGTCCTGCACCTGGATATCCCGCCTGTCCCGATCATTTGGAGAAATTGACCATTTGGGATATTTTGAAGGTTGAGGAAAGAATTGGCGTGAAATTAACCGAAAGTCTGGCGATGTGGCCGGCAGCGAGTGTTAGTGGTTATTATTTTGCTAATCCGGAAGCCAGATATTTCGGACTTGGAAAAATCAAGGAAGACCAGGTGAAAGATTATGCCGAACGAAAAGGAATTCCCTTGAAAAAAGCAGAGAAATGGCTGAATCCGAATATCGCGGATTAGATTATTGTATAGAGTAGTTAGTAGTAAGTATTGAGTAGATCTGCCAGTTTTTCAAGACCTCGAAGATCTATTAAAAAAATATAATTAAAGTGATAAAATTTGCTTTAGGCTTATAGCTTAAAGCTTTTAGCTGATATAAGTTTAAATGAAAGTAACAGAGCACATCCAGAAAGCAAACGGGAAAACCCTGTTTTCATTCGAGATCATTCCGCCAAAAAAAGGAAAAAATATCCAGGAACTCTATGATAATATCGATCCGCTGATGGAATTTAGGCCGCCATTCATAGACGTGACCACTTCCCGTGAGGAGTTTGTTTATGTTGAACGTGACGGACTATTTGATCGGCAAATTACCCGTATGCGACCGGGAACCGTTGGGATTTGCGCGGCCATAAAACATAAATACAATGTTGATACCGTCCCACATGTGCTTTGCGGCGGATTCACCAAGCAGGAAACCGAATATCTGCTTGTGGACTGTCAGTATCTCGAGATTGAGAATGTAATGGCGCTGCGCGGTGACGCGATGAGCCATCAGAAGTATTTTGAACCTTCGGAAGGTGGTCATAACTTCGCCTGTGAGCTGGTGAAGCAGATCAAAGACCTGAATACCGGCCGATATTTGCATGATGTGATCGAAACCGATTATAATTCTGAATTCTGTATTGGAGTAGCCGGGTATCCCGAAAAGCATATGGAAGCACCTTCGTTAAAATCTGATCTGAAAAGGCTTAAGGAAAAGGTAGATTCCGGGGCCGATTATATCGTAACCCAGATGTTCTTCGACAACCAGAAATTTTTCGAATTTGTAAAAGCGGCACGGGAAATGGGCATAGAGGTACCCATAATCCCAGGAATCAAGCCTATTGCAGTCAAAAAACATCTGCAATTATTACCGCAGGTTTTTAAAATTGATCTCCCGGAAGAGTTGATTTCTGAAGTTGAAAAATGTAAATCCAATAAGGAGGTGAGGCAACTGGGTATCGAGTGGTGTATCCAGCAATCTAAAGAATTAATGGATTTTGGCGTGCCTGTGCTGCATTATTATTCTATGGGCAAAAGCAGCAATATTGAGCAGATCGCTTCAGCCGTTTTTTGATTTTTCAACCTAAAGGTGATTTTTTTCGTAAATATCTTAGATTTGCCTTCGTATGAAAAAAATCGCTCCAGTCTTTTTTCTGCTTTCCACTCTGTTTGCACTTGGGCAGGAAAATGAAATCCCGAAATTCCATTCCCTGGATGCGAATTTTTATTATGGGAGCATTGTTGAGCATAATCCCGATATTTCACATTTGATCACCGGTCATCCTACCGGTTTTATTTTAACTTATAACCGCAAGACCTACGGATTTGAAAAATGGGAACGACGGTATAATTATCCAGATTTTGGCTTTTCTTTTATTTATCAGGATCTGAAAAATCAGTATTTGGGAGAAAATATGGGCCTTTATGCTCATATGAGCTTTTATGCGCTAAAGCGGAAATTCATGTTCCGCATCGGGCAGGGAGTGGCTTATGCCACGACTCCTTATGATCAAAATGATAATTACCGGAATAATGCCTACGGAACCCATTTTCTGAGTACCACTTACCTGATGGGGAATTTTAAAAAGGAAAATATTTTTGAAGGTCTTGGAGTGCAGGCAGGGATTACATTAATCCATTATTCCAATGCCGATCTCGGCTCCCCGAATCACAGTACAAATACCTTTACTTTTAACCTTGGGCTGAATTATATGCTGGAACATGAGGATATTCCTAATTATATTCCACGAGGCCCGAAAGAAAAATATACAGAACCGGTTCATTATAATTTTGCTTTGCGTGGTGGAGTGAATACTACCGGTGTGGTTGGTTCTCCGCAATTGCCATTTTTTACCATCGCTGCCTACGCCGATAAAGTGTTGAATCATAAAAGCACACTCCAGGCCGGAGCAGAAATTTTCTTTTCCCGTTCTCTTGAAGAATTTATAAAATATAAATCTATAGCTTTTCCACAGCAAACCACGACGGGCGAGGAAGATGCCAAACGGGTGGGTGTATTTGTTGGGCATAAACTCACCTTTAATAAAATGTCGCTCATCACTCAGCTAGGCTTTTATGCGTATTATCCATATACCGATTATGTGGACCAGGTTTATAATCGGGTGGGGCTCGAGCGGAAAATCAATGACGACTGGTGGACTTCGGTGAGTTTGAGGGCACACGGTGCAAACGCGGAATGCGTGGAACTTTCAATTGGGTACAGATTATGAAAAGGTTAATTGCATTCATGATGATTTTCGTCGTTTTTGGTTGTGAAACCGAAAATGCTCCAGATTGTTTTCAGAAAGCCGGAAAGATCATTCAGAAGGAAGTTTCAGTTGAGCCTTTTACCGAAATTGAGGTATTTGAACGTATCAAATTATATATTCAGCAGGGTCCGGAGCAGAAAGTGGTAATCGAAACGGGAAAAAATTTGATGAATGAGGTTTCAGCAGAAGTAGAAAATGGGCGGTTGTTGCTTTATAATGAAAACGGCTGCAATTTATTTAGGGATTATGGCGTGACAAAAATTTATGTGACCACGCCCGATCTTACCTGGCTTCAAAGCAGTTCGAATATTCCTATTGAAAGTATCGGGACCTTGAAATTTGACAATTTATGGCTGCGTTCCCTGAACCAGGAAATGGATCCGGAAATTCATACCGACGGCGATTTTATTCTTGATCTGGATGTTAAAAATCTTCGCATTACCAGTGACAATTATGCTCATTTTTATATAAGCGGAAAGGCCGAAAATGTGAATATTTTCTTTGCCGCAGGTGACGGAAGGCTGGAGGGAAGGGATTTTATCGTTCAGAATTATGATATTTTTCATCGCGGCACCAATTCTATTATTGTGAATCCGCAGCAAAGCCTGAAAGGCGATATTTACAGTTATGGCGATATTATTTCGGTGAACAGGCCGCCTGTGGTAAGGGTTAATGAACACTTCCGTGGAAGACTTATTTTTGAGAGCCCCTAAATCCCCAGAGGGGACTTAAACATCAGTGTTGGTTAATTCAGCGAAAAGGCTTTCCAGGTTTCTGGTTTTCTGATTAAGCTGAAGGGTTTTCAAACCGTGGTCATGAGCAAAATCAAAAACGGCAGGCCGCATGTCTTCTTTGGTGTCGAATATAAGTTCGTAAGAAAATCCGCCGGTATTTTTAAAACTTTTAAGATGGGGAATGCGCTGCAAAGCTACATTTTCGATCTTATAATCAAATTCCACAAAGATCACCTGCTCTTCGTGAGCCCGCAATTCTTCCAGTTTTTTATCGGCTACGATCTGTCCTTTATTAATTATGATCACACGATCACAGATCGCCTCTACTTCCTGCATTATATGAGTGGAAAGGAAAATGGTCTTATCCTGTCCAATTTTCTTGATCAGTCCCCGAATTTCCACCAGCTGGTTTGGATCCAGGCCTGTAGTAGGTTCATCCAGGATCAGTACTTCCGGATCGTGAAGCAGCGCCGCGGCCAGTCCGACTCTCTGGCGGTAACCTTTGGAAAGCTGCTCGATCTTTTTATTGGCTTCAGGTTTTAGGCCGGTCATTTGAATGACTTCTTCAATTTTAGGCTTTTTGGCATTTTTATAAACCGAAGCCACAAAATCCAAATATTCGCGTACATACATTTCGGTGTATAACGGATTGTGTTCGGGAAGATAACCGGTTCGCTTTTGAACTTCTGAAAGCTGATTTTCCAGATCAAGGCCTACAATTTCAGCTTTTCCCTCATCAGCGGGAAGATAACCGGTGAGGATCTTCATCAAAGTAGATTTTCCGGCGCCATTCGGCCCAAGAAATCCGACGATCTCTCCTTTATTGATGGAAAAACTGACGGCATTTAGCGCTTTTTGGTCGCCAAAATGCTTTGATATGTTATGTACACTTATAGACATAGGCTTCTTCTGTCAAAATTAGGAATAAAAATATACTGTGGCTTCAGAAAACTTTTCAATCTTTCAACGAAATAAAAAGGCTTTAAATTGTAATTCGCAGAAAAACAGCCTTCAAATTCCGAATTTCTGAAATCTGTAAAATTTCAGCAAAAATTATTTTGAAACTAAAATTTATGCGCTACTTTAGTCGCTCAATAATACTGGAAATGACTGGATTAATCAGCTGGAACGCATTCTATTATTTTTATTTCTATTTCAGAGATAGGATCGGGAATGCTATATGATTAACTAAAAATAAAATTATATAAAAGTCTCGATCGAAAATCGGGGCTTTTTTTATTGATGCATTTATGAATAAAAAAATAGGGATCCAGGGGATAAAAGGATCATTTCATCATCTGGTGGCGATGGATTACTACCATAAAGAGGTGGAAGTTTTGGAATATCTTTCTTTTCATGAGCTGGCGCAGAAGCTGGCTTCAAAAGAAGCCGATGAAGCGGTGATGGCGATTGAAAACAGCATAGCCGGTTCGATTTTACCTAATTACGCCCTGATCGATGAGTATAATTTAAAAGTCATAGGCGAGCATTACACGCCGGTAAATATGAATTTGATGGCGCTGGAAGGTCAGAAAATCGAGGATATAAAAAAGGTGTTTTCTCACCCGATGGCACTGTTGCAGTGTAAGGATTTCTTTAAAAAACATCCGCATATCAAGCTTATTGAAGACAGTGATACTGCGGAGGCTGCAAAGAGAATTTCGGAGCAGGAACTTAAAAAGACAGCTGCCGTGGCAAGTCCTGCGGCTGCTGAAATGTACGGTCTGGAAATCCTGGCTAAAGAGATCCATACCATTAAAAGCAATGCGACGAGATTTCTGGTATTAGGGCGGGAGCAGAAAAAGCCAAATGGTGAAAAGCTGGACAAAGCTTCGATCAAATTCGATCTGAAAAGTGAGCGGGGAAGCCTGGTTTCAATTTTGAATATCATCAGGGATTGTTACCTGGATATGACCAAGATCCAATCGCTTCCGGTGATCGATGAACCCTGGAAATATTCGTTTTTTGTAGATGTGATCTTCGAAAGACCGGAAGATTTTCAAAGAGCGATGGACGTATTGAAACTGATGACAGAAGAATTAAAAATATTAGGGATCTATAAAAATAATCTGATATGATCACGGCAGACAGACTTGGAGAAGTCCAGGAATACTATTTCTCGAAAAAACTTCGTGAGGTTGCCGAGTTGCGCAAACAGGGAAAACCGGTTATTAATCTCGGGATAGGAAGTCCAGATCTTGCTCCGCCAGTGGAGGTTATCGAAGCTTTGAATGAAGCTCTTACCAGCAACAATGCGCACCAGTACCAGCCTTATAAAGGAATTAATGAATTGCGCGAGGAAATTGCCAATTTCTATGATCATTTTTATGGAGTTTCTCTTGACCCTGAGAATGAAATCCTTCCGCTAATGGGCAGTAAGGAAGGGATCATGCATATTTCCATGGCTTTTTTGAATAAAGATGATGAGGTTCTGCTGCCAAATCCGGGTTATCCCACCTATAGCTCCGTAAGCCAACTGCTCGAAGCAAAGATCAGAAATTACGATCTTAAAGATGAAACCAATTGGCTGCCTGATCTTGAAGGGCTGGAAAAAGAAGATTTGAGTAAGGTGAAACTTATGTGGATCAATTATCCGAATATGCCAACGGGAACCCGGGCTCCGGAATCATTTTTTGAAGAGATCACAGCCTTTGCCGAAAAACATAAGATTCTTGTGATCAATGACAATCCGTACAGTTTTATTCAGAATTCAAAACCCTCGAGTGCCATTAAAAAGCAAAACCCAAGTGATTATGTTATGGAGCTTAATTCCCTGAGCAAAAGTTTCAATATGGCGGGATGGCGCGTTGGAATGCTGGTTGGAAGCAGGAAAAATATTGATTCGGTTTTAAGGGTAAAATCGAATATGGATAGCGGGATGTTCTATCCTGTTCAGGCCGGGGCAGTGGAAGCTTTAAAACTGAAAGAAGACTGGTTTGAAAAACAGAATAAGATTTACAGCGATCGCAAAAAACTGGTCATGCAATTTTTAAAGGAATTGGGTTGTGAGGCTGATAAAGACCAGGCAGGATTGTTTGTCTGGGCGAAGGTCCCTGCAGGTAAAACTTCAGCTGAAGTGGTTGATGAATTGCTTTATAAATACGATATTTTCACTACACCGGGCTTTATTTTTGGCTCGAACGGGGAGGGTTATGTGCGCCTTTCACTCTGCGCTTCAGAAAATGCGATCAACGAAGCTCTAAACAGGATCAAACGATGAATGTCTTTATAATTGGAACAGGATTGATAGGAGGTTCTTTTGCGCTGGACCTGAAACAGGTGATGCCGAAAGTAAAGATCTTCGGGATCGATGCGAAAGAGGAACATCTTCAGCAGGCACTCGAAACCGGAATTATTGATGCAGAGGCAAATTTCTCTGATCTCTGTAATGCCGAACTGGTTTACTTAGCAATTCCTGTGGATGCGGCGATTAAATTGCTACCCGAAATTCTGGAATTAGTACCTGAAAACTGCGTGGTGATCGATACCGGCTCAACTAAAGAGAAAATTTGTCAGCTGGTTGCCGATCATCCCAAAAGAAGGAACTTTCTTGCGGCCCATCCCATTGCCGGAACAGAATTTTCGGGACCATCAGCGGCGATAAACGGATTGTTCTCCAAAAAAACGAATATTATCTGCGAAGTGGAGAAAACAGCTTTTAAGCTTCAGGAAAAAGCCCTCGAAATTTTCCACTCAGTTGGGATGAGAATCCGGTATATGGATCCTGCATCGCATGACCGCCATATTGCCTATGTTTCCCATTTGTCACATATAAGTTCATTCATGCTGGGCAAAACTGTGTTGGAAAAAGAGAAGAACGAGCGGGATATTTTTGACCTGGCGGGAAGTGGTTTCGCATCCACGGTAAGGCTTGCCAAAAGCTCCCCCGCTATGTGGACCCCGATTTTCGCACAGAATAAAGATAATGTGCTGGAAACCCTGGATGAATATATTTCCAATTTATCGCACTTCAGAGAATTGCTTTCTAAAGATAATTTTGAAGAAGTTTTCAGCGAAATGGATAAAACCAATCATATAAAATCAGTATTAAACGGAATAACAGAAAATGAACCCTTAAAGAAACTGGAAAATGGAAAATAAGAAAGAACTTAGAAAATGGTTAGATGATTTCGGACTGGATCATCCGCTCGTAATCGCGGGGCCCTGCAGCGCCGAAACCGAAGAACAGGTGCTAACCATCGCACATCAGTTAAAAGACAGTGATGCTACCGTACTGCGCGCTGGAATCTGGAAACCCCGAACCCGGCCGGGAAATTTTGAAGGCGTGGGCTCCCTCGGGCTAAAATGGCTTCAGAAAGCCAAAGAAGAAACAGGAATGTTAACTACTACTGAAGTTGCAAATCCTACTCATGTTGATCTGGCATTGAAGCACGATGTGGATATTCTCTGGATTGGGGCGCGTACTACCGTTTCTCCTTTTATTGTTCAGGAAATTGCCGATGCACTAAAAGGAACAGATAAGATCGTACTCGTTAAAAACCCTGTAAATCCTGATCTGGCACTTTGGCTGGGAGCTGTGGAAAGATTATATACAGCCGATATCTCGAACCTGGGAGTGATCCACCGCGGATTTTCAGCTTATGAAAAGACGAAATATCGAAATAATCCCGAATGGCAGATCGCAATCGAACTTCAGAATAAATTTCCTGACCTGCCACTTATCCTTGATCCATCGCATATTGCAGGAAGAAGAGATATTATTTTTGATCTGTGCCAGACTGCCCTGGATCTCAATTACGATGGAATAATGGTTGAAACTCATCATACACCTGATGATGCCTGGAGCGATGCCAAACAACAAATTACTCCCGATACTTTAAAACAGATTATGAAAGATTTGAAAGTACGAAAAGAGGTTTCTGCAAGCGAGGAATATCAAAACAAACTGAACACCTTGCGTTCCAAAATTGACATTGCCGACAGTCAGATCCTGGATATCATTTCCAAGAGAATGAAGATCTCAGAAGAGATCGGCCAGGTTAAAAAAGAGCAGAATGTGGCAATTCTACAAACTAAAAGATGGAATGAGATTCTTGGAAAAATGGTTCTTGAAGGTGAGGAAAAAGGCCTGAGTGAAGAATTTGTTTTGAGAATGTTCAAGGCGATCCACCAGGAATCGATCAACCATCAACAGAAAATTATTGACGGAATAGGATAACTTCCACCGGTTAAGTTTATAAAAAAAGCCTGAGCTCAAAATTTGCTGAACTCAGGCTTTTAAATTTTTGATTTTTCAGGAAGAAATTAATCGGTATAACCCAATCTGCGAGAAGCTTTGCGCATTAGGGTGTTAATTAGTGCATCATTATTACTACCAAGGCTTCCGGCAACTTTCTTATTGTAGTTCCAGAGTAGTTCGCCGTCGGTACCGTTGTTAACACTCATATTGATCGTGGCGGTATTGGTAGCTCCCCAAAATCCAACCAGCAGTCCCAGGGCGATGGAAGCACCATCAGACATTGGTTTATCGGTTTCAAAAGTACCGGTAATAACTGCATCAACACCAAGGATTTGGGCCAGTTGTTCAGAAGTCACCGCTTTTAAGTCGATGTTGTTTTGTAGTAAAAGAACATTTGTCTTTTTAGGATCCTGAACATCAACTTTCAGGCTTCCTCTTTTCTTGCGGTTCAAAAACCAGGAATACATCGAGTTTTGCACAGAAAAGCCCTCGTTCTTTTGAATATCAGCGAATTGTTCTTCGCTTAACTCTTTCATTTGTTTAGGTCTAAGGCTTACCTTTGCGTCAAAGGGAAGGATCGCAATGATCTTGTGATCTTTTGTTTTTTGCTCAAAATCGGGATGCTGATAAAGCTTTGTTTGAGCAGATACTATTCCCAGACCAAATAGGAAAAGTACTGTAAAAATTTTAAAATTAAATTTGTACATAAGTTTATGATTGGTTAAAAAAGAAGCCAAATATATTTTAAAACTTTAATATTTTTTCAAAAATTTTATGACAGGATTAAAAAATATTCATGAAGGGTACGGTATATAAATCTACTGGCAGCTGGTATACGGTTAAAGCTGAAAATAATAAACTCTATGAGTGCCGTATCAAGGGAAAATTTCGAATTCAGGGAATAAAAAGTACCAATCCAGTGGCGGTTGGAGATGTGGTGGTTTTTGATCCGGCTGAGGAAGAAGGCCGGGATACCGGTATTATAAAAAAAATACTTCCTCGCGAGAATTACATCATTCGGCGATCGGTAAACCTTTCCAAACAAACTCATATTATCGCCGCGAATATTGACCAGGTTTTTTTACTAATCACGCTTAATAATCCGCCTACTTTAACCACATTTATCGATCGTTTTCTGGTAACCGCAGAGGCCTATCATGTGAAAGCGGTGCTTCTATTTAATAAAGTCGATACCTATTCTATTGAAGAACTTGCCGAAGTAAAATACCTGGCAGAGCTCTACCGAAATATTGGATATGAGTGCATAGGAATTTCCGCAAAGACAGGAAAGAATGTTGATAAGGTGGTCGCCATGATGAAGGACAGAACCAGTATGATCTCAGGCCATAGCGGCACCGGAAAATCTACGCTTGTCAATGCCATTGAGCCTTCTCTTGATCTTAAAACCGCGGAAATTTCAGAGCAACACCAGCAGGGCCAGCATACCACGACCTTTGCCGAAATGTTCGACCTCAGTTTTGGGGCACGAATTATAGACACTCCGGGAATTAAAGGTTTTGGAGTGGTCGATATGGAACGGGAAGAAATTGGCGATTATTTCCCTGAATTTTTCGAAAGAAAACAGAATTGTAAATTTCATAATTGCCTGCATATAGAAGAGCCGAAATGTGCGGTCAAAGAGGCACTGGAAAATGATGAAATTGCGTGGTCACGCTATAAAAGTTATCTTCAGCTGATGGAAGGGGAGGAAAGCAATTATAGAATTGATCAATTTCAAAAATAATGAAAGCAGTTTTACAACGTGTATCCAAAGCATCTGTAACTATTGAAGGTGAAATTTCGGCAAAGATCGGTAACGGACTTCTTATTTTACTGGGAATTGAAGAAGCCGACACTCAGGATGACATTGAATGGCTATGCCGAAAGATCATCAATATGCGGATTTTCGGAGACGAGAATAATGCGATGAATAATTCTCTAAAAGATGTTGATGGCGATGCCATTGTGGTAAGCCAGTTTACACTTCACGCGAGTACAAAAAAAGGAAATCGCCCCAGTTTTATAAAAGCAGCAAAGCCTGATTTTGCTGAGCCTATGTACGAAAAGTTCGTCGCTCATTTCGAAAAGGAATTCGGGAAAAAGATCGGTACCGGAGAATTTGGTGCCGATATGAAAGTTGAGCTTTTAAATGATGGACCGGTGACAATTTTGATTGATTCGAAAGAAAAAAGTTGATTTTCACATTCTGTGCGGAAATAATTATTGAAAAACAAAATGAAAGTATAGTTTTGGGAAAAGTTTCAACAGATGGACTTAAAAAAAGCACAGAAAGCGGTAGATGATTGGATCAATGAGCATGGCGTTCGCTATTTTAACGAGCTCACCAATATGGCGCAGCTTACCGAAGAAGTTGGCGAGGTGGCAAGGATCATTGCACGTCGCTACGGGGAGCAAAGCGAAAAAGAAAGTGATAAAACCAAAGATCTTGGCGAAGAACTTGCCGATGTTGTCTTTGTGGTGCTCTGCCTTGCGAATCAAACCGGTATCGACCTTCAGGATGCCTTCGATAAAAAGATGGATCTAAAGGCCAAACGCGATCACAAAAGACATCAGAATAACAAAAAACTTAAATAATGAAGGCTAAGGCTTTTCTTAAGATGAAGGCTTTTTGGAAATCGGTTTTATGGTTAGGGCTGGCTTTTATTCTTATTTACAACTTTATCACCATGATGTTCGATTACGGCGGATTTCATTTTGCCCAATTTTTTCAGGACAGGACTGAAAATGGAAACTGGTTGAGGTTTGTACTCGCACAGCTTATGGGAGGTTTCCTTTATGGATTTATTTTAGCCTTCGGTCAGTTTCATGTAAAACAAAAGAAAAGTTAAATTAGCAGTTTAAACTTTGCAATGACTATTTCCTTATCCCACACCCGAAAAGAGCTTGAAGGTGATCTAAAAATTACAGGCTCAAAAAGTGAATCCAATAGATTACTTATCCTGCAGGCGCTTTTTCCTGAAATTGAAATCGAAAACCTTTCCAACAGCGATGATTCAAAAGTGATGCAGATGGCCCTGGAGAAGCATTCAGGGACTATTGATATCCATCATGCCGGTACTGCCATGCGTTTTCTAACCGCCTATTTCGCCAGCCGGGAAAACAATGAGGTCGTGCTTACGGGAAGTAAAAGAATGAAAGAGCGACCTATCCGTTTACTTGTTGAAGCCTTACGTGAGATGGGCGCTGATATTGAATATATGAAGGATGATGGTTTTCCACCACTTAAGATCAATGGCAAAAAACTTGGCGCCAAAAGTGTAAAGCTTCAGGCAAATGTTAGCAGCCAGTACGTGTCTGCCTTGATGCTTATTGCACCTTCCTTGCCTAATGGGCTTGAAATAATACTTCATGGGAAAATTACTTCTACTCCCTATATTCTTATGACGCTGGAAATTATGAAACATGCAGGCATAGAAGGAAAGCTGGAAGGGAATTGTGTAAAAATAGAGCCAGTAAAAGAATTGACATCTAAATCAATTGCTGTAGAGTCTGACTGGAGTTCGGCATCCTATTTTTACAGCCTGGCAGCAATTTCTGACAGAGCTGAGATCAGGCTTTCCAATTACCGTGAAACAAGCAGGCAGGGAGACTGCTGTCTTTCTTCTATCTACCGAAATTTTGGAGTGGAAACCACTTTTGAAAAGAACAGTATTGTTTTAAAAAAAGGACATAAAAAAAGAGCCAAAAGGCTCAGCGAAGATCTTGCCAATTCGCCCGATATCGCCCAAACCATTGCGGTTACCTGTCTTGCTTTAAATATGGAATGCAATTTAACCGGTTTACATACCCTTAAAATTAAAGAAACCGATAGGCTTCAGGCCTTAAAAACAGAGATCGAAAAATTTGGGGCTAAAGTAGCCATTACAAGCGATAGTTTAAGATTATTTCCAGTAGGAAAGCTTAATGAAAATGTGCGCATTGCTACTTATAATGATCACCGAATGGCTATGGCATTTGCACCACTAGCCCTTCGTGTTCCTTTGGAAATTGAAGATGCCGGTGTTGTTTCCAAATCTTATCCAGATTTTTGGAAAGATTTCAGTAAACTGGGAATTGAAAGTTCAGAAATTGAATAATTCTTAAATAAATCGTCATTTACTTGACAACCCCCCTTCCGGGATTGTATATTTGCAGCTTTTAAAACCGGAACTATGGGAATGAAACTTTCAAACTTCAATTTTGAGCTGCCTAAAGAACTTTTGGCCGAGTATCCTACTGAAAACAGGGATGAAGCACGGCTAATGGTTCTAAATAGAAAAGAGCAGACAATTGAACACAAAAAATTTAAAGACTTAATCGATTATTTTGAGCCTGAAGACGTGATGGTTCTGAACAACACCAAGGTTTTTCCTGCAAGATTGTTTGGAAACAAGGAAAAAACAGGTGCCAGGATCGAAGTTTTTTTATTGCGGGAGTTGAATCCGGAGACCAAATTATGGGATGTACTTGTAGATCCTGCCAGAAAGATCAGGATTGGAAATAAACTTTATTTCGGCGAAGACGAGAGTCTTGTCGCTGAGGTAATCGATAATACTACTTCCAGAGGAAGAACCTTGAGATTTTTGTACGATGGGTCGTATAGCGATTTCCGAAGAAAATTAAAGGAACTGGGACAGACTCCGCTTCCAAAATACATTAAAAGGGATGTAGAACCTGAGGATGAGGAACGTTACCAGACGATCTATGCTAAAAACGAAGGCGCTGTAGCCGCACCAACCGCCGGCCTGCATTTCTCAAAACATTTGCTTAAAAGACTTGAGATAAAGGGCGTGGATTTTGCCGAGGTTACCCTTCACGTAGGTTTAGGAACTTTTAGCCCAGTAGAGGTTGAGGACCTTTCAAAGCATAAAATGGACAGTGAGGAAGCTTTTATCACTAAAGATGCTACCGATATAATCAATAAAGCGAAGAGTGAAAGACGTAAGGTATGCGCAGTGGGAACTACAGTGATGCGTGTATTGGAAAGTTCGGTATCTTCAAATCAAACTCTTAACGAATTTGCCGGCTGGACCAACAAATTTATTTTCCCTCCATACGATTTCAATATCGCTAATTGTATGGTTACCAATTTTCACACGCCAAAATCAACTTTGTTAATGATGGTATCTGCCTTTGCAGGACATGATTTCGTAAAGAAAGCGTATGCAGAAGCGGTAAAAGAAAAATATCGTTTTTATACTTACGGCGATGCGATGCTGATATTATAATGAATTTATAATAATTTAAAAATCAACCTCACAGGTTCTCGAAACCTGTGAGGTTTGTATTTTTGTGAAGTGAAAGAATCAAAGAAAGACATACGGGCATTAACTAAAGAGCAACTTCAGGAATTTTTTATTTCCCAGGGAGATAAATCTTTTCGTGGATCTCAGGTTTACGAGTGGTTATGGAATAAAGGCGTGCATAGTTTTGATGACATGACCAACATTTCAAAAGATACCCGTGAAATGCTGAAGGAGAATTTCGTCATTAACCACATTCGGGTCGACCGTATGCAAAGGAGCAGTGACGGGACCATTAAAAATGCGGTAAAACTTCACGATTCCCTAACGGTAGAGTCGGTTTTGATTCCAACTAAAACCAGGACCACTGCCTGTGTTTCTTCCCAGGTGGGATGCAGCCTTGATTGCCAGTTTTGTGCAACTGCGAGATTGAAACGAATGCGTAATTTAAATCCTGATGAAATTTACGATCAGGTGGTCGCAATCGATAATGAAAGCAGGCTTTATTATGACAGGCCCTTGTCTAATATTGTTTTTATGGGAATGGGAGAACCACTGATGAATTACAACAACGTGATGAAGGCTATAGAAAAAATAACCTCTCCCGAAGGCCTTGGAATGTCTCCAAAGCGAATTACCGTTTCTACTTCAGGGGTTCCTAAAATGATCAAAAAACTGGCAGATGACGAGGCGAAGATAAAACTGGCGGTTTCATTACATTCTGCCAGGGATGAGGTGAGAACTGCAATTATGCCTTTTAATGAGACTTTTCCGCTTAAAGATCTTCGTGAATCCCTTGAATACTGGTATTCCAAAACCAAACGCCGCATTACCTACGAATATATCGTGTGGAAAGATATTAATGATACTCCGGAAGATGCACGGGCACTCGTGCAGTTTTGCAAATATGTTCCCTGTAAAGTCAATCTCATTGAGTACAATCCAATTGACGACGGAGATTTCCGGCAGGCAGCAGGCAGTGCTACAGATATGTACCAGGAGATGCTTGAGAAAAATGGTATTACCGTCACGGTTAGACGTTCCAGGGGAAAAGATATCGATGCCGCCTGTGGACAACTGGCTAATAAATCTTCTTAAGACCCTATTAATTTTGTGTTTTCGACTTAAGGAAAATACTTATCTTTACCGCCTTTATGAAGGTAATTTCCCAGATAAAACTACCGGTTGAAAAGGAGATGGAACTTTTTGAAAAAAAGTTCTTCGAGTCCATGTCTTCAAAAGTGGCTCTATTAAATAGAATAACTCATTTTATCGTAAACCGCAAGGGCAAACAAATGCGCCCCATGTTTGTATTCCTCGTTGCAAAAATGGTTTCTGAAGGAACTGTAAACGAACGCACCTACCGCGGAGCTTCGGTTATTGAGTTAATACATACCGCGACTTTAGTTCATGATGATGTAGTGGACGATTCCAACCGGCGCAGGGGATTCTTTAGTATTAATGCTCTCTGGAAGAACAAAATTGCCGTCCTGGTTGGAGATTACTTATTATCAAAAGGACTTTTACTTTCTATTGACAATAATGATTTTGACCTTCTGAAAATTATTTCGGTTGCCGTTAAAGAAATGAGCGAAGGGGAGCTGCTTCAAATTGAAAAAGCAAGGAGACTTGATATTACCGAAGCGGTTTATTATGATATTATTCGGCAAAAAACGGCTACTTTGATCGCCGCCTGCTGTAGTCTCGGGGCAGCTTCAGTTAAGCCTGAAAGCAATGAAATTGGTAAAATGAGAAGATTTGGTGAGCTGATTGGAATGGCTTTTCAAATAAAAGATGACCTTTTCGATTATGGCGCTGAAAAAATTGGCAAACCTACCGGAATCGATATTAAGGAACAGAAAATGACGCTTCCTCTTATATATACTTTGAACAATGTTTCAAAAAAGGAAAAGGACTGGCTGATAAATTCTGTTAAAAACCACAATAAAGATCGTAAGCGGGTAAATGAAGTGATTTCTTTTGTAAAGAAAAATGGAGGCCTGGACTATGCGGTAAAGCGTATGAAGGAATTTCAAAATGAGGCACTCCTCATCCTGAAGGATTATCCAGATTCACCTTATAAAGACAGCCTGGAGCTTATGGTGAACTACGTGATCGAGAGAGAGAAATAATTTTTAGACAGGATTGAAAGGCTAAGAAGCATCATCGATCTCTTCCAGGCCATCATCGGTATCATTAATTTCCTCATTGATCTCCTTATTAAGCTTTTCGGCTCCTTTTTCAATTTTTTCTCCTGCTTTTTCAGCACCGTCCTTAATATCTTTTTCAATGGCCTTGGCAGCTTCTTCGGTTTTCTCCTGTGTAGTTTCCCGGCAGGAAAAGGCACCAATGGTAAAAAGGGTCAATAAGAACAGGCATGTAAATTTTTTCAGCATTTTCATTTTTTTCTTTCTTATAAAAAAAGCCATTCGCAAGAATGGCTTTAAGGATTTGGAATATTTAAAGACTACATATCATCATCAGTATTCATATCGTCATCGGCATTCATGTCATCAGTGCCTTCTGCTTCTTGTTCCATTTCATCACCAGCGTTTTCTGCGGCGTTTTCTGCATTTTCTCCAGCAGATTCAATCGCATCACCAGTATTTTCTACTGCGTCTTCCGCGTTTTCCTGAGTCGTTTCTCTACAGGAATAGATTGAAAGGGTCATTGTTGCAACAGCAAATAGTAAGAATAATTTTTTCATTGTTAAAATGTTTAATTAGTTGAAGCAACAAATTTAAGCAAATTTTATTTATGTTAAAGCGGAGTATTTACTTTAAATATTCTTAAAGTTTTGAGCTATTTCCCCAGGAGGTAAAAATTTCCTTAAAAAATTAACGAGGAACCTTAAATTTTATTAAAAAACTCATAAAAGGAATCTCGTAGGTTTCCTGTGTCTCTTCTCCGGATTTTCGTCCTAAGTTTCTTTCTTAACTACCCGAAGCTGATGTACTGAAATCCTTGCAAATATACTGCTCCCGGAAAAAACAGTTTCAGACATTCAAAATTGTAGTTGGTTTAAAGGTAAAGCACCTCAATTAATTTTATAAAAAGTACTTCAAAATTTAAAAATATTGTATCTTTTTACCTGCTCATTAATTTCACAAAGTCATTTCATAAATGTTTAGTAAAGTCTGTAAAACATTGTTTGCCATTGTTTTAAGTGTAGCTTCGGCCTATTCTCAGCAACTTGTGCCACCTATACAAAGTTATTCTCCCAATACCTACGGAGGTGGAAGTCAGAATTGGGAAATTGCTATTGATGACAAAGGAGTAATTTATTCTGCGAATAATCAGGGATTACTGGTTTATGACGGTTTAAGCTGGGAGCTATTGTCTTTAGATACCCAGTCAATTATTCGCGCCGTATATCCTTTCAATAATAGAATTTATACAGGATCTTATAATGAATTTGGCTATTGGAGCAGGAATGATAAAGGACAATTGGTTTATAGGTCTTTAAGTCCGCTAATGAAAGATCTTAATTTAAGAAGCGATGAATTCTGGCAGATCATATCCTTTAAAGATGATATTTATTTCAGATCCTTCGGAGCTATCTATAAATATGCTAATAACCAAATAAAGAAATTCACCAGTATTAACTGTACCGCGCTGGAAACTTTTAAAGGTCATCTTGTTGCAGCAGAAGGTTCTCAAGGAATAAGTTTTTTTAATGAGGATGGAACGAAAGCTGAAACTATGGCAGATTTTAAAGCTTTGCAGGGAAAAAAGATAGTTGATTTAAAAAAATATAAAGATTCCCTTTATATAGGCACCACAGATAATTTGTACATCTATTCCGGTGATAAGTTAAGATCCTTCCCTGATCCTCTTATCCATAAGCTGCTATCGGAATTTGAACTTAATCATTTATTAATTCTTTCTCCCAATGAAATTATTCTTGGAACCCTTAAAAACGGGATCATTCATTACAAAGATGGAAAGGTGAATTTATATAATCGTACCTCCGGATTGCAAAATAATACGGTTCTGGGGATGCATTATGCCCATCATAAACTGTGGCTTGCTTTAGATAAAGGAATTGACGCAATAGATCTTCATTCTCCGTTCAGTTTTTATACCGATAAATCGGGCGAAATTGGCGCTGTTTATGACATTGCCTCTTACAAGAATAATTATTTTATCGCCTCCAATACAGGGACTTACAGGTTTAAAGATATGGTTCCTGAGCAGATCGAGAATTCACAGAGTCATACCTGGAATCTTGAATTAATAAATGGGGATCTTTATGCGAATCATAATGCGGGTACCTTTAAAATAGTAGAGAATACTTTTGAACCCATTGATACGCATACCGGAAGTTACTGTTTTAAAGAAGATCAGGAAAATAAAGGCAAATATTTGCTCTGTCACTATACAGGTTTGAGCTTTTATGATCCTATAAATGAAAAACTTGAAGATCTTAAAGAGGTGAATTTTCCTGTGAAAAAAGCTGTTTTCGATAGTGATGGCAGTATTTGGGCAGCTCACCCTTATGAAGGAATTTACCATCTGTTTCGTAAAAATGATACTACTTTTTCAAAAATTGAGAAGCTGCCAGGTTTAGATGGCAAGGCGAATTTTAGTCCCCAACTTTATAAAGTCAATGATCAGATAATCGTTTACTTAAACACCAAATGGTATAAATACAATCCTTTTAAGGGAAAATTTGAAGCATTTAAAGAATTTTCAAAATACAATAATTGCCGGCTGGTATACGCCGGCAAAGGAGAATATTTCTTTGTGGATGAAAGGGATGAAAGTGTAATGTACACCGACCTCAAAAACAGTAATATCCTTCTTCCCTCTGATAAATTTGGCGACAGGCTGGTTAAATCTAATGAAAAGTTCATTCGGGAGAATGACTCTGTCTTTCTAATTGCTTTAAATGATGGATTTGCCAGGCTTAATATTAATAAACTCAAACATAGAAAAGAAAGAGAATGGATTAGCACCCCATTTGTGATTAATTTTTCTGATGGCTATAGATCTTATAGTTTAAAGGAAAAACCTTCCATTTCTTATCCAGATTCTAAAAACCTCGCCATTCGGGTTGGAATGCCAGATTCTGAAAGTTCTTTCCTCCATTATGAACTCAGTGGGGATGATTCCCTGGAGGGGGACGCAAGAAAAGGATATATTAATCTTCGTAATCTCAACCATGGTGACTATAAATTAGAATTAAGTTCCATGCTTTCTCCGGGTATAAAAGCTAATACAACAGCATTCAATTTCCACATTCAGCCGCCCTGGTATCTGTCATCATTGATGAAGTTTGTCTACATATTGCTTGTAATTACCCTTATAGCAATCATGTACTGGTTCAATCAACAAAAATTGAAAAAGCACCAATTGCAGTTAGAAACAAAATTTGAAAAAGAACATCAGGATCGGCTAAATCAGCTTGAGAAAGAGAGGCTGATGCATGAAATAGATATTAAAAGAAAGGAACTTGCCAATACAACCATGATGGCCGCTAAAAAAAATGAGGTGCTTATGGAAATCCAGACGGAATTAAGTAAGGATAAAAATAAATTTTCAAATCAGTTCCGGCTAAAACATATAATGAATAAGATTAATAAAGCCGTGAAAAATAAGGATGAATGGAAGGTGTTTGAAACGAATTTCAATGAAGTACATGAAGATTTCTTTAAAGACGTTCTAAAGGAATATCCTAAGCTTACGAGTAAGGATCTAAAACTATGTTCTTATTTAAAAATGAATCTCAGTTCAAAAGAAATAGCTCCTCTAATGGGTATTTCGGTTAGAGGTGTGGAGGTGCATCGTTACCGTTTACGAAAGAAGATGAAGCTTTCTAGTGATGTGAATCTTACCAAATTCCTGATAAAAAATTTCTAAGGAAAAAATTTCAGCAATTAAATCGAGTCTTTTTTACTACTACATTACTACTTCAATATGTTTAAATTTTGTGAAAAACATACTTCATTATCTAGTTAAAACACTGTTTATTAGATAATTAAGTTTGAATAAAATTTGATGTAGTAGATGTGTACTATAACGTTTGCGTAAAGTTTAACATCAGGCGTATATTTCAATAACTATTAAGCTAAAACACCCACGAGTATGAAAGTAAAACTATTCTTTAGCTGCATGCTCTTCCTTGCTTTTACCAGTTTAGGATTTGCGCAGCAACAAACAATCACAGGTACCGTTACCGATGCAAATGGAATGCCTCTACCAGGAGCTCAGGTAAAGGTCCTTGGAAAAGATATTTTTGATGTCACTGATTTTGACGGAAAATTTACGCTTGAAAATGTTGAAGTAGGTGATCAATTTGAAGTGAGTTTCCTTGGTTTTAAAACAAGGCAATTTGATATCACCGCTAACAACAAATACCTGGTGGAACTCCAGGAAGATACCAGCCAGTTAGATGAAGTGGTGGTTGTTGGGTATGGTACCCAGAGAAAGAGAGACCTAACAGGATCTATTGCTACTGTGGAAGCAGAGCAGATCGAAAAAACACCAACCGCTAATGTGATGCAATCACTCCAGGGAAAAGTAAGCGGTGTCCAAATTGTTAGTAATGGTTCGCCGGGAGATTCGCCAACGGTACGAATTAGGGGTCTTGGAACTTATGGAAATGGAGATGCCACGAATGTTCTTTATGTGGTAGACGGGACTTTATATAATAATATTGACTTCCTGAATACTAAAGATATTAAGACTATAAATATTCTTAAAGATGCGTCGTCTTCTGCTATTTACGGGGTAAGAGCTGCGAATGGCGTAGTCATTATTGAAACTAAATCAGGTCACCTCAATCAAAAGCCTACCTTCGAGTATGACGGATATACCGGGTTCCAGCATGCACAGAATATTGTAAAAATGGCCAATGCCGAACAGTTTACAACCATGGCCTATGAATCTGGATCAGATCCTGATGTTCAATATATTTTGAACGCGATGCAACGCTTTGGGAGAAGTCATATCAACCCTAATGTTCCTGCGGTAAATACCGACTGGTATAAAGAAATTCTCAGAGACGGCCTTATTCAAAGTCACAGCCTGGGTGTTTCAGGCGGTGGAGATAAAGTTTCTTATTCTGTCGGTACGAATTACCTGAACCAGGAAGGTATACTTGATATGAAAAATGAATATGAACGTTTTAATATTCGGTCTAAAGTTGATGTGGATGTTTCAGATCGTGTGAAAGCGGGGGTAAATACTATTTTCAGTAATGCGACCAAATATAATCCAGAAACATCTGCTTTTTTCAAGGCCTATTATGCCGTGCCTACCATGCCGGTAATAGATCCTCTCAATACTGAGGCATCACCTATAAGATATTCAAATGCTCAGTTATTGGGATACAGGAGTACACAAAACCCTTTTCCTGATATGACTTACAATAACAACCGCCTTAAAATCAGGAAAATTATGGCGAACATGTATGTAGATATTGATATAATTCCAGACAAACTGGATTTTAAATCTTCCTATAGTCATAACTTTCAGGCATTGGAAACTCGCGAGGTCCGTCTTCCTTTTACTTTGGGTAATAACGTGGAACGCCGCTCAAGCATAAAAAGAGTAAATACTACCTTTTCGAAACAATACTGGGACAATACCCTTACTTATAATGACCATTTTGGTGATCATAGTCTTAAACTCATGGGAGGTACCTCTTTCCGGGATGAAGCAAAAAATGAATTTTCGGCCACAGGCCAGGATATCAAGGGAATTCAACTGGAATCCAGCTGGTTCCTGGATTTTGCTGATCCGGAATCTTTTAGTAATAATGTGAGCGAGATAGGAAGAAGATATTATGGTTTTTCCTATTTTGGAAGACTTGAATACAATTACAAGGACAAATATCTACTCTATGCCACTATGAGGGCCGATGGTTCTTCAAAGTTTACCCGGGATCCCTGGGGGTATTTCCCTTCTGTAGGTTTAGGCTGGGTACTTTCAGATGAAAATTTTATGAATAACGTAGATTTCATCAACTTTTTGAAACTTAAAGCGAATTGGGGTAAACTTGGTAACGATAATGTTGCTGCCAGTGCAGGTTCTAATACCACATCGGTTATATCTGTACCGCTTGGAGATTCTCCTAATACCGGTACAGTTTCTTCAACTGTTTTCTCTAATAACACCTGGGAAGTCATCGAAGAGAAAAACTTTGGTATTAATATGGAAGCATTTGAAAATCGTTTTTCTCTTGATGCCGATTATTACATCAGGGATACCCACAATGCTATTATGCCGGTGTTTATCCCTATTGTAAACAGAAGTATTGACCAAAATTCAGGAACGATCCGAAATCAGGGTCTGGAATTGAACCTGGGGTGGAACCAAAACATTTCAGATGACTTTAACTATAGCATAGGGGCTAATTTTACTACCCTCCATAACGAAGCTACCGAAATTCAAAACGAAAGCGGTTATATAGATGCCGGTACCGCAGAATTTCGCCAGAGAACAATTGAGGGCCAGCCTTTATTTGCCTTTTATGGTTATGAGCGTATAGGGGTTTACCAAAACCAGGCTGAGATCAATGCAGATCCAATCGCTGTAGCCAATAATCTTCAACCCGGAGATCTTATTTATAAAGATCAAAATGGCGATGGAGTAATTGATGCTGCCGACAGGGTAGTATTAGGATCTTTCCTGCCAAAATATACCTATGGAGGAAACATCAGCATGAATTATAAGGCTTTTGATTTCTCTTTGAGCTTTTATGGGCAGGGGGGAAATAAAATACTTAACCGTAAAAGAGGAGAAGTTATTTTTACCCAGGACACCAATATGGATGCTGATCTGGCCATTAATCGCTGGCATGGGGAAGGTACCAGTAATTCCTACCCTTCTTCAGCAGGATTAAGAAAAGCCTGGAACCAAAAATTAAGTAATTTCTGGGTAGAGGACGGAGATTTTTTCCGAATTCAGAATATTCAGTTAGGTTATACGGTGAGCTCTGAAAAATTACCAAATATTAGGCTTTACATAACCGCAGAAAAACCGTTTACTTTCTTTAATTATAATGGTTTTACTGCTGAAGTTCCTAATGGTGTAGAAAGAGAAACCTATCCAATTCCAGCGACCTATACTGTTGGAGTAAACGTAAAAATTTAAAAAAACGCGATATGAAAAAATTACAATCAAAAATATATTTCAGCGTATTTATACTTATTTGTATCGCTACAACAGTTTCCTGTAGTGATAAACTTAATACGCAGGAAGGTCAGTTAAACACAGGTGATCTTGACTATACCAACACTTCTGACATGGTAGAGCCTTTAATTGGTGCCTATTATGAATTTTATACACGGGGCTGGGAGGAACCTCTTCTTCTTTCTGTTCGTGGAGATGATGTAAATGCAGGAGGTTTGGGAGACCAACAGCCTTTTGCTGATACTGATCGCTACAATTATACGAAAGACTACTGGATGTACAATTCCCTTTGGAATTTGCAGTATAATGATATCATCAATATGAATACGGCCATTCAGCAAATTCAGAAATTTGAAGAGTTTGCGACAGGAAATGATGTACAGAGAGCCGAACAGTATATTGCTGAAATAAAGGTGCTGAGAGCATGGTTTCATTTGAATCTTGCCAGAACCTGGAAAGATGTATTTATTATTACTTCCAACCAGCCTTTGGATGAAGTTGAAGGAGGTCCGGCATCAAAAGAGGAAGTGATGCAGTGGATTTCTGATCAGATGGACGAGGCGATTCCTAATTTGCCTGATATGCGTCCCAACCAGAGAACAGATATTCCGGGTGGAGTGACCAAATATACCGCTTACGCCATAAAAGCCCTTGCCAATCAGGAACTCGAAAATTATCAGGCAGTAGCTGATGCTACGGGTGCTATAATCAATTCAGGCTTATTTGAATTATTCCCAAATTTTTATCAGTTATTCAAAAAGCCTGGTGAATTAAGCAATGAAAGCCTTTTGGAATTACAGTATTCAGATTATGGTAATTCAACTGGAGATGCCTTTTATCATTTATATGCTCCATTTGGTCCGCAGGGATGGGATCCTGCTCGTGAAAATGCTGAAGGAGGATGGGGATTTTTTGAACCAAGCACAAAATATATTGAATTTATGCTGGATCGCAATGAAACTGTTCGCCTTGAAACCAGTGTTCTTTTTACTCCCAGGGGAATTGAAGCCTTGCAAGAAGATGGTTACACCGATCTTCCGGCCTTTGTCAGCAGCGTAACCAGATCTGGTGATGAACTGAACAATTTCGCCAGGGAAATGTATGTGAGTGGAAAGCAATATTTGCCATCTATTCAGCTTACTGAGGGACGTAATAATTACGGTGCGGGTAAGAATTACATTATAATCAGATACGGGGAAATTTTATTGATGTATGCTGAAGCCCTTACCCAGGGAGCCAGTGGTAACGGAATGACTGCAGATCAGGCGGTGAACCTTGTAAGGGAAAGAGCAGGTTTGTCAGACCTTAGCGGTGTAACCCACGATCAGGTAATGGATGAAAAATTTGCAGAACTGGCAATGGAATGGGGAATCCGTTTCTATGATATGATAAGGTTGAACAACTACGATGAGTTGAGTTATGGGGGAAGAACCTTTTCCCAGGCCGATGAATACCTGCCATATCCACAGGCTCAGATAGATGCCCTTCCTTTAGAGGCTACGGCTGTCGAGAATGCTCAAATGAACGATGTGTTAAGAGATTTAAACTAAGAAACTATGAAAAATTCTAAATATAAGATCCTGGGATTACTTTTAATTTTTGTTTTAGCATCCTGTGAGTACGATAATATCGATCCTATTACAAAGGTTGATGCAGGTGCCGACGCGGGTAGTCCGGAGGTAGAAATTAAATACCCTCTCGAGGGAACTACCATAAAAGTGATTGAAGAAACTACCTCAATAAACATAAAATTCGAGGTTACCGATGATATTGAAATCGATAATATTGAAGTGATGGTAGATGGAAATACCATTGAAACCCTCAATGAATTTACCGATTACCGAATTGTCAAAGCTTCGGTTCCATATGATAACCTTGCCAACGGCGATCATACGGTTACGGTAAAGGCGACAGATATGGCTGGGAATACCACCACTAAAACGGTCAACTTCAGCAAGGAACCACCTTATTCTCCTAAATTCTCAGGTGAGATTTTTTATATGCCTTTTGATGGGGATTATACAGATCTTGTGACCTTAAAGACTGCTAACGAGGTAGGTGACCCCGGTTTCACCAACGATGCTTACCTTGGAACTGCAGCTTATAAAGGAGCTCCCGATTCTTACCTTACCTATCCATTGGCTGAGAACTTCCTGGGCGAAGAATTTACGGCCGGTTTCTGGTATAACGTAAAAGGTGATCCTGATCGTGCTGGTATTCTTGTAGCTGGTGCCGATCAAAACCGTACTCAGGGTTTCCGTTTATTCCGTGAAGGAAGTGCCGATGAACAAAGGCTTAAACTTAATGTTGGTACAGGTACCGGAGAAAGCTGGAATGATGGTGGTGTTCTGGATGTAAGTAATAGCGATTGGGTTTATGTAACTGTTACGGTTTCCCCAACTGAATCTAAAATTTATTTTAACGGTGAACTTATGAATACTGGAACCCTAACTGCTCCGATAGACTGGACAGGGGTGGAACAGTTAACCATTGGTTCAGGCGGAGAAACCTTTAGTTATTGGGATCATAAATACGATAGTAGTCCAATAGATGAATTAAGGTTTTTTGACCATGCGCTAACCAAGGAAGAAATCCAGAATTTAATTAGTGCTTCTGCAGTTACACTTCATATGCCTTTTGATGGTGATTATAAAGATGTGGCATACAATAGAGAGGTAACTGTGGTGGGAGATCCGGGCTTTACCGGTGAAGGTAAAATTGGGTCTAATGCCTATGCAGGTGCTCTCAATTCTTATCTTACCCTTCCTTCAGAAGGATTACTCTCTACAGAATTCTCGGGAACTTTCTGGTATAAAGTACATTCAGATCCTGACAGGGCAGGAATAATTGTAATAGGCCCCGAAGATACTGAACATCCTAATGCACAGAATATACGCACGAGCGGTTTCCGTTTATTCAGGGAAGGTAATGCCACAGAACAGCGAATAAAACTAAATGTGGGTACCGGAAGTGGAGAAAGCTGGAACGATGGAGGTGTTATTGATGTAACTGCTGATAGTTGGGTATTTGTAGCATTTACAATTTCCGAAACCGAAACTGTGATCTACCTCAATGGGGAAGCGGTAAATACTGGAACACTCACTGCTCCAATTGATTGGACTGGTACAGATCTTGTATCGGTAATGTCGGGGGCTCCCAGGTTTACCGGCTGGAACCATCTCTCTGATACCAGCTTTATGGATAATCTGAAATTCTATAACAAAGTGCTTTCTCAGGAAGAGATCCAGGCCGCAATGTCTGAATAATTCAAGCTGTTCCGGCAGGAATTCCTGCCGGAACAGCTTCCTTAAAACCGTGTTCCTCCAACCTGTCAAAAAGGATGTAGGTGGAATTCTTTTTCAAAAATTTTAAAAGATCCTTCTTTTTGACCCTGGATAGTGACTAAAAACATGTACATGAATAATAGAATAAAAGGGATTTTAATATTAATGTTGATCATTATCTCTGGTATCTCGTGCTCGAACGATAAAGGACCGGGTTACCAGGAACCTTATAATCCCAATCCTCCCGAAGAAGGAGGTGGCAATGAAACTCCCTCCCTCACCGATGATGAACTGCTGGATTTAGTACAGGAAACAACCTTCAGTTACTTCTGGGATTTTGCCGAAACTAATAGCGGCATGGCTCGTGAAAGATCTCAAAATGATGCCTATGGAGGGCAATCACCTCAATTGGTGACCACCGGCGGCAGCGGATTTGGTATTGCTTCCTTTCCCGCAGCGGTTCAGAGAGGATGGATTACCCGCGACGAGGCGATTACCAGAATGCAAAAAATATTGGATTTTCTTGAAACCGTGCCTACCTATCACGGGGCTTTTTCGCACTGGTATTTAGGAAATACTGCTCAAACCCGTCCTTTTAGCACCTATGACGATGGGGGAGATCTTGTGGAAACAGCATTTTTAATGGAAGGTCTTTTGATCAACCGTCAGTTTTTTGACGGTTCCGGCGAAAACGAAACCAGTATAAGGAACCGAATTACCGCCTTATGGGAAAATGTGGAATGGGACTGGTACACTAATGGCGATAATGTGCTTTATTGGCACTGGTCCCCGGTTTATGATTTCCAAATACACATGGAAATTAAAGGCTGGAATGAAGCTTTGATGGTGTATGTTCTCGCCGCTTCATCACCCACTCATCCCATCTCTAAAGAGGTTTATGAACAAGGCTGGGCTTCAAATGGAAATATTGTCACCAGCAGAAGTTATTATGGAATCAACCTGCCTCTAGGCCCTCCTTATGGCGGCCCATTATTTTTTAGTCATTATTCCTTTATAGGTCTTGATCCGCGTAATTTGCAGGATCAGTACGCCAATTACTGGGATCAAAACACTTCTCACACTCTCATTAATTATAATTATTGTGTGGAGAATCCTAAAAATTATGAAGGTTACGGACAAGACTCCTGGGGGCTTACCGCTTCCGATAGTTATGAAGGCTACGCGGCTCATAGCCCTACAAATGATCTTGGAGTGATCACTCCAACTGCTGCGTTGTCTTCTTTTCCGTACACTCCGGAAAAATCAATGGCCGCATTGCGCCATTTTTATGAAGATCTTGGAAATAAATTATGGGGTGATTATGGTTTTTATGATGCTTTTTCTGAAGAACATAATTGGGTTTCTGATGGATATTTGGGAATAGATCAGGGTCCCATAATCGCAATGATCGAAAATTACCGAACTCAATTATTATGGAACCTGTTTATGGCTGATGAAGATGTGCAAAATGGATTGGATAAACTGGGGTTCACTTACTAACCAAAAAATCTACGAATGCTCAAAAAATCAATTTTTTCTCTTGCTATTTTAAGTTTGCTCATGTCTTCCTGCAAAGACGGGAAAAAAGATGCTGATAATTCCAAAGCTGATAATAGTGAAGTAAATGATTCTATACAAATCTCTGATGAGGCTTTGCTGGACACGGTTCAAAAGCAAACCCTTAAATATTTCTGGGATTATGCTGAACCTAACAGCGGGATGGCCAGGGAACGATTTCATCCCGATGGAAATTATCCTAATAACGACTCAAATATTGTTACCACGGGTGGAACCGGCTTTGGACTTATGGGAATCATAGCGGGCGTTGATCGTGGTTTTATAGACAGGGACTCAGCAATTGCAAGGTTCAATAAGATAGCCGATTTTCTCGAAAAAACGCCAAGGTACCATGGAGCATGGCCTCACTGGATCAACGGAGAGACAGCGAAGACGCGGTCATTTGGTTCAGAAAACTCTAAGGATAATGGCGGGGATATTGTTGAAACTTCCTTTCTTGCCGAAGGCCTTTTAGTCGTAAGGGAGTATTTTAAAAATGGCAATGAAAAAGAACAAAACCTGGCAAAAAGATATGATGAACTTTGGCAGGGAATCGAATGGGATTGGTACACCAATGGTAAAAACGGTATTTTCTGGCACTGGTCTCCCGATTATAAATTCGAGAAGAATTTTAAATTGGAAGGCTATAATGAGGGTCTTATTACCTATGTGCTGGCGGCATCTTCCCCAAATCATGCCATTGATCCTGAAGTATATCATCAAGGCTGGGCAAGAGGCGGTAACATTACCACCGATACGACCGCTTATGGTATTCCGCTAATTCTGAAACACAATACCCAAGGTAATAAAGGCGGTCCTCTTTTCTGGTCACATTATTCATATATGGGACTTAATCCCCATGGACTTTCTGATAAATATGCCAATTACTGGGACCTGAATGTGAATCATGCTAATATCAACTATAAATATACTCAAGAGAATCCGAAGAATTTTGATACCTATTCTGATGAATCCTGGGGCTTAACGGCCAGCTACACAAAAAATAAAGATGGTAGCATAGGTTATGCCGCACATTCGCCAGATGATGATCGGGGTGTGGTTTCACCTACCGCTGCCGTAAGTTCCATTCCGTATACCCCCGAAAAATCGATGCGCGCCATCCGGTATTTCTATACCGATCTTCATGATCTTCTTTGGGGGCCTGCCGGATTTTATGATGCCTATAGCCTTGAAAATGGCGAAAAATGGGTTGCTCCCTGGTACCTGGCGATCGACCAGGGTCCTCAAATAGTGATGATTGAAAATTACAAAACCGGGTTGATCTGGGATCTCTTTATGGGAGCTCCTGAAGTTCAAAAAGGACTTAAAAAATTAGGTTTTGAATATGAAAAGTAGGTTAAAGATTCTACTGGTTATGATGGTTGGAGTTTTTTTAATGGCTCCGTTATCATCTATTGCGCAGGAAAAAACAGATGAGTTTAAGGCCAAAAAATTTATCCGGGGAAAAGATACGCTGAACTACAGAATTCTTTATCCTGAAAATTTTTCGGAAGATAAAAATTACCCCCTGGTCTTATTTTTACACGGTGCGGGAGAAAGGGGAGATGATAATAAAGCTCAATTAGTTCATGGCTCAGAACTTTTTCTGAAAGAGGAGAACCGGCAGAAATATCCTGCAATTGTGATTTTCCCCCAATGCCCAAAAGATGATTACTTGGCGAATGTCGAGGTAGACAGAAGTGAATTTCCTTTAAAATTTGACTTTCATTTTGAGGAGGGACCTACAAAGGCAATGAGCATGGTGATGAAGCTGATGGATTCGGTTGCTGAAAAAAGCTTTATCGATAAAGACAGGATTTACCTTGGCGGTCTCTCCATGGGCGGGATGGGAACCTTTGAATTACTGGCCCGAAAACCAGAAACCTTCGCCGCCGCTATTGCTATTTGCGGTGCCGCCGATACCGAAACCGCTGAAAAATATCGAAAAAATCTCCCCATTGGCATCTTCCATGGCTTACAGGATAATGTGGTTTCTCCTAATTATTCTAAGCAAATGACCGCAGCCATCAATGAAAATGAAGGAAACGCGAGTTTACGATTGTACAAAGGAGCCAATCACAACAGCTGGGACAGGGCTTTTGCTCAATGTGATCTTTTAGACTGGTTGTTTTCTTATAGCTTAAATGAAGAAAAATTTGAAAATGAGAAGTAAAAGAATTCCATATTTCTGCCTTTTTCTTTTTATCCTGTGGGGTAACTTATCTTTTGGTCAGCAAAAAACTTATTGCAACCCTGTAAATATAGATTACGGCTATACTCCAATTCCGAATTTTTCAACCCAGGGGCGACATCGGGCAACTGCCGATCCTGTTATTGTAAATTATCATAATAAATATTTCCTGTTTTCTACGAATCAGTGGGGCTACTGGTGGAGTGACGATATGTATCATTGGAATTTTATTCCGCGGAAATTTTTGCTGCCCTACCACGACGTTTATGATGAACTTTGTGCGCCTGCTGCTTTTGTGATGAAAGATGAACTTTACCTGATTGGTTCTACCCACGGAAAAACCTTTCCTATCTGGAAAAGCGATAATCCTACCGAAGATGACTGGGAAATCGCGGTTGACTCCCTGAAAGTTGGTGCCTGGGATCCTGCCTTTTTATACGATGAAGAAAAGGAAAAACTCTTTCTTTACTGGGGTTCAAGCAATGAATATCCCATTCTCGGCACCGAGATCAATCCCCAAACCTTACAATCTGAAGGTTATGTGAAACCTTTGGTGAATTTACATCCTGAAGATCACGGCTGGGAACGTTTTGGCGAATATAACGACAATACATTTTTGCAGCCCTTCATCGAAGGAGCCTGGATGACCAAGCATAATGATAAGTATTACCTTCAATACAGTGCGCCTGGCACCGAATTTAGCGGCTATGCCGATGGTGTGTATGTAAGCGATAAACCTCTAAGTGGTTTTAAATATCAAAAGCACAATCCTTTTTCCTATAAACCGGGAGGCTTTGCGAGAGGCGCAGGCCATGGAGCAACTTATCGCGATAATTTTGGCAAATGGTGGCATGTTTCCACTGTGGTACTGGGAAATAAGAACAATTTCGAACGACGCATCGGAATCTGGCCCGCGGGCTTTGATGAAGACGACGTGCTCTACTGCAATACGGCCTATGGCGATTATCCAACCTATCTTCCGCAGGAAAATGCCAGCCATTTAAAAGGAATGTTTACCGGCTGGATGCTGTTAAACTATAATAAGCCGGTGAAGGTTTCCTCTACTTTGGGTGGTTACCATGCCAACAACGCGGTGAATGAAGATCTCAAAACCTATTGGTCAGCCGAAACCGGAAAAAAAGGGGAGTGGTTCCAAACCGATTTGGGCGAGCTTTCCACCGTGCAGGCCATTCAGGTGAATTATGCCGATCAGGACGCGGAATTCCTTGGAAAATCAATGGGTGTCTATCACCAGTATAAGATTTATTCTTCTGAAGATGGTAAGAACTGGAAAGTACTGGTTGATAAGAGCAAGAATAAAACCGATGTGCCGCATGACTATATCGAACTGAAGGATCCTGTAAAGACTCGTTTTCTTAAAATTGAAAATATCAAAATGCCCACCGGGAAGTTTGCTCTGAGCGGTTTTCGGGTCTTCGGAAGGGGAAGCGGCAAGGCCCCCAATCCTGTTGAAGACTTTGTTGTTTTGAGGGCGAGTCCTGAAAAATATGGCGAACGCCGAAGTTCCTGGTTAAAATGGAAAATGAACGACAATGCCGATGGCTATATGATCTATTTCGGAAAATCTAAAGACAAACTTTACGGAAGCATCATGGTGTACGGTAAAAACGATTATTTCTTTACCGGCATGGACCGCACCGATGCTTATTATTTCCAGATAGAGGCTTTTAATAATAATGGCATTTCCGAAAGATCTGAAATCATAAAATCTGAATAGCAAAACCAAAAATAAAATGGCGATGAGAAAAGTTTATGTATCAATATCGATGATTTTCCTCCTGGGAATATCAATATTACAGGCCCAGGAGCGTATTCCCAAGGTAGAAGAACTCCTGTCTAAAATGACCCTGGATGAAAAAATAGGACAGTTGAACCTTTTAACTCCCGGAGGTGGAGTCGCGACCGGTGAGGTGGTAAGCAAAAATGTTGAAGAGAAGATCAAAGCAGGAGAAGTTGGAGGGCTTTTCGGGGTTGCTGGTCCGGCGAAGATCAGGGTGGCGCAGGAATTTGCTGTAAACGATACACGGCTGGGAATTCCGCTTTTGATAGGATCTGATGTCATTCACGGTTACAAAACTACTTTTCCTATTCCCCTGGCATCTGCTTCGAGCTGGGATATGGAAATGATCAAACACGCGGCTGAAATTGCTGCGCAGGAAGCCACCGCCGATGGAATAAACTGGAATTTTTCCCCTATGGTCGATATCGCCCGTGATCCTCGCTGGGGACGTATCGCCGAAGGTGCCGGCGCAGATCCGTATCTCGGATCTCAGATCGCCAAAGCCATGGTGCACGGATATCAGGGAGAAGATCTTACCGATCCTGAAACAATGATCGCCACAGTAAAACATTTCGCCCTTTATGGAGCTCCCGAGGCCGGCCGCGATTACAATACGGTTGACATGAGCCGTATCAAGATGTTCAACGAATACCTGCCTCCCTACAAGGCAGCCGTTGACGCTGGTGTGGCCTCGGTGATGAGCTCTTTTAACGATGTAGAAGGCGTTCCCGCCTCTGCGAATAAATGGTTATTAACCGATGTTCTTCGTGATCGCTGGGGGTTCGACGGATTTGTGGTTTCTGATTATACTTCAGTGAACGAAATGGTCGAGCACGGTATTGGAGACCTGCAGGCGGTTTCTGCCAGAGCGATCAATGCCGGCCTGGATATGGATATGGTGGGTGAAGGTTTTCTTACCACTCTGAAGAAATCGGTTAAAGAAGGAAAAGTTTCCGAAGAAACAATTACCCAGGCAGCCAGAAGGATTCTGAAAGCAAAGTATAAACTTGGTCTTTTTGAAGATCCTTATAAATACCTGGATAAAGGAAGGCCTGATAAAGATATTCTTACAGAGGAACATCGTGATTTTGCCCGAAAAATGGCAACTCATTCGTTTGTTCTTCTGAAAAAGCACAATAATGTGCTTCCCCTGAAAAAAAATGCAAAAATTGCTGTAATTGGGCCACTGGCCAATGATAAGAGCAATATGCTGGGGACCTGGGCTCCAACGGGTGATTCATCATTTGCGATCCCCATTCTCGAGGGCCTTAAAAAGGCTGCGCCGAATGCTAAGATCACCTATGCTAAAGGAGCAAATATTACCAACGATACGACGCTGGCAAAAAATGTGAATGTTTTTGGTGAAAAGGTTTCGATTAGCGATAATTCTCCTAAGGTTCTTCTAAAGGAAGCTTTAGATAAGGCCAAAGATTCTGATGTGATTTTAGCGGTTGTGGGAGAGGCTTCTGAAATGACCGGGGAATCGGCCAGTCGAACCGATATCACCATTCCCGATAGTCAGAAAAAGCTGATCAGGTCACTTGTCGATACTGGAAAACCGGTGGTTTTGCTTCTTATGAGCGGCCGTCCCCTTGATATTTCCGAAGAAATGAAACTCCCCGTGAGCATTCTGCAAATCTGGTTCCCCGGTGTGGAGGCCGGAAATGCCGTGGCCGATGTTGTTTTTGGGGACTATAATCCTTCCGGAAAACTTACCGCAAGTTGGCCGAGAAGCGTGGGGCAGATCCCTGTTTATTATCGCCATAAATCTACCGGGAGACCGGCAGCTTCCGATGAATTTCAGAAATTTCGCTCTAATTATATAGATTCGCCTAACTCACCTTTGCTGCCATTCGGTTACGGCCTTAGTTACACCGATTTCAACTTTGAAGATGTAAAAGCGAGTGCCGATACATTAAATGCCGATGGCTCCCTGGAAATTTCCGCGAAAATTACCAATACGGGGAATTACGACGGCGAGGAAGTGGTGCAACTCTACCTTCACGATGTGGTAAGAAGTATCACCCCGCCGGTCAAGGAACTGAAGGCATTTAAAAAGATATTTTTGAAAAAGGGAGAATCTAAAACAGTGACTTTCACTATAACTCCTGAAGACCTTAAATTTTATAATTCCGATTTGGAATACGTGGCAGAACCAGGAGAATTTGAATTTTCAGTGGCAGGTTCCTCGGCTGCCGATTTCGATGGAAGTTTTGTCTATGAAAAATAATCCATTTAGTTTTAGTTTGTAAAAGAGTCCCCTGCGTTCCATGTTGATGCCGGGGCTCTTCATTTATAGCCTTTCCAGTCTAATTCCGCTTAAGACAGGTTGGCCTTCCACGGGATCAAATTCAATGGAAATCCCATTGTCACTCCAGATCTCATAGTCGATTTCTACTGCCTGGAGAATACCATATTGGGCAGCCAGGTTGAGATTTCGTTCTACTTTTCTTCCATTTATAGAAATATTAAAAATTCGTGTATCTTCAGTAGATCCCCTGCTTTCATTGCTCAAATTGTAAAGGGTTTCTTTGGAAGCAGAACGATTTGGTTCGGTGAAAAATAAAGAAATCTTATATTTTCCCGGTTTGGTATTAAACTTATAGGCCTTGATCCCCTCTCTCATGGTCTGGAAAAGCGGATCATTTTCGGTGTTTTTGATGTTGGCCGCTGTTCCCTGGAATTTTGAAGCTGACTCCCGGTAATCTTTTCCACCAATATAGCCGAAGGAATTTTCGGTGTAAGGCTGGTCGCTTATCCAGATCTCCCCGGTTTTCTCGTCAATAAAATCGGAATGCGCACCCGCGTTTATATTGATGGTATTGTTTTCGATATTCTGAAGCAGGTTTTCACGGAAATGCACTTTAATTTTCCGCTGAAATTCAGAATTTCCGGCTTTAGCCGTCAGCCGATGTTCTCCTTCTGATAAAGGAAGCTTAAAAATGGCAATATTATCATTTACAGCTGCGGTTTCTGAAGTTTTCCTGTCGATATTCAACTCGACATTTTCAGTATTCGCGAAGACCTTGAGCTCTATAGAATCATTTTTATGAATAAACCTGTTCTGGAAATTCCTGCCGGCGATATACACAAAATCATTCTCCGAGAAGCGTGTCTTGTAATAATAATAAATATCTTTTGGTTTCCGGTTGAAGTTCACCAGGCCTTTCTGATTGATGCCCGGCCGCGTATCCTGCCTGCCGGAAGATCCAAAATCGGCAAAATTCCAGGCTGTCATTCCAAGTACATAAGGCCGTTCCATCACCTGGTTGATATAGCTCAAATGGCTTTTTAACTGATAAGCCTCACTGAAATCCCAGGGTTTTGGATCATTGGTTTGAATCCTGGAATCGCTTCCCGGACCGTATTCTGAAATAATTAAAGGCCGGTTTGGGTATTTTTGATGTTGTTTATCAAGGAATTTCCCAAAATTTTCGAGCCCCGGGGAATACCATCCAAAATACAAATTCCAGCCGATAACATCGGGAATATCGGCTATGCCCGAGGTATTGTAAAGTTCATTTTCATGCAGCGCCATCACCGTTAAGCGCGAAGTGTCCAGGGCTTTAGTCGCCGCTTCGAGTTTTTTAGCCAGTTCCACGCTGGTTTCGATCTTAGCCGATTTCTCAGCTTCGGTCATCTCGCGGTTAAAAACCAGCCTTATAAAGATCTCGTTCATATATCCCCAAAACACGATGGAAGGGTGATTGTACAGCTGCAGGATCTGCTCACGCTGCATATTCACGGCGTTTTGATGATAGGTATCTGAAGCGGTCACATCGTTAATTATCGGAACCTCGGTCCACACCAGCAATCCCAGTTCGTCGCACATCCTGTATACTTCAGGATCCTGCGGATAATGGGCCAGCCGCACAAAATTACTGCCCATGTCCTTGATCATTTTGTAATCTTTGCGATGGATAAAATTGGGGAGGGCATTACCAAGATCTTCAAAATCCTGGTGACGATTGGCACCAATAAGTTTTATGGGTTTTCCATTCAGGAAAAAGCCTTTTTCGGGATCTGCGCGAAACCACCTACAGCCAAAATTTGAGATAAATGAATCTACAATTTCGCCTTTTTTATTCTTTAAATTGGCTTTCAGGAGATACAAATCAGGAGAATTGGGAGACCAGAGAACGGGATTTTCAATATTAAAATTAAAAGAAAATTGAGTGCGCTTATATTTAAAAGTTTTGACTTCTTTATGAACGATCTTTCCTTGCGGATCTGAGATTTCCACTTCAACAGATAGGTTTTTATCTTCAGAATGAGGGATAAATTCACCTTCAAAATATACAGAAGCGACTTTTTCAGAAACTTTTGGTGTTCTTATGAGAAGGTTTCCCGCGGCATTGCCCTCAATTTTAAAATGGGATTTGCCGGTAATGATCAATTCGAGGTCACGGTAGATTCCGCCGTAAAAATTAAAATCGGCTTCCAGCGGAGGGATGTCTTCGTTAAAGGAATTATCAACTTCGATCCGGAATTCGTTAGCCTTTCCAAATTTCAAAAAATCTGAAATATCAAAGGCAAAACCGGTATATCCGCCAATATGCTCACCTGCTTTTTTGCCATTTATGAAAACCCGGGTGAGCTGATTGGCACCTTCAAAATGAATAAAAACCGACTTTTCCTGATAGGCTTCGGGAATAAAGATCTCTTTGGAATAAATTCCCTTTCCGCGATAATATTTCCGGTCTTCCTCAAAAGCATCTTTCGCATTCCAGGTATGAGGGATATTCACAATTTCTGAAACCGAATCTTTTTCCAGTCGAAAATCCCAGCCGGGATTGATGGTTTTTACAAGCCGCTGCGCATTGCAGAATGAAAAGGCAAACAGGAAAATGAAAAGAAAAGCTTTATGATTCATAAATATTTTATTCGGGTGAGACGGGTTGAGTCCAGGCGACTTCTTTATCGCCTTCCTGATAAGGATTTTTCTTGTTTTTATCTGAAATGATCTTTGCGCGCACAAAAAGCACATTCTGGGGAAGATTATAAGAAGCTTCTTTTCCCTCGACGGCTTTAAGCACTTCGCTTTTCATCGATCCTTTTTTTACCCCGATAAATTGTATCTGGTAATGAACATTTTCTTCTGGTTTTACGCTTATCGAAAGCCTGTTGTCTTTAAAATCGACTTTTTGAAGGCTTACCCCTGTACTGGCGTAAAAATCTCCATTTTCAAGGGAGGAGATGATGGCTTCAGGAGTCAGTTCTTTTGCTTTTACCACCACCCAGCCACGGCCTGCATTGCTGTATCTCGACCCGAATTTATGGTAATTATGGCTGTCATCGGTGGCGATTCCCAAAAGCAGGGGTTTGCCCATAGATTTATAGGCAATATTGACTTTATCCCAAATTTCTTCGGTGCTGTCGTGCAGGCTGTCGCCATAATTATTTACCAGTGGATGCCCGTTGAAAACCTCAAAAAAGCGTTCGCCATTGAGCTGAATGATATCCTTAGCTGTGATCGCATAAGTAAAATTAGGATGGTTGAGATGTTGAAGAATGGGCTTTCCGGTTTCTTCGCTTTGCTGTTTGATAGCATCCAGATTATTCTGAATTAGCTCTCCAATGGTATTTCCCTCTTTAGGCTGAATGACCTTTTGAACATTGATCGCGCCCATATGTACCGCTTTATCTGCAAGATAAGAAGTCACCTCTTCGGCTTTAAAGATTTTGAATTTTTCCGGCTCCTCGAAAAGAGGACGAAATTCGTCAAGTGTCTTTAATTTCACCTGAAGTTCATCGCCTTCCTTCTTATAATCTACCCAATCTTCGCCGTACTTGTCCAGATAATCCTGAAAAGCATTTCTGTACAAGCTATCTTTTGAAATACTTTTCCATTTTTCACCTTCCGCGATAATATTATGATCAGAAAGTGCCACAAACTGGTAGCCGTGATCTTTATACCATTGCATGACCATTTCGGGAAATTCATCGCCATCACTCCAGTAAGAATGCGTGTGTAGATTTCCTTTATACCAATTTTCCTTCTGGGCATTAGCCGAAAATATTAGTAAAAGCGCAATGATTTGTAGCAGGATCTTTTTCATAATTTTTTATTCATAGACGGTTTCCTGAATTTTCATATTTTGAAATACAACATTCTTCAGAAATCCAAATAGCTGCGGAAAATATTGAAAAGGCATTCCGGAAATCTCATGTCCGGCGCCATCAAAAGAGAAAAATAGATAAGAAGTATTCAGTTTTTGCAACTTTTCAGTAATGGTTTCTGCACCATCCAGAATAATATATCCGGGTTCTGAAGGCTCACAATAATGATGCGGAGCTGTGGCATAAGGCACAAGCTGATCTGCGGTTCCGTGAAAAAAGAGTCCGGGAATTGCCTGTTCTTTGTTAAGATATCTTACATCTACGATCGCTCCGGCCAGAGAGATCACCGCTGAAAACTGAATGTCTTTATAAGGATTTTCGGTTCCAAACATGAGCTGCGGATTATAGATGGCATTGAGCACAGCTTCTGCTCCGGCGCTGCTGCCGCCGGCAATAATTTTATTTTCGTCGATGGAAAATTCAGATGCATGATCTATCAGGTATTTAACCGCATCCATATAATCTTCCGCGGCCATTTGGAAGGTTTTTATCTTTCCTTCAGCTGCAAAATCACAACCAAAAGATTTATTTTTCCGGGTAAGTCGGTAAGAAATGAGCGCAACATTATAGCCTTTGGCCGCGGCTGTTTTTGTAAACCGCACTTCCTGTGGATTTTTCGGACTTCCGCCTGAAAATCCTCCTCCGTGCATAAAGACTATGGTAGGTCTCTTTTTTTCTGAATTTTCAGGCTGGTAGAGATCTACGATGAGTTTTTCACCATCTTTTTCAGCATAGGTTTTGGTGATCGGCTCTTTAACTTTATAAAGGCTGTCAACATAAACTTCCTGAGCTAAAAGCATTTGCAGGGGCAAAAGGAACAGGAAAACAGATAATTTCGATTTCATCATTTTGGCAGGGTTTTGAACATTCAATATACTTAATTTTGAAGGTATAAATAAGTGGTTTTTTCGATTAGAAAATTCTATCTTCGCAGCATAATTTTTATAATTATGAGTTTACAGGATAAGGTAATGGTCGAGATGAAGGCCGCGATGAAGGCAAAAGACAGTGCGAGACTGGAAGCGCTTCGGGCGGTAAAAAGCGCCATTTTACTGGCTAATACCGAAAGTTCTTCGAAAGACGGTCTAAGCGAAGATGAAGAGATGAAGTTGTTGCAAAAGCTTGTAAAGCAACGCAAGGAAAGCGCGACAATTTATCGTGAACAGGGTAGAGCCGATCTTGCCGAGCCTGAAGAAACCCAGGCGGAAGTGATCGAACAATTTTTACCTGAACAATTAAGCGAAGCTGAAATTGAGGCAAAAGTAGATGAGGTGATCGCCAAAACCGGTGCCAGCGGAATGCAGGATATGGGAAAGGTAATGGGACTTGTTACCAAAGATCTCGCTGGGAAGGCTGATGGAAAGACCATTTCAACAATTGTAAAAAGAAAGCTTGGATAAACAGTTCGGAGTTCGGAGTTGAAATTTTTTGAAAATATTTTTAGAATAGGAAGAAATTTTTCAGCTTTGAATACTGAATACTGAATACTGAATACTGAATACTGAATACTGAATACTGAATACTGAATACTGAATACTGAATACTGAATACTGAATACTGAATACTGAATACTGAATACTGAATACTGAATACTGAATACTGAATACTGAAAAGGCCCCGTGGCGCAACTGAATAGCGCATCAGATTTCGGCTCTGAGGGTTGCAGGTTTGAATCCTGCCGGGGTCACATTGAAAACGTCATGCAATTTTTGCATGGCGTTTTTTTATTCCGGTTCTGGCCCGGATCTTCTTTTATAATAAAGATAAATTCTGATAATCGCATATAAGACAAGGACTCCAAGAACAAAACCTGCCCCGACATCAGTGAACCAGTGGGCACCCAGGTAAATTCTGGAAAAAGGAACGCTTAGAATGAGAAAAACGCAAAGGCTTATAATTGCGGCTCTGATCTCCCGCGGAATTTGCGGATGCCGCAGCATCAAAAATGTAATGAATCCGAAAAAAGTAACATAAAATGAAGTGTGACCACTGGGGAAACTCTGGTGTTGCGCATGTTCAACAATATTAACAAGATCGGCTGTTGGCCGGGGACGGTTAATAAGAAGTTTGATTCCAAATGTTACCAGCGTGACTGTAAGTGTGGAAATTATAAAAAGAGCTTCTTTCCGATAGCGAAAAAGAAAGAAAATCAAGGCTGAACCAAAAACAAAACACAGCGCAACAGGGGTTACCCCGAACCAGCTTATGGCTTTCATAAAAGTATCCAGAAGGGGACTGTTATGCTCCTGTATCTCTTCCGAAAATTCTACATCTAAAATAGAAGTCGGTACAATTATAACAATTAAAGTAAAAATTAAAAAAATCCCAATTAGAATGGCGAGCATATAATGCGCTTTCTTCTTGTCTTTAAGAAAACGGAAAAAGGTAAGAATATCCAAGGTTTTAATTTTTGGTTGGTCCTTGAAGTTAATAATCCGGGAGGTAGTTTCAAAAATTCACTTCAAAAATTATAATTTCTTTAGGTTTTTGTTTCCCGTGGATTTCGCTCTTATAAAACGTGAACTTTTAATGGAATTCTTCGAATTCACTGTGAAATTTTCTAGTTAAAAACTTATTTCTCCCATTCTTTTCCGTCCGTATTAATCCTTGAAATTTCCATATTTTCAATCTCTAATTTGGAATCTGCATGTATCCCGAATTTGGTGTACGGCTCTTCAGGAAAGAAAATTTCGGTCATCACCGTAGCTCCATCATCATAAAAAATTTCGATAGAAGTGCGGTCGACAATGAAATTTACTTTCAAAGTGTCGCTTTTTACAATTCGGGGTGCGGTTGAAAATTTCTGGGTGAATTTATCGCTGAAATCAATTAAACCTGATTTTTTCCGATTTACATAAAATTGATGGTCTTCCGTATTTAATCCGAATTTTAGCGAATCATTTTGAGAATTTGAAAGTGAAAATTGAAGCTTTTTAATTTCCTTAAGCGGAATAGCAAAGTTAAACTCATTGCTCATAAGATCACTTTGGGCCGGTGCGGTAAAAACCACTTTGTTTTGGTCTCTTTTTGACTGAAGTTGGATAGCCGATTTGTACTTTTCCAGTTCGCGGGCGGGCGTAGAAAAAATACGATAATCAGAATTAGTTTTTTTAAGAGTCAGCTCCCGGGGAAGGGTCATGCTGCTTCGCCACTTTTCTGTAGGTACTTCCTGAGCATATAACCAGTTGGACATCCAGCCTAAAAACAAGGTTCGACCGTCTTTCGAAGGAATATTAGACCAGGTTACCCCGGCATAATTATCTCGGCCAAAGTCCAGCCAGTAGTTATGTTTATCTTTCAGATCTTTAAAATTGCGTTCGGGAGTAAAGGTTTTTCCGTCAAAATCTCCTATGAAATACTGAGTGCCGGAGCCGCCATTATATCCGCCGGGATTGAGACTTTGTATCAGCACCCATTTTATTTCTTCAGAATCCTCAACCTTCATAGGAAAGAAATCCGGGCACTCCCACACACCGTCATGGGCACCTGTTTGCATACCGAATTCCGACAATTTTTGCCAGTCTTTTAAATTTTCGGAACTGTAAAAAATACTGCGGTCGTTGGCCGAGAGCACCATTAACCATTTTTTATGAATGGGATCCCAGGTCATTTTTGGATCGCGGAAATCTTTTAATCCCGGATTCTTTATAACAGGATTATTTTTGTACTTCGTCCAGGTATATCCCGAATCCAGGCTAAATGCGATCGCCTGTGACTGGTAATTGATCTTTCCTTCTTTTTCTCCCTTCGGGTCGTGATAGGTAAACATCGCCACGACCGGCGGATCATTCTCCCTTCCTAAACCTGAAGTATTATTTTTATCATAGACAGCACTACCTGAAAAAATATAGCCCTTTTCGTCTGGTTTCAGGGCGATTTCCCGTTGCTGCCATTCAATCATGTCTTTGCTGGTGGCATGTCCCCAATGCATAGGACCCCATACATTATCTTCCGGATAATATTGAAAATACAGGTGGTAAGTGCCATTGAGAAAGAACATCCCGTTCGGGTCGTTCATCCAGTGTGCCTGAGGTGTAAAATGGAAAGCTGGCCTGAATTTCTCTTCATCTACAATAGATTCATCCAGGCGCTTTTCAACTTTTTCTTCAGTTTTCCTTGCATTATTGCAAGCACCGAAAACAAGTATTATGAAAAAGCCGAAAAATAATATTCTTTTCATAAGATCATGATTTGAAAGATAATTCTGAAGATAATTCTTCGAGTGATTTTCCTTTGGTTTCAGGCATTATAAAAATCACGAATAATAATTGCAGTACCATCATGAAAGCGAAAATGGCAAAAACGGTTCCTGCTCCTATTGTTGAAAACAAAAATGGGATAAGTGAAGGAATGATCGCTGCCAGCAGCCAATGTGTTGAGGTTCCGAAAGCCTGCCCTGATGCACGAACGTGATTGGGAAAAATTTCAGCAATAAATACCCAGATCACCGTTCCCTGGCCAATGGCGTGGGAAGCGATAAAGATGAATAAGAAAATAGGAACATAGTACCCTCCCCAATTCAGAAAAAATGCGGCCGAGACCAGGGCCAATGAGATGATATATCCAATTGAACCGATGTACATTAACTTTTTTCTTCCCAGCCGGTCTATTAAGAAAACTCCAAATAGGGTAAAAATAAGGTTGATGACTCCAATCCCGATACTGCTGAGAAGAGCGGTGCTTTCGCCCAATCCTGCTTCCTGAAATATTCGTGGAGCATAATATAAAAAAGCATTTATGCCGGATAACTGGTTGAAAAATGCGATCAGGAATGCTAATATTAAGGGGAACCGGTATTTTTTCATAAAAACGTTTTCACCTTGAACCTCATTTTCAGACTCTTGTCGTATTCGAAAAATTTTATCTTCCACATTAATTTCTGGGTCGATATAATTAAGAGTTTCCCTGGCATCCTCAATCCTTCCTTTTGAAACCAACCAGCGCGGACTTTCGGGAATTGTTAGAACAAAAAGCATGTAAATGAGGGCGGGAATGGCTTCCACTCCAAGCATCCAGCGCCAGGGTTCACTTCCTGTATCGCGAAGCAGATAATTTGAAAGGAAAGCGATTAAAATACCCAACACAATATTAAATTGATAAAGGCCCACAAGTCGGCCGCGGTCTTTTGGAGGAGCGATTTCAGAAACATAAGCCGGTGCCGCAATGGTAGAAGCACCAACACCAAGACCGCCAATAAATCTGAAAAAAGCAAAAATATAGGGCCCGTCAACTAAGGCTGAGCCAAGGGCTGAGACAAAATAAAGAACACCAATAATCAAAAGTGTTTTTTTTCGGCCCAGAACATTGGTAGGGATCCCGCCAAAAATTGCACCTACCACTGTTCCCCAAAGGGCCATCGCCATAACAACCGAACCATGAATGGCGTCGCTGGTATGCCAGGCTGCCTGTAATTGTTGATCGGCGCCGGAGATTACAACAGTATCGAAACCAAAAAGAAAGCCGGCTAAAGCGGCGCAGATGGACCAGAGAAGGATTTTGTTCATCAGGTTAAGGGATTGATGATTTAAAAAATTATAAAAATTACTGGTTAAGATATGAATATTTCAGGAATTGAGAATTCTTCATTGAGCTGCATTCAAATGATCTATTTTCTTTAGGTTCTTAACCTCTAATTAAAAAAATCCCTTTTATTGAAAAAATTTACTTTTTTTTAAGCCTTGGCGTTAAATGTTACACAATTAGTTTTTTTCCACTTTCATTAAAATCTAAATTAGCCCTGATTAGTTTAAAAAACCCAACTATTATGGCAGCATATTTTAATACATCACAATTGAAAAGGTCAATGCAGGACCTTGTTAGGGAATATATTCAGGAATGCCGGGAATGCGAAGAACTATCGCAGGATTGTATGGATCTTATAAGACATAATTTCCTGGCCGAATTTGTAGTTTATAATAAGGAAGAAAATGCCATAGAAGTAGGCATTGAGGTTTCTAAAGAGGATGATCCATATCCTCAAATAAAGATCTATACTATTCCTTTAGATGAAGCCGAAAGGAAGATAGATCATTCATTCAGGAAAAATCATGAAGATCTTGAATTTTATGCGAAGCTTCTGGGAAAACGAAAAGGCCTAGGAGCAGACTCGGTTGTTGTAATGGAATAATGAAATAAATTTCCCCCGGGAAATCGAAGAGCAATTTTTAAATGGTCAGTTTAAAAATTGCTTTTTTTATTTGTTAAGCTGAAGCTTTTTCTCGTTTAGAAATATGTTCCATGATCATTTTGGCATGAATCCTGGAATTTTCAATAAACCATTTGTGGGTTTCCACGCCACCACAAATCACCCCGGCCAGATAGATTCCCGGTACATTGGTTTCCATGGTGTCTTCATTATAGGAAGGAATCTTTTTTCCATCATCAGATAAGCTGATCCCCATATTTTGTAAAAATCCGAAGTTTGGGCGATATCCTGTTAGCAGAAGTACAAAATCATTTTCAAGTACATCTTCCCCTTCAGGGGTGTCAATAACGACTTGATTTTCTCTGATTTCCTTCAAATTTGAATGAAAATAGGCTTTTATACTGCCTTCTTCGATTCGGTTTACAATGTCTGGACGCACCCAGTACTTTACGCGTTGACCAATTTCAGCCTGCCTTACGATCATGGTAACATCACCGCCTTTACGATAGATTTCCAAAGCAGCGTCTACAGCCGAATTACTGGCGCCGACAACCAGGGTTTTTTGCGTGGCGTAGTAATGAGGATCATTATAATAATGAGAAACTTTGGGTAAATCTTCCCCGGAAATTCCCAAATAATTGGGTATATCATAGAATCCGGTGGCGACAATTATATTCGCAGCAGTATATTCTCCTTTGGTTGTAAAAACCTTATGAGAATTTGCATTTTCGGTTTTGACCTCATTGACCTTTTCAAAAAGATGAATATTGATATCGTTTGAGGTGGCAATTCGCCGATAATATTCCAAAGCTTCCCTTTTTCCCGGTTTCGGATTACTGCTGATAAAGGGGATCCCGTCCAGTTCCAGTTTTTCAGAAGTTGAAAAAAAGGTCATATTGGTTGGGTAATTATATAAGGAATTTACCAGGCAGCCTTTTTCAATAATCAGGTAAGTGAGATTTTTTTTCTGCGCTTCGAGGGCACAGGCTATACCTATTGGGCCACCACCTATTATTATTACATCAAAATTCTTATTCAAAGTTTGCAATTTTTTTTAGGGTTTCGATGGTTTCAGTCGGATTTTGGGCTTTAAAGACAAAACTTCCTGCAACTAATACATCAGCACCTGCTTTGCTGAGTTTTTTAACATTTTGATCGGTCACTCCACCATCAATTTCTATCAATGTGGATGCATTGTTCATGGAAATTATCTCTTTAAGGCGTTTAATCTTTTTATAGGTGTTCTCAATAAAACTTTGTCCGCCAAAACCAGGATTTACACTCATTACAAGTACTAGGTCGATATCGTTGATCACATCTTTCAAAAGATCGACACTGGTATGCGGATTTATTGCTACTCCCGCTTTCATACCTTCTGCTTTGATCGCCTGTAAGCTTCGGTGTAAATGGGTACAGGCTTCGTAATGCACAGTTAGAATATCGGCACCTAATTTGGCAAATTCCTTTATGTACCTATCGGGATCTACGATCATGAGGTGAACGTCCAGAGGTTTATCGGTATGTTTTGCAATTGCTTTAAGAACTGGCATTCCATAAGAGATATTTGGGACAAATACGCCGTCCATGATATCTATATGAAACCAGTCGGCCTCGCTTTTATTTACCATTTCGATATCTCTTTGCAGATTGCCGAAGTCGGCGGCAAGCAGGGAAGGGGCAATAAGTTTTTTGTTCATTTTGCGGATGTTATGTGGCAAAAATAGAAAGAAATTAGGCTTTCTCTATGGCTTTAAAGAAAAGAGTTCTTTTAGCTTTGTTCTGGTACATAATAATTTGAAAAAATTACTTCGGAAAAATTCATTCCTTACCGCACTCACAAAACTAATTGTCCAGCTTGCGGAGTAAGACCAGAGCCGATTTATTTGCTTTAAAATTTCAGTAAAGATCTCGGAAAAATGTCAGGATTAAAAAGAAAAAACCCCGGTCATCACTCCGGGGTCATTCATCAATCAAAAAACGAACAGTTATTTTCATGTCGGGTCATCACTCCCTTCACTAAACTGTTGTTACTTTAAATATTTTAACCAAGATACGTTTTTAAAATTTTACTTCTGGACGTATGCTTCAATCTTCTTATGGCTTTTTCTTTAATTTGCCTAACTCTCTCCCTTGTTAGATCAAAAGTCTCGCCAATCTCTTCCAAAGTCATGGGATGTTGATCTCCAAGACCAAAATATAACCTAATTACATCAGCTTCACGCGGAGTAAGGGTTTCCAAAGCTCGTTCAATTTCAGTTCTTAATGACTCATGGAGCAGTTCTTTATCTGGATTTGGTGATTCACCAGAACGAAGTACATCATAAAGGTTAGAATCTTCACCTTCTACCAAAGGAGCGTCCATCGAAACATGACGACCGGAATTCTTCATAGATTCCTTAACGTCATTAATGGTCATGTCAAGTTCTTTTGCGATCTCTTCAGCACTTGGTGGCCTCTCGTGAGACTGCTCAAGAAAAGCAAAAGTCTTGTTGATCTTATTAATAGATCCGATCTTGTTCAGAGGTAAGCGAACAATACGGGATTGCTCAGCCAGCGCCTGAAGGATGGATTGACGAATCCACCAAACGGCATAAGAAATAAATTTAAAACCTCTGGTTTCATCGAAACGTTTTGCAGCTTTTATAAGACCAAGGTTACCTTCGTTGATAAGATCGGGAAGGGTAAGACCTTGATTTTGATATTGTTTTGCTACAGAAACGACGAAACGAAGGTTTGCTTTTGTAAGTTTTTCCAGAGCACGGTTATCACCAGCTTTAATTCTCTGCGCCAGTTCTACCTCTTCATCGGCAGTAATTAAATCTACTTTTCCTATCTCCTGCAAATACTTATCCAGCGAAGCAGTTTCACGATTGGTAACCTGCTTCGTAATCTTCAGTTGTCTCATCTATCTTCTACTTGAATTTTAATGGTGAATAGCCCTTGTACTGTTTATACGTAAGAAATCCGTAAAATGTTACAAAATTATCAAATAATTTTAAAATAACTGATAATCAGTATGTTAAATGTGATTTTTTTTGCTCTTCGACTTCTTAGTCGCAAGAAATTTCAGACCCTACAAAAAATATTTAAAAAAATTATCATAAAAAAACCGCGCTGAATGCGCGGCTTTTACTTTATTCAACAGAAAAATTTCTATTCTTCTCTTTTGTTTCCTTTATTTCGGTTATCCCGATTTCTATTATCTCTTCGGTCATTTCCGCGATCTCCACGATCTCCACGATTGCTATCACGGTTTCTGTCGCGATTATCGCTTTCAGATCTTTCGGGCCTTGGTAAAAGAGCTTTTCTGGAAACCTTTTCTTTCCTGGTCTTAGGATCAATTCCGAAATATTTCACATCTATCACATCTCCTAAATTGACTACGTCGGTCACATTATTGGTGCGATCCCAGGCAAGTTCAGAAATATGAAGCAGAACCTCATTTCCTGGAGCATCAAGATATTCCACCACAGCACCAAAATCAAGGATCTTAATTACTTTTACCTCGTAAATACTGCCTTTTTCAGGTTTAAAGGTAATAGAATCGATCTTCGCAAGAACTTTGTCAATTCCAGCCTGATCTGTACCCAGAATTTCAACAATTCCTTCTTCAGTTACAGGATCTTCGTTGATAACGATCTCGGTTTTGGTTTCTTTCTGAAGTTCCTGAATTACTTTTCCTCCAGGTCCTATCAAAGCTCCAATGAATTCGTTAGGAATTCTTCTTGTTATGATCTTTGGAGCATAAGGCTTCACATTTTCATTAGGCTCGGAAATGGTTTCAGTTAATTTGCCAAGAATATGTAATCTGCCGTCACGTGCCTGTTTTAAAGCATTTACAAGTATCTCATAAGAAAGACCTTTGATTTTGATATCCATTTGGCAGGCTGTAATACCATCTGCAGTACCGGTAACTTTAAAGTCCATGTCTCCCAAATGATCCTCATCACCGAGAATATCTGAAAGTACGGCATAATTGTCTCCGTCAGAGATCAATCCCATCGCGATTCCGGAAACAGGTTTTTTAAGCTGTACCCCTGAATCCATAAGTGCCATTGTTCCTGCACAAACAGTAGCCATAGACGATGAACCGTTGGATTCAAGTACTTCAGAAACTACACGTACAGTATAAGGACAATCTGCCGGGATCATTCCTTTTAAGGCACGTTGTGCAAGGTTTCCGTGCCCGATCTCCCGTCTTGACGTTCCTCTAATAGGATATGCTTCTCCTGTGGAAAAAGGAGGAAAGTTGTAATGCAGGTAAAAAGTTTCTTCTCCCTGTTGTGTTGGCAGGTCAACCTGGTTGGCTTCTCTTGAAGTACCAAGGGTTACTGTTGCAAGAGCCTGAGTTTCACCTCTTGTAAAAATAGCGGAACCGTGAGTGGAAGGGAGGTAACCAACTTCGCACCAGATTGGGCGGATTTCGGTGGTTTTTCTTCCGTCAAGGCGAATTCCTTCTTTGAGAGTAAGATCTCTTACCGCATTCTTGTGGGATTCAGCAAAATATTTTGAAATTAAATCTCCGTTTTCTTCGAGTTCTTCTTCAGTGAAAAGGGATTTTACTTCTTCCTTTAATTCGGAAAAAGCATCGGTTCTTTCTTTTTTGCTGGTCCCGCCTTTAGCGATATCATAGGCTTTTTGATAAGTGGCGTCGTGCACTTTTTTCTGAATTTCTTCGTTGGTTCTTGCAGTTTCGTACTCGCGGGTTGGCTTTTTACCGAAAGCTTCGGCAAGTCTTACCTGAGCTCTACACTGAACTTTGATGGCTTCATGAGCGAATTTAATAGCATCTGCCATTTCTTCTTCACTACATTCATCCATTTCACCTTCAACCATCATTACTGAATCTTCAGAAGCACCAACCATCATATCGATATCGGCGTCTTCAAGTTGTGTTCTGCTTGGGTTGATAACGAATTCACCGTTAATTCGCGCAACGCGTACTTCAGAAATAGGAGTTTCAAAAGGAATGTCTGACAACTGAATTGCTGCCGAAGCTGCAAGCCCGGCAAGCGCATCGGGCATCACTTCATCATCATGAGACATCAGCTGGATCATCACCTGGGTCTCGAATTTGTAATCTTTTGGGAAAAGTGGTCGCAATACTCGGTCTACCAGACGCATTACAAGAATTTCCTCGCTACTTGGCCTGGCTTCTCTTTTGAAATATCCACCAGGAAAACGTCCTGCAGCGGCAAATTTTTCGCGATAGTCAAGAGTTAATGGAAAGAAATCCATGGTAGTGGGAGTGTAAGAAGATACTACTGTACAAAGCAGCATTGCATTTCCCATTTGCACAACAACCGACCCGTGAGCCTGTTTTGCTAATTTTCCGGTTTCGAGGGAAATGGTTCTTCCATCTTCCAGCTCGATAACCTCATTAAAAGTCTTTGGAATCATAATAATTTGAATGTTTGATCTGAATAACTTCAACCAGATCATTTGTTAAACATAGGTCTCCGTCTTCCGGACGGCCGGGTTGTGTGTGGTGTGTAGTTGTGTTAGACCAATGAAAAACTATCCGCCTTGGCGGACGACAATTTTTGAAAACCTATAAAGGTTAAAACTAATATATAAAAAAAGGGGGCAAAATCGCCCCCTGAAATTTATTTTCTTAATCCAAGTTCCTTTACGATGGCACGATACCTCATAATGTCTTTTTTCATAAGGTAGTCTAAAAGACTTCTTCTTTTACCAACCAGTCTTACCAGTGAGCGCTCAGAGTTAAAGTCTTTGCGATTGGTCTTCAGGTGATCAGAGAGGTGTGCAATTCGGTAAGTGAACAATGCGATTTGACCTTCAGCAGAACCGGTGTCATTCTTACTGCTACCGTATTTTTCGAAGATCTCTTCTTTCTTTTCTTTTGTTAAATACATTCCAATATTATTTAAATGATTTTTATGTATCGGACAGGTTTTCTGTCCAGGCGGCAAAGATACTACTTATTTAATAACTACCTATTGAAAGCTGAATTTTTATAAAAAATAATCAGGCTCTAATAGTTTGATTCTGAATTAGATCCAGGTAAAGGTTGATCTTGTCTTTAAGCTGGGATCGTTTTACAATGAAATCAAGAAAGCCTTTTTCTAAAAGGAATTCAGCTGTTTGAAAATCTTTTGGAAGGTCCTTCCCGGTGGTGTCTTTTACAACGCGGGGACCGGCAAAGCCAATTAATGCGCCTGGTTCAGAAATATTGATATCTCCCAACATGGCAAAAGAAGCGGTAGTTCCTCCAGTTGTAGGATCGGTGCAAAGAGAAATATAAGGAAGTTTTGCTTCTGCAAGCTGAGCCAATTTAACTGAAGTTTTGGCGAGTTGCATCAAACTTAAAGCGGCTTCCTGCATTCGAGCGCCACCAGATTTGGAAATAATCATTAATGGAAGCTTGTGTTCAATGGCATAATCTGCTGCACGGGCAATTTTTTCACCTACGACGGAGCCCATACTCCCTCCAACGAATTTAAAATCCATACAGGCAATTACCAGCTCTTTACCTTTAGATTTTCCAACAGCACAGCGAACGGCATCTTTTAAGCCGGTCTTTTCCTGGGCAGCTTTTAAACGATCGGTATATTTTTTAGTGTCTTCAAAGTTCAAAGGATCCTGGGCAGTCATGCCTTTATCAAGTTCTTTAAACTTATTATCATCAAAAAGAATTTTAAAATATTCGGCACTTCCAATTCTAACATGATAACCATCCTCAGGGCTCACATAAAAATTGCTTTCCAGCTGTTCAGCATCAACGATCTTTCCGGTTGGCGATTTGTACCACAAACCTTTGGGAACATCCTTTTTCTCTTCAGTAGGAGTTTGAATTCCTTTTTGTGTTCTTTTAAACCACGCCATTTCTTTCGAATTTTGAGATTCTTTTTCAGAAATAAAAAACAGCCAAAAATTTTAAATTTGGCTGTTTCTGTATGTTTATAAAGTGTTTACGTTATTCAGATCTTCAAAAGCTTTTTTGAGTCTGGCTTTGAAGGTTAATTCACCCTCACGAATCCATTTACGAGGATCATAATATTTTTTATTTGGTGAATCGGGACCTTCAGGATTCCCTATTTGAGCGGCCAAATAATCTTTTTTACTCGCCATGTAATCCCTAATACCTTCCAGATATGCATACTGAAGATCCGTATCTATGTTCATTTTAATAACACCGTATCCTATGGCTTCACGAATTTCTTCAACTGTAGAACCACTTCCGCCGTGGAAAACGAAATCGATATGATTATTACCTACCTTATATTTTTCGGTAATATAATCCTGCGAATTTTTAAGGATTTTTGGAGTAAGTTTTACGTTACCCGGCTTATAAACTCCGTGAACATTACCAAAAGCAGCAGCGATAGTAAACTGGTCGCTCACTTTGCTTAGTTCTTCATAAGCATAAGCAACTTCTTCAGGCTGAGTGTACAATTTTGAGGAATCTACATCGGTATTGTCAACACCATCTTCTTCACCTCCGGTGATCCCCAATTCAATTTCAAGAGTCATTCCCATTTTTGACATTCTCTTCAGGTATCTTTTACAGATATCCATATTTTCTTCAATTGATTCTTCTGAAAGATCAATCATATGAGAGCTGTAAAGTGGGATTCCGAAAGTTTCATAGTGCTTTTCACTGGCATCGAGGAGGCCGTCTATCCACGGAAGGAGTTTTTTAGCGCAGTGATCTGTATGCATGATCACTGAAGCTCCATAATGTTTAGCCATTTCATGCACATGTTTCGCTCCTGCGATTCCACCTGCTATGGCAGCACGTTCATTTTCATTAGATAATCCTTTACCGGCATTAAACTGGGCTCCACCATTAGAAAACTGAATAATTACAGGTGAATTTAATTCGGATGCCGTTTCCAGAACAGCATTAATGTTGCTGGATCCAATTACGTTTACTGCGGGAAGGGCAAATCCTTTTTCCTTCGCATATCTGAAAATCTCCTGAACTTCTTTTCCTGTGGCTACGCCTGGTTTGATGTTGTGACTCATAATTTTTTTGAATTAGGCTTACAAAAATAAGAAAATAAACTGGCTTAGAAAGGATAATTAATACCTACATTATAAACCGCATGTCCAAAATCATAATGAGGGAACCATCGTTCCCCAACAGGTAAAGCAGGATTATAAGTTTTAAAACCTATATCAAACCTCAATACGAAGAAATCAAAATCGTATCGTAAACCAAATCCCGAGCCTACGGCGATATCTTTAAGATCTGCAAAGGAATTGAAAGTTGAAGCTTCATCCTGTACAATATCAAGAACGTTCCAGATGTTGCCAATATCTGTAAAAACGGCTCCGTTCAACGAACTGAAAAGGTTAAAACGATATTCCAGATTAAGCGCCAGTTTCATGTTGGCTTCATTAAATTCATTGCGCCCACCGCTGCTTCCGGGACCCAGGTCATAGGCCTGCCATGCACGATTGTCGTTAGGACCGCCTGCGAAAAAACTTCTTGTAAAGGGAATACTGTTCGCATTTCCATAGGGAATAGCTACTCCGCCAAAAGCCCTGGCCGCGATAACATTATCATTTCCCAAATCCCAGTGCTGGATAAAATCCAGTTCCGTTTTAACATATTGAGAAAATTGAACTCCCAGGATCTCGTAATTGCCATTCATGTTCTTCGGGAGGCCTCCAATTTTCGAAACTGCCGTTAAAAAATTTCCGGCGGTTTCAATTTTAAAACGAAAACGCGAAAATTCCTGGTCGTAAAGGTTATTTTTTGTATTCCAAAGGTAGGTGTAGTTACTGGCGAAGATCAGGTTATTTTCAGTCAGTCTATTCTTACGTTCCCTGATATTGATAATATTCTTTCGTTGTGCTTCGGTTAAACCCTGTGTGGTGCCATTATTATTTTCGACTCCGTCAATAAAATTTTCTGTTCCCTGCGGAATGATGAGATCACCATTATCATTTAGAAATTCCGGATCGGTGACCACATTATCGCTTTGAACAATATTGTTGAGTTCGTCATAAGAATTTCGGTAAACATTGAAATAATTAGCAATATTCAGGTTTCTTACGTACTGAATGTTCAACAGGTCGAAACGGTTGGAAAGTTGTTTTGAAGGTGTCCAGCTATAGTTGACGATGCCCGTAAAATTTTGTTTATCCAACCCAATATTTTGCTGACTGCTTAAACCAAGGCTGAAAGTGGTGAATGGAGAAGTGTATTTAGGGATAAATTTTTCAGTATTGAAAGGTAGAAATATCCGGGGAAAAGAGAGCTTCATGTCGGCACCGATTTCTGAAATATCGAAAAAACGGGCGTTATTCCTGCTACCTGCGGCATCGGTAGAAGAGCCTACACTTCCGCGTCCTGAAATTTCAAATATTTCGGCCCTTCTGAAAATATTTCGGATAAGAAGAGAACCTCCAAACCCAATTCCAAATTTCTGAATATTGCTCTGTGAAATATCAAAATCAAAGCCCAGGGAATATTTGGGCAGTGGTGTGAGAAATATGTTGGTTATCAAATCGGTTCCGGAGCTATCGGCAGGATCTGGGATGAATTGCACGTTTGGGTATTTAAAAACCCTTAACGAATTCAAACGGGTGTAGGTTCTCGTGCGTGCAAGATCACTGTAGGTATTACCAGGTTTTATAAAGATGGCATCAGTAATAGCTTCAGGTTTGTAGCCCAATTGATCGAAAGAATAAACCGTATAATTTCCTATTTTCGCGCTATCACTAATTCTGTCATTCCTATTTTCATAGGTGTAATCGGTAAAAATATTCACTTTACTTATCTCGTGAATCTTAAAAGGTTCCCGAGCTGTGCTATCGCTGGAATTTATCTTTCTGTTTTTGATATTGAGCGTGGTGTTAATCTTATGATCGGTATTTAAGGTGTCGGCATCAAAGGTTATATATTCCTGGTCGAAATTATAGACGCCGTTGTTCCTGAAAAGCTGGGAAAGCCGATCTCTTTCCTCGTTAAAATCTAGCGTATTGTATTGAGCGCCAGATTTTATCTTGCTTTCGGTACGATGAAGATTGTAGAGGGAATCCAGCGCCGGCGAAGCAATGTCGGTTTCAATACTGTCTATAATGTAAGGTTCATGGGTGGTAATATGATATTCAACCCTTGCCCTTTTGTCTTTTCCAATAACAGGGATAATATCATAATCGGTTTCCACATTGAACCAGCCGTTATTCCAGTACCAGGATTGGAGGCGATTAGCCGATTTCTGAACCTCTTTTTTGCTGATTATTACCGGAGCTTCTCCTGTTCTCTTGATCCATTCATTAAATTCAACGCGGGAATGCAGGAATTTTTCAAATTGTTTTTCTGAAAGTAAATTGGTAAGCCTCCTTTTTTTTCGCTCATTTTCCAGGAATTTTTCAGTAAGGATACTGTCAATATTGGGTCGCGCAAGATTATAAAAATGAAGCTGAAGCGGTACCCCTAGAAAACGGGTGTTTGGCCTCTGGTATAACTGGCTATACACACTTTCATTGCTTATCTCCTGGTCGTTGGTAAAAATTTGGTTCTTTACCAGTAAATTTTCATCCGGTTCAAGACGTTTAACGGCGTTGCAGCTAAATATTAAGAAGGTTCCGGAAAATAATAATATTTTTGTGAAAAGCCGATTCAAGCACGTGGGATTAGAGGCTCAAAAATACATTTTTTGAATGGTTAGCAAAAGTCAGATTAAGTTAATAAAAAGCCTAAGCCAAAAAAAGTTCCGGACGGAACATCAACTTTTCGTGGTAGAAGGCAAGAAAAGTATTGAAGAATTTCTGAAATCAGGTTATGAAACATCATTTTTCTTTACTTCAGAAGAAGGACTTTTTGAAGCCGAAGGAGCGGTTTTAATTGCAGAAACCGAACTGGCAAAAATAACCATGCTTAAAAATCCGCAGAAAGTTTTGGCGGTTTTCAAGATTCCGAAACCAGCGTCACCCAATTTTAACGGATTGATTGTAGCACTTGATGGTGTGCGCGACCCTGGCAACCTGGGGACAATAATAAGACTTTGCGACTGGTTTGGTGTGGAGCAGATAATGGCTTCTGATGATACTGTTGATTGTTATAATCCCAAAGTGGTGCAGGCCAGTATGGGATCCCTGGGCAGAATAAAAATTCAGTACTTAGATCTGGAGAAAATTTTTAAAGTTCTGCCGGTTGATTACCCTGTTTTTGGTGCTTTTCTGGAAGGAGAAAATGTCTATAAAAGTATTCTGCCCGAAAGGGCGGTCATAGTAATGGGAAATGAAGCTCATGGAATTCGGGAGAATATCACTCAATTTATAAATTCACCTGTCACCATTCCTCAATTTGGGAAAAATCAACAAACAGAAAGTTTAAATGTCGCGATGGCTACAGCAGTTTTTTTAAGTGAATTTCGAAGGACAGGCTTTACTGGAAAACAAAATTAATAAAGATCGCCCGCGACATCATTTTATCAACATTTCCTGTATAAATACTATTCGGATCTGCATCGCGAATCAATTCATCATTTAGTGCAAAAACTCCACGAATGGAAGGGGAAAGCTTGAAATAATAGAGATACAGGTCTATCCCAAAGCCAATTTCATAATAGTATGAATTTGTGGTCATTCTAAACTGTCCGGCACTGTTGTCATCGGGATTATCCTGATTGCTACTTAAATTAATGGAAGTGGAGAGACCTCCTTCTACGAATGGGCGGAAATTATTTAACCTGTTAGCATTAAATTTTACTAATAAGGGAATATGAACATAAGTGGCACTTACTTCTCTATAGGTGCCGGCATCGGCTTTTATAGCCTGAAAGCCTCTTGTGTTGAAACTTACGCCGGGTTCAAGCCTTAAATCGAGATTGTTGGTGAGTCTCAGATTTCCTATGAGCCCCACATTGAAACCCACTCTTTTTTCGACCCTGAAATCCTGGCCAGTGACATAGTTCGAGCTGTAATTCTTGTAATCAAAATTGAAATCATAGGAGTTTAATCCAAGAAAATAGCCCCACGACCAACGCTGCTGATCAAAATTTTCATTATTCAATATGCTCTCACCCGAAAATAATTGGGCTTGTGCAGCCTGTATGCCAAAAGCCACCAGGGCAATCGTCAGTATTTTTTTCATGGTCTTACTTTGAAGCAATATAAATGGTTGAAACGCCAAATGTCTGGGGCAGATCCTTCACATTTATAAACCCAATTTTCTCTAAAATATTGTTGAAAGCTACACCGTAGGGAAAATTTGCAGCGCTTTCACTCAGGTATGAGTACGCATTTTTATCTTTTGAAAAAAGTTTTCCTATAATCGGAAGTATGTATCCTGAATAGAAATGATAGCCCTGTTTAAAAGGGAATTTTGTAGGGACAGAGGTTTCCAGTACCACGAAGATGCCTCCAGGGGACAGGACTCTTTTTATTTCTTCCAGGCCTTTTTCGAGATTTTCAAAATTTCTAACTCCAAAAGCAACCGTAATGGCATCGAATGTATTATCCTCAAAAGGTAAGTTTTCAGAATCTCCCTGGATCATTTCTATTTTCGATCCCAGGTCTCGTTTCGCGATTTTTTTTCTTCCTACCTTCAGCATTCCCTCCGAAAGGTCCAGGCCTACAATTCTTTTTGCTCCCGTACCTGTCATCTGGATCGCAAGATCTCCGGTACCTGTAGCAATATCCAAAATGCTTTCCGGATTTGTTTCAGCGACCAAAGCCACTACTTTTTTCCTCCATTTCACATCACTTCCCAAAGAAATTACGCGGTTGAGGCCATCATAATTTTCTGAAATCGTATCGAACATTTGCTCGACCTGTCGCTTTTTAGTGAGTTTAGAATCCTTATAAGGAGTTACCTTCTTACTCATGGCAAAAATTTGCTTCAAATATAACTGATATGACTGAAATTGATGCGAGCTGATTCAGTTTTCTCTGGTTGCTGAAAGATAAAGAACTCTTCTTCTTTTAAAGAATTAAAAAAGAAGCTGTTTAAAAAAAATTTAAAATCATCTGAATTGTAGTGAGAATCTATAACATAGTAAAACCATAATTATAGACCCGGAAAAAATCCTGACGCTGACAATTAAATCCTTAAAACAGCTTCTTTATGGGAATATGAATTAGTCCTTTTTTAAGACTTATGCATCTTTAAGAGCAGTTTTAATCCTTTTCATAGCTTCTTTTATCTGATCTTCACTTGCCGCGTAAGATATCCTGATACATTCAGGATTTCCAAAAGCATCTCCTGTAACAGTAGCCACATAAGCTTCTTCTAAAAGGAATAAGCTAAAATCGGAAGCATTTTCAATTTGATGCCCTTTTATTTTCTTTCCGAAGAAATGAGAAATATTCGGGAATACATAAAAAGCGCCCTGTGGTTCGGTAGTAACGAAACCTTCAATTTCATTTAAGAGATCCAGAATTAATTTTCTTCGGCTTTTAAATTTGTCGACCATATAGCTGATCTCCGAAACGGGAGCTTCAAGGGCTGTAATTACTGCACGCTGAGCTATACAGTTAGCGCCACTGGTAATTTGCCCCTGCATTTTATTACAGGCTCGTGCGATGTAAGAAGGCGCGCCAATATAGCCAATTCTCCAGCCGGTCATGGCAAAAGCTTTAGAAACACCATTCACAGTAACAGTACGATCATACATGTCTTCAAATTCTGCCATGGAGAAATGTCCTCCCACAAAATTGATATGTTCGTAAATTTCGTCGCTCACAATAATAATATCGGGATGTTTTTTAAGAACATCGGCCAGGGCCCTTAATTCTTCTTTGGTATAAACCATGCCGCTTGGATTGCAGGGTGAGCTGTACCAGAGCATCCTGGTTTTAGGAGTAATGGCTGCTTCAAGTTGCTCCGGAGTGATCTTGAAGTCGGTTTCCACAGTGGTAGGGATCTCTACGGGAACACCTTCTGCCAGTTTTACAATTTCGGCATAACTAACCCAATAAGGGCAGGGTAGTAGCACTTCATCTCCGGGATTCAGCATTACCATGGCAACGTTCGCTAAAGATTGCTTTGCGCCGGTAGAAACCACAATTTGAGAGCGGTCATAAGTTAAGTTATTGTCCCTTTTGAATTTCTTGATAATGGCGTCTTTCAGTTCAACATATCCGTCTACCGGGGTATATGAATTGTAATTCTCATTAATTGCTTTGATGGCGGCCTCTTTAATAAAATCGGGTGTATTGAAGTCGGGTTCACCCAGGCTTAAGCCAATAATATCCTTGCCCTGTTCTTTTAGCTCACGCGCTTTTGCAGCCATGGCAAGTGTTTGGGATGTGGCCATACTTTTGATCCGGTTCGATAGGAATTCCTGCATTTTTGCTTTGTTTAGTTAATTAATATTGAAAAACTGTTTTTTGCGCGTATTTCCTTTTCAGGGAAACAGCCTCAAAGTTAAAATTTTAAATATTCAGAGGCCCCTGTTTTGGAAAAAATTAGCCGTTAAAATTAATTACTTTTGCAAAAAAGATTTGAATCGTGGAATTGATCAAGAAGTACTTTCCGAATTTAACAATCGAGCAGTTTTCGAAATTTGAAAAACTGGAAGAATTATATAAAGACTGGAACCTGAAAATAAATGTGGTGTCAAGAAAAGATATAGATGAACTTTATCTGCGTCACGTTTTGCATTCTTTAGGAATAGCGAAGGTCCAGGAATTTCTTCCGGACTCGAAAATCCTTGATGTTGGAACAGGAGGCGGTTTTCCGGGAATTCCTTTGGCTATAATGTTTCCCGATTCGGAATTTCACCTGGTAGATTCTATTGGAAAGAAAATCAAAGTAGTGGAAGAGGTGAAGGGGGGTCTGGACCTGCAGAATGTAAAATCTTTTAATGAGCGTGTGGAGGATATTAATGGTTCTTACGATTTTATAGTAAGCCGAGCAGTAGCGGTGATGCCTACTTTTGTAAGATGGGTAAAAGGTAAAATCGCAAAAGAGAGCCGCCACGAGAGAAGAAATGGCATTTTATACCTTAAAGGCGGTGATTTAACCGAAGAACTGAGCGATTATAAAACCGCCCAGGTCTTCGATCTTTCTGAATATTTTGAAGAAGATTTTTTTGACACCAAAAAGGTAGTTTACCTCCCTATGAAATACAAAGGCTGATTATTATTCACTGATAATTACCTTTTTCGAGTATTCTTTTTCGCTGGTAAAAACTCTTACTACATAGACAGCAGCACTCAAAGGTCTTTCTACCGGTAGATAAATGGCTTTTGAAATGTTCAAATTATCAAAGTTCTTGATAAGCTGTCCATTAAGTGTATAGAGTTCTACATGACGAACATCCAGTAAATCGGGATTTGAAAGAACTATTTCCTGGGAATTTCTTAAGTAATCAACTTTTAAATCGGTTGCGATCATGTCAGGATCTGTTGCATCGTTATTTTCTGATGGTTTTTGGAAAACGATCTCATACCTATCGTTAATGTATCCGGGTTCAGCGGTTGCTTTAAACGCAGTTTTCTGAAGGTTGAAATAAATACTATCTTTTTTATCATGAAGATAGATATCAATTCCTTTTTCAAAATTTTCAGTTTTATCTATCTGAATGCTGAATTCTCCCTGCTCACCAATTTTGATTCCCAAGGGTAATACCTGGTCACGATTGAAATTAGGTACAGCCTGTATAACATATTCACTTTCATTGATCAGCCAGTACATATCTTCAGCATTGTCTTCAATAAGAGGAGCGTCATAACCCAGATCAAAACCATTTTTCGTATTGCTGTCAGCTGTTACCAGGATTTGCCTGTGATAACCCTTAGGCGAGGAAAAACTTAACCTTATTTTATAACGGGTATCCTTTGTATATTCTGCCTGTTTGACCGATTTGGCCTTAGCCTTTTCAGGTGCAAGAAAATAAGAGTCTCCCGATGATTCTTTTACAAAAACGCGCTGGGCATTTCGGAAGGTAATATTTCCTCCTGCTATTGAATAGTTACCCGCGGCAGCATCATCAATCACTGTGTTTACAAAAAATCCCTGGGCGACGGGAATGTAGCGCGCCGGAGCTTTGGTACTTGTTTGTCCTGTCGCATCAATTCTCTCATCAGTGGCAATAGCAGGAATTCCGCCTGAAAGATTATAAACTCCGTAACCTCCCACGTATTCCACGAGATAATGTGAATATCGGGAACCAAAATGATCCCAGAAATAAAGCGATCCATTAAAAATATTTGCCGAAGCCGTTCCTCCTTCTACATCCCTAAGGTTATCACGAATGAACTGATCTCCATCTATTGCTGAAGGATATGGATTTCCCACGAGCCTGTTTTCACCGTTTGAGATGTCGAGTGTAATATTGCCATTATTAGGTTTTCCACGGAAAACATAATTCTGTTGACTGGAAACAGGCGCACTTCCTGAAGTTCCTTTCATAGACCAGCCAACACCGGGTTCTAAAAGGTCGGTTTCACTAAACCAGCTCCATTCACCATAAGTGTCTGCAGTACCCTGGAATTCATAAAACCAGAAAGTACTAATTCGCTTGGGCCCTGAATAAGCATTGTCTGCATAATGATACTGGTAATTAAATGAGATACCAGCAGGAGATGCAGGATTTGTGCCATCCATAAGTACATCGGCTATATCAAAACCGTAATTATTTGGCTGGCCCTGAAGGCTTACGGGTGACGACCAATAGTTGTAATTGAAACTATTCTCTGTTCCCTGTTGATCGCGGTCTAGGTAACCGCTACTTGCCTCGTCAAGAATACTGCCTTCTGTTTGAATCAGTTGAGATTCTCCTTCCAGGTTGATGGTACCATCAAGTTTCAAGTAATGAGTGATGGTGAGCGCCTGGCCGGTTTGACTGGGCACATTTCCATCCATTTTGAGTTCTCCGGAATGAGAGACCAAACCGAGCATGTAAATATTTTGAGCGGTGGAATAAATATCATGGTAAGTTTCAGCAATATTCCATTTGATTTCATCTCCGTTGATCCCTTTTGCGTTCGGAACATCCCATACTGTAGGTCTTAACCAGGTATTTTTATCTCTCCATGAGCCGTTTTGACTGGAGATATATGGGAGAGGTGCGGTATTTTCCTGCGGAGTGGTAATATTGATTATTTTTCCTTCAACACCTATTGCAGGAATTATGTTACCGCATCCTATTCCTATTTTATCCATTCTGTAATAGGCGCGTAGATCACTCCAATTCAAATTTGGAATTTGTATGGGGATCACTTCTCCTGTTACCTTTGTGCCTGATGCCTGTAAACGTTGGTTCATCATTATGTGCATTTGCTCTGGCGTTAATGCTACATCCCATATTCTTATTTCGTCAATCCATCCGTTAAAGTAGTTTACTGCTTGTTCTGAACCGCTAACATCCATTGCACCCAGGATTGCGTGATAAGCATTTTCACCCGGAGCTGCACCTCCAGTTGTTTTAAGTTTTATTCCGTCTATATATAATTTATACTCTCCAGATGAGGTATGGACCACAGCGATATGATACCAGCGTGAGGTATCAACTTTATAGGGAGAAGAATTTATTGTTCCAGCACTATTCCAATTAAAGAAAACAGTACCGTCTTTTATTGAAAGGTCATAACCCTTGGCCGTACCGGAATAATTCCCGTCCCTTTTTGAAAAAATGGTTCGGGTTCCGTTTATTGCATTCGGCTTAACCCAGAATTCCAGGCTGAAGTTTCCATTCAGATCATAATTGTCACTAAAATCTATATGATCATCTGTTCCATCAAAATCAATTTTATCACACTCGGTGATGGTAACAACCACGTCATTAGAACACCCGGCAACAGTCCAGGTGAGGGTATATGTTCCTGCAGGAGCCGAAAAAATTGCATCGGGATCATGTATATCTGAAAAAGATACATCTCCGCAGGATGAAGAATTTCCATTCCATGACCATTCTCCAATGTCTCCTGTACCTGGAGCATCACATTCTCTACAACCTGATGCCGGTGTTTCAAAGGAACCTTTAGCTATATTTTCCCTGGCTGTTATTGTATTGTCATAAGCATTTAATTGAACCTGATTATGACCGCATTCTTCACTGGTATACACGATATCTTCTCCCGCATAAGAATAAGATATGTAAAGGTCTATTAGATCGGTTCCCTCTTCGCTATAAGTTCGGCAACCATTGATCAAAGCAGTCGCCCCATATTGTTGAATTCCGGGAGTATCTGGTATAAAATTAATTGGTACCTGTGTTTGTCCGGTTTCTAAAGGATTTTCATTAGGATCACCAATACCTTCGGTCCATTCCAATTCAGTATCAACATAAACCTGTTTATTAACCAGGATATTATCCATAGCCCAAACGCTATTATCGCTGGTGCCCGTAAAAGACCATCTAATTCTCACATTGCTTTCACCTAAGTAAGCATCAAGAGGAATCGAAGTGTTATCATCCTTAAAATAGTAATGAGTGGAATCGGAAACGCCTGTAGATTCTGCCGTACCTGCCGTTAACCATTTTTTTTCTCCACTTCCAGCAGGATGAATTACTTCCAGGGTAGAATACGTACTTCCGCCATCAAGTGATATTTCAATGGACGCAACGTCATTATTCGCGAAGAAATAGGCCTGGTCAAAATCTAAACTTGCTGACTCGGCATTTGAAAGATCCATAATAGGACTTTCGAAAGTTGTTGTATATCCAATATTTCCCTGAGCTATGGCAAATTTTCCTTCTTCACTATCGAATTCGATGCCGCCAAATGGGTGGTTATTTGTACCGGACCAGTTTCTGGGTTTTTTTGCATCTCCTCCTGCTGTAAAGCCTCCAGTCTGACCATCGACAAGCCAGCCATTTGGATCCTGGGTATTTAATTGCCCCACATTAAAATCTCCTGAAGAATCAGGTATTGCATCCTGAGTAGCTTTGTAATTTGTTTCTGCGATAAGATTTACATCCTCTCCTAAACAGTATAAGTTGTCTTCGTCCTGATTTGTAACTGTTGGAGGAGCTCCAGGGGGTAGTGCCCTTATATAAAAGGTATCAGAATATTCTATACAGGTTCCTACCTGTATTAACACTCGATAATAAGTAGACTCAAATGCGCCTGCCGCAAAGGTTGCTGTATAAGAACTGCTATTATTAGAAATTTCTTCCCAAATTCCCTTATTGACCGCATATTTATCCCATCGAACGATATTTCCTATTTGCCCTGTTAAATTCAAATAGACAGAAATCTGATCGCCGCATGAACTAATATCAATTTGATGTTCAAATTCGGTAGATCCAAAAGTACCTTTTATGGTTCCTCCATTAATATCTTCCGGGATAAGTTTTACGTTCTGTTCCTGCGTAGAGGTATTTCCCTGACTATCTATGTATTCCCATACAATTGTTTGAGTCCCGCTGAATGAGAACGGAAATACAAAGTCGTCACTTAATTTACCTTCTATTGTGCCTTCACAAGCATCAGTTGCCGTTGGAATATCGAGATCTGAAATACTTGAAATCTGACAACCTCGAATTTCTTTAATTGGTAATGTTTCTACATCCGGAACAGGAGGAACAGTATTGTTGATGATAACATTTTGCGCTACAGTTCCGGTGGTATTACCGGAGGCATCAGTAAAAATCCAATACACAGTTTCCGACTCATCAAAACTCAAATCGGTGAGGCCGGTAGTTCCTGTAATTACCCCATCGCAATTATCGGTAGTGGTAGGTGCTACTATTGTCAAAGGGCATTCGCTTTCTATGTCTGGTAAGGTAGGGATTTCTGGGATTTCTGTATCCTGAATGGCAATTTGCTGAGTGACTTCAATGAAATTTCCTGCTTCGTCAGTAACCTTGTAGGTACGTGTAACAACTTCAGGATTAAAATTGTTGTCACTAACATCTGAAACCCATTCTACCATTGGACTTGTAGTACAATTATCAGCAGCGTCAATGACTACTGAAGGATCGGCTTCCGGTACCTCACATTGAACATTTACAGCTGCAGGATTGCTGGCAGTGGGTTTTTCATTATCGGAAACAGTCACATCAAAAGAACAGGTTTGTGTGTTATTTGAAGCATCTGTTACCGTCCAGATAACCGTAGTTGTCTCTTTTGGGAAAACGGCTCCTGCCAGGGAACTGGTATTATTGAAATCATTGGTGATGGTAGCTCCTGTACAGTTATCGGCAAAGGAAGTCGGATCAAATTCATTGCCCTGAACGGTATAATCACATGAACCTGCATCGGTATTTTTATTCTGATCGGCTACACAAGTGATTGTGGGTTTTTCATTATCGGAAACTGTCACATCAAAAGAACAGGTTTGGGTGTTATTTGACGCATCTGTTACTGTCCAGATAACGGTAGTTGTTCCTTTTGGGAAAACGGCTCCTGCCAGGGAACTGGTATTATTGAAATTGTTAGTGATCGTAGCTCCTGAACAATTATCGTTGAATGAAGTCGGATCAAATTCATTGCCCTGAACGGTATAATCACAGGAACCTGCATCGGTATTTTTGTTCTGATCGGCTACACAAGTGATAGTGGGTTTTTCATTATCAGAAACAGTCACATCAAAAGAACAGGTTTGGGTGTTATTTGAAGCATCTGTTACTGTCCAGATAACGGTAGTTGTTCCTTTTGGGAAAACGGCTCCTGCCAGGGAACTGGTATTATTGAAATCATTGGTGATGGTAGCTCCTGTACAGTTATCGGCAAAGGAAGTCGGATCAAATTCATTGCCCTGAACGGTATAATCACAGGAACCTGCATCGGTATTTTTGTTCTGATCGGCTACACAAGTGATAGTGGGTTTTTCAATATCGGAAACAGTCACATCAAAAGAACAGGTTTGGGTGTTATTTGAAGCATCTGTTACTGTCCAGATAACGGTAGTTGTTCCTTTTGGGAAAACGGCTCCTGCCAGGGAACTGGTATTATTGAAATCATTGGTGATGGTAGCTCCTGTACAGTTATCGGCAAAGGAAGTCGGATCAAATTCATTGCCCTGAACGGTATAATCACAGGAACCAGCATCGGTATTTTTATTCTGATCGGCTACACAAGTGATAGTGGGTTTTTCATTATCGGAAACTGTCACATCAAAAGAACAGGTTTGGGTGTTATTTGACGCATCTGTTACTGTCCAGATAACGGTAGTTGTTCCTTTTGGGAAAACGGCTCCTGCCAGGGAACTGGTATTATTGAAATTATTAGTGATCGTAGCTCCTGAACAGTTATCCGCAAAGGAAGAGGGGTCAAATTCATTGCCCTGAACGGTATAATCACAGGAACCAGCATCGGTATTTTTATTCTGATCGGTTACACAACTGATAGTGGGTTTTTCATTATCGGAAACTGTCACATCAAAAGAACAGGTTTGGGTGTTATTTGACGCATCTGTTACTGTCCAGATAACGGTAGTTGTTCCTTTTGGGAAAACGGCTCCTGCCAGGGAACTGGTATTATTGAAATCATTGGTGATGGTAGCTCCTGTACAGTTATCGGCAAAGGAAGAGGGGTCAAATTCATTGCCCTGAACGGTATAATCACAGGAACCAGCATCGGTATTTTTATTCTGATTGGCTACACAACTGATAGTGGGTTTTTCATTATCGGTAATAGTCACATCAAAAGAACAGGTTTGGGTGTTATTTGACGCATCTGTTACTGTCCAGATAACGGTAGTTGTTCCTTTTGGGAAAACGGCTCCTGCCAGGGAACTGGTATTATTGAAATTGTTAGTGATCGTAGCTCCTGAACAATTATCGTTGAATGAAGTCGGATCAAATTCATTGCCCTGAACGGTATAATCACAGGAACCTGCATCGGTATTTTTGTTCTGATCGGCTACACAAGTGATAGTGGGTTTTTCATTATCAGAAACAGTCACATCAAAAGAACAGGTTTGGGTGTTATTTGAAGCATCTGTTACTGTCCAGATAACGGTAGTTGTTCCTTTTGGGAAAACGGCTCCTGCCAGGGAACTGGTATTATTGAAATCATTGGTGATGGTAGCTCCTGTACAGTTATCGGCAAAGGAAGTCGGATCAAATTCATTGCCCTGAACGGTATAATCACAGGAACCTGCATCGGTATTTTTATTCTGATCGGCTACACAAGTGATAGTGGGTTTTTCATTATCGGAAACTGTCACATCAAAAGAACAGGTTTGGGTGTTATTTGACGCATCTGTTACTGTCCAGATAACGGTAGTTGTTCCTTTTGGGAAAACGGCTCCTGCCAGGGAACTGGTATTATTGAAATTGTTAGTGATCGTAGCTCCTGAACAATTATCGTTGAATGAAGTCGGATCAAATTCATTGCCCTGAACGGTATAATCACAGGAACCTGCATCGGTATTTTTGTTCTGATCGGCTACACAAGTGATAGTGGGTTTTTCATTATCGGAAACAGTCACATCAAAAGAACAGGTTTGGGTGTTATTTGAAGCATCTGTTACTGTCCAGATAACGGTAGTTGTTCCTTTTGGGAAAACGGCTCCGGCCAGGGAACTGGTATTATTGAAATTATTGGTGATCGTAGCTCCTGAACAATTATCGTTGAATGAAGTCGGATCAAATTCATTGCCCTGAACGGTATAATCACAGGAACCTGCATCGGTATTTTTATTCTGATCGGCTACACAAGTGATTGTTGGGGCTACATTATCAACTGCAGTCACAGGAATTGTTGAAGGACCGTATGAGTTTCCTGAATTATCGGTTACACTTAAAGTATAATCACCCGGATATAAATTCGAAATGTTTTGAGAAGTACTTGTGTAAGCATTAGGGCCTGACCAGGAATAAGTATAAGAACCATCCCCGCCGGAAACAGAAATTGCTATACTGCCGTCGTTTGAATTGTCACAGGTAGCATTGGTAACTGTGGAATTCACAGTTAGGCCTGTTGCCAAACCTGTGGAAGCAATACTAAAACCGAATACGAAAACCAGAAATAAGATTAAAAATCCTCCGGTTTTCACCGATGAGGTAATTTTACGCATACGCAACCGAATTTAAAACTATCGGTAAAAGTACACATAAAATCGATTAAACGCACAAAAAAGTAAAATTATTTGTATTTAAATCGCTTTATTTCAGTTAAGTAGCTAATAAAATCGGCAAAAGGATCATTTTTGTAAGATTATACTTTCATTTATTTAACTATTATTTTCTTGTTGGTAATAGCATTTTCAGAAAATACTTTTACAATATAAACTCCAGAACGTACCGGACGCATTTCCCGCACGGTTTCCATTTCTGTTGGTATATCTTCGAATTGTTGTATAATTTTTCCAGCCATATCGAAGATCATTACCCTGGAGATTTCCAGTAGATCAGGATTGTTGATCTTAACCTGGTTTTTGAAGGTGCTGTAGCTTATATCAAAAAGTCCGTCTACGACAGGTAAATCCTCGGGATTATCAAGTTCCGGTTTAAAGAAAACAATTTCAAAGCGATCTTTTATTTCACCGCCTTCAGCTGTACCTACGTAGGCCTGCTTTCTTATATTATGAATAGTATCCAGAGTTTTATCTTTAAGATAAACAGGTTTTTTAACCGGCCAGTTTTCGGTGCTATCGATCTGGATTGAAAACTCTCCTTTTTCTTTTAATTTAATAGCGAGAGGGAGAACCTGTTCCTGATCAAAATTGCCCACGGCCTGGATCACATATGGATAATCTTTAATCAACCAGTACATATCTTCTAAATTGTCCTCAATTAAAGGCGCATCATAGCCTAGATCAAAATTATTGGAAGTAAGTGGATCTTCAGTTACAAGAATCTGACGGTGATAACCGGAGGGGGAATTATATTTTAATCTGATTTTAGGTCTTGAATCCGTTTCAACATTAGACTTTGATTTTGAGCTTTTTTCTGGTGATAGAAAAACAGAGGGATCACCTTTTTCTGTAGCATAAATTCTCTGACTGTTTTTAAAAGTAAAGCTTCCACCGTCTATAGTAATCCCTGCATCGGTCATTGCATCATCCTGGGTGCTGTTGATAAAAAAGCCCTGAGCTACCGGTATGTACTGCATTGGTTCCTTTCCTCCAGTTTGATTATTTGCATTAATACGTTCATCAACTGAAATGGCTTCGGTTCCACCTGCTAAGGTGAAAGTGGCGTACCCTCCAATATACTCTTCAAGGATGTGTGTTTTATTGGCAAAATGATCCCAAAAATAAACTACACCGTTAAAAGCATTCCAATCACTTTGTCCTCCTGCAACATTTTCCAGATTATCTTTAATGAATTGTTTAGCATCTATGGCTGAGGGATATGGATTACCAATTAGGTAATTTTGACCTTTTCCTATTGAAAGTGTGATATCCCCATTATGAGGTTTTCCTTTAAAGACGTAGTTCTGTGGTGTATCTATTTCAACTGTTCCATCGGTTCCCTTCATGGAATATCCTGAGCCGGTAGGAGTGCTTCCGTCTGAGCCTAAATAAGTCCAATCACCGTAGGTGTCAGCTGTTCCTCCAATAAAATTCCAGATCCATTCGTTGCTGATGGTTATATTAGGCGATGTAACAGGTCCGTCTGCCACATAATAGCCATCCTTGAAATCTATTCCTTTTGGATTAGCTGAGTTTGTACCGTCTAAAAGTACCTCACCTACCGCATAATCTGCATTATTCGAGGCTCCCTGTGCGCTAACAGGACTTGACCAGTAATTATAATTAAAACTGCTCATTCTTCCCTGTTGGTCTCTTTCTAACCAGCCTCCACTACTTTCATCAAGAATGCTTCCTTCATCCTGGAGCAACTGGGATTCGCCTACCAGATCCATATTACCGTTAAGTAATAAATAATGAGTAACCCGAATGAACTGTCCACTATTGGTTTCATCCATCGCACTGCCGGGATTTGCAACGGTTAACACCGTACCGGGAGTCTCCTCTTTTAATCCTAAAACGGTTATATTCTTGGCATCTGATGAAATATTATTGAAAGTTCTTACAATATTCCAGTCAATAAAAGTGCTATTATCTATTCCTTTTGCATTAGGAATATCCCAGACGTCAGGTCTTAGCCAGGTATTTATTTCTGTCCATTTTCCATCATTCGCAGAAAGATAAGGAAGCGGCGCCGTGTTTTGCTGATCAGTTTCCATGTTATGGAGAATTCCAGGAATGGAATTAGTCGCTAAATCTGGAGTTTGACCATTTTGTGGCATCAGTGCTGCATCGAAAGTAATCGGACTTCCTGGAAGGGGATCGGGATTTGAAGAAATGAGTCTGTAATACCCTGCAAGATCAGAATAAGTCAATCCTCCCGGAACAGGCATAGGAATTTCCACTCCCATATTAGCAGCATTTTGCAGGTGTTGGTTCATCATAAATCGTATCTGATCCTGGGTCAAATCTGTTTTCCAAATTCGTACCTCCTCAATCCAGCCGGAGTAATAATTTTCAGGCTCTTTTGTTGAAGCATTCCATCTTGCACCAATTAAGGTTTTGGTTTCTCCTACTCCGGAAATTGAGTTTGAACTTTGAGAAATTCCGTCAATATAAAGTGTACCGCTACTTGTATATGCTATATGATACCACCTGCCATTTGTTTGAATGGAGGAGGGAAGGTCATTCATTTTTATTTCAAATCCGGGACCGGCAATAATTGTTCCTGTAGAAGCTTCAGGACGAATCCATGCCTCTATACTATAGCTGCTGCCGGTATAATTTGTTCCAAGATCTACATAATCATCCACTCCGTCAAAATCAAGAGTAGTGCAATCAACAAAATCAAAAGTAACATCTGTGTAAGTAACGGGACAGGTGTCGGGACTTTCAGGATCTTTTGTCACTTCCCAACGCAAGGTATAAGTACCATCTATCGGAGGTAAAAAGGTCGCATTTGGATCATTCACTGCAGCTAAAGATGTGTCAGAATTCTGGAAGTTATCTGGAGAAAATGTGTATCCTGCGGGACCTGAAATTACATTCCAAGCCAGAGTAGATGCATCATCTTCCGGGAAACTGGTAAGATTTCCTTCCTGATTAGCTCCCGTTAAGGTTCCGGTTAAATTTACGGTGGCATCCCCACAGCTTCCTACTACTGCCGCAGCAGTGGTAGTATAACTGTCATAAACATATACTGATATAGTCTCGAAATTTTCTACATCAGTACAGGTATTACCATTAGAATCCAAAATTATTTTTGTACGAATTTCAAAAGTGTTCCAGCCTATTTGGGTGGGAGTGTACATTTCAGTATTGCTGTTTCCGATGTATACCGGATTGTCGGGATCGGTATAATCATTCCATTCCATGGTAACATCCTGAGGGCCATCTGGAATGGTGATTTCATCCAAAGCCCAAACATCACCATCTCTTACTCCTTTAAAATGGAAACGAATTCTCAAATTAGTATAACCTACATAATCTCCGAGATCAATCTCAATTTTATTTTCTGGGCGGGTATCAGGTGTTCCATCCCCAAACTTATCCTCATTGCCGCTTTTTAAAGGCCCCGTTCTGGTATAAAGAGAAGTATAATTTCCACCTCCATTAGTAGAAATTTCAACGGCGATAGACGCGCCTGAGGTAAGGTTATAAGCCTGATCAAAAGTAAGAATAGCCTGGTCCATATCAGTTATTCCAAATACAGGTGTTTCAAGGGTTGCCTGGTTATTACCAGAAATAATCGCAAAACCTTTATTTCCGTCATTATCAACACTGGAATCCCATCGTGTAAGACCGGCGCTGTTTGTGCTTATATTTGCCGTGATAAAGTCATGAGGCACCGTTCTTAGCCACAAATCTGGACGAATATTATCTGCACTGCTATCAAAATTCAGATCTTTAGTGCTTCCATCTCGTCTCACTCTCCAACCAAAATTAGCTATAGAAGAATTGTCAAAATTTCCACCATCGAATTCACCAAAACTATTGCCATAGCCGGTTTCTGAAGTTAGGGTAACCTGCTCTCCAAAACAGACTTTTTCCGGGTTAACAGTAACAGGACTTGGTTTTATATCTGATGGGATGATACTAATAATTGCTGTTTTGGAATAAGCATTGGGAGTACAGGCACCACTTTCTATTTCCACTCTGAAAACCGTAGATTCTGAAAGATTTAAGGTTTCAATATCTGATCCTGTGAGGGTGGGTTCGGTAAAATTAGGAATGGTATTCCAGGTAGTGGTTGAGCTGCCATGATATTCCCAGGCAACAATATCACCTTCAGAACCAGTGAGGTTTAGATCAATAGCATATCCAGGCGCCGGATTTTCACAGATCATGAAAACCCTTTCTCCATTGGCAAAATTTAATTCTCCTCCAACAGGTACAGGATCTACTCCAACCGTATGTTCGGCAGAATAGGCTTCCTCGCAAACGCCTCTGGTAAGCACTGCCCTAAAAGTAGTGGCTTTGGTAAGATTTAAACTGCTAAAATCATAAGTGGTGAGTCCCGCTGAATTTGGCAGGGCTGTCCAGGCGCTGGTAGTACTGTCCATATATTCCCAACGATCAATTGTTCCTTCGTGGCCAGAAAGCGTAATTGAACCGCCGGTATTATTTTCGCAAACACTTGGAGGTCCTTCAAGTGTTCCGCCCTCAGGTTTTGGATCTACGGTAATTGTAAATTCAGAAGTGTTAGTGCAGCCTTTATCATTTGTTCCTGTAACCTGGTAAACAATTTCTCCAGAGACATTCGGAGTCACTGTTATTTCAGAGGTCGTTCCAATTTCTATTCCGTCAAGCTTCCAGCTATAGGAAGTGGCTCCTGTTGCCTGAAGGCTTGTAGAATTTCCTAAACAAATTTCAGAATCTGAACCTGAAACTACGGAAATCTGGATATTTGGGAGCTCATTGATATTCACTTCAACTTTTGTACGATCGCTTTCACATCCATTTTCAAAGGTTTGGCTTATCCAATATGAAATCAACTTTACTTGATTTGTAGGTGGGACGGGTGCACTTATAGAATTTCCACCGGTAGCTGCGTCATACCAATTTATTGTAGCACCATTAGCCGGTGTTATTGACAAGGCATCAACCACTTCTTCATTATGACAGAAATCATATGTTATAGTTTGAGTGGAAACTGGATCTGGTTTGTCTAAAACAGTAACTTTTAATTCTGCTGGATCACTTTCGCAGCTGTTAGGATTCTTCTGTGTTACCCAATACGATGTTACACCAGGTTCACCGGTTTCAGGAGTAATATCAGTGCCTAAATATACCAGATTGCCATCTGCATCCTTATTATACCACAGCAATGAGTTTCCATCTTCGGCAGTGGCAGTTAAGGCGGCTGCACTTGAATTTAAGCAATATTCTAAATCTGTAGTTGCGGGAGCGGAAGGTCTTGCATTCACCCTGAAAGTAAATGTTTTTGAAGTAGCTTCAGGACAGGTGAAATAATCGGGACCGTCTATTGCAACCGCATAGACACCAGAATCATCTGTGGTGATATTTTCAATGGTCAAAGTGCCGGAATATACTCCATCCGTTCCGGTAGGACCAGTTTCTGTCATTGTGTATTTGCCAGATGTTTGTGAAATAGGATTTCCATCTTTGATCCATGTGAAAGTGAGGGCAGCCCCGTTAGCATGAGCTTCGTACTCAAAAGACAAAGTGTCAAAATCTTCTTCACAAATAGTTTTATCTTCAACAGGTTTTGTAATAATAATATTTTCATCAACGTTCAAGGTAACGGGATCAGATGTAATCGCACCGCAAATTCCATTACTGCTACTTACTACTACGTGATATTCGCCTGCATCAGTTGAGGTTGCATTGTTGAAATGTAACTTAGGGTTGGTCTCACCATTTAATTGAATGAAATTGCCTGAGCCATCATTTTTATACCACTGGTATTTTAAATTATCTCCGGATGCAATTACTTCAAAATCGGCTGGTTCACTGGAGCATATTCCATAATTTTCTGGTTGAGTAGTGATTTTTACTTGTTCAAAAATCTCAATTTCGGTTGTAGCTATCACCTCCGAGCAGCCATTTGAAGACGTTACAGTATAAGTTATGGTATGGGAACCAACAGAACTGTTTGATGGGTTGATATTTCCATTAGCGTCAATAGCCAATCCATCAGTACTGGTAAAAGTGCCTCCTTCATAAGCTCCCTTGGTTCCAGAATAAATGACCGAATAGTCATTATTATCCGAATTGCAAAAAGTATTTGGAGAATAACTAATTTCAACCTGAGGAAGTTGCGTGATTTGAACTTCTGTTGTAGTGACAAATGTTTCACATGAGCCAGAAGAAACAGTGTATTTAACCGTATAGGTTCCCAGGCTACTATTTGCTGGATTGATTTCACCGGAATCTGTATCGAGATCTAATCCGCCTGGAGTTGATGAAAAAGTGCCGCCCTCATAATTACCTACTCCATTGGTAAATGAAACGGCTTTTAAGGAATTGTCTGAGTTACAGAAAGGCGATCCATAAGAAATTTCGACTGAGGGAGAGGCATTAATAACAACCGTAGTAGTAGCCGTTGCAGTTTCACATCCTTCCGGAGTGTCGTAGTTAACTGTATAGGTGCCGGGGTCACTGCTTCCGGGTATAATTTCACCGGTTGTTGCATTCAATACTAAACCTGCAGGAGAAGAATAAAAGTTACCTCCTTGATATTCTCCTGTCCCGTTTAATTCAACATTTACTGAACCGGCTTGAGATGAGCAAAATTCTCCTGTATAGGATATGGAAGCCGTAGGATCAGGTTTGATAATTAACTGTCCGGTTTGAGTTGCCTGAACACAACTTCCTGCTGTGGTAACAGTATAGTCGAAAGTTCCCGATTCTGTTGGTTTTCCTGATAAAGTAAAGATTCCGTTACTGAAGTTTCCACTTATCCCTGCAGGTAAGCCTGTTGCTGAAGCACCTGTACCCGGACTTGTAATTGTAAATGCAATAGCACCAAGTGCCGTATTTATACAAATTTCCTGATCCTTATTTGAAGGAGAATTAATGGTGGGGTCAGGATTGACGGTAATAGTACCTGTTTGGGTTGTATTTACACAATTACCTGTGGTTGTAACCGTATAGTTAAAGATTCCTGCTTCGGTTGGTGTTCCGATAATTTTAAAGTTTCCGGCACTGAAATTTCCGTTTAATCCTGCTGGCAAACCTGCAACACTAACATTGGTTACGGAGGTATTTGTGGTAAAAGAAATTTCGCTAATGGCAGTATTAATGCAAATTTCCTGATTTTTATTGGCAGGGTCATTAATTGTTTGATTCGGGTTTACCGTAATAGTACCGGTTTGAGAAGTTTGTTGACTTGAGCAACTCCCTGTGGTGTTAACTTTATAATTAAAAGTCCCGGCCTGTGTAGGTGTGCCACTAATGGTAAATACACCAGAAGAAAATGAACCTGTAACACCAGTTGGTAATCCTGTGACAGAAGCACCGGTTCCGGCATTTGCAATATTGAAATTAATAGCTGCAATTGCATTATTAATACAGACTGTCTGATTTTTATTTGACGGGTCTGAGATTGTGGCATCCTTTAAAACAGTAATAACCATTTGGTCTTCTTTTGGACCACAGGAACCGGCAGGATCTATAGAGGTTATTTTGATGGTTATTGTACCTCCACTATTGCTAATAGAGCTGGGTAAAGTGTAAGTTCCAGTAAGATTACCTCCTCCATTAGAAAAAGTTCCACCAGAAACACTAGCGCTCCACGACCAATCTTTAGATTTGGTAATTACTCCACCTATTTCCCCAGCTAACTGGATGGAAGTAGTGCCTTTACACACAGTTTGGTCAGGTCCTGCATTAACATAAACCACTGTACCGGTTGATATTGATTCTGAAACGAATTGGGATGAATCTCCACATTCATTATGTGCGGTTACTTTCACAGTACCTGGCTGGGCATTTGAGGTTGCAGTGACTGTAACCATATTTGTTCCATCTCCGGAGGTTATATTCCAGCCACTGGGAAAAATCCAGGAATAAGAAGTTGCACCTGTTACTGGCTGTACCTTATATATTAAACCTGAGACAACTGGACATACCGCAGTTGGATTATAGGAAGGATCAGAATTGTCGAAAGCAGGAGTAATTCCTGTAATATCCGAGTCTACCTGAATAGAAATTTCATTACTTTCTGCTGTAGGTGTTGCAAGACAGTCAGCGTTTGAAGTCATAATTACCTTGACCTTCTGGCCAGTTGTTAGACTATTTGTAGTAAATGTATTTCTATTTGTACCAACGTTAGAGTCATTAACCTGCCATTGATAAGATGGAGATGCGCCGCCATTTGTAGCGGAAGCAGTAAAAGTAATAGAGCTTCCAGAACAAATAATATTATTATTGTCATCAGAACTAATTGAAACTGATGGAGTTAAATTAGGATTTACATTTACGGTGATTACATTGCTGGTTGCTGTAGGAGTTGCCAGGCAGGTTTCATTTGAAGTCATTATCACGCTAATACTCTGACCATCGGTGAGGGCATCAGTAGTGAAAGTGCTACTGTTAGAGCCAGCATTTGAACCATTAACTTTCCATTGATAAGAAGGGCTGGATCCACCATTGATTGGTGTGGCTGTAAAAGTTATACTATTACCGGCGCAGATATCCGAATCACTTGCCTCGATTGTAACTTCTGGAGTGAGATTGTCGTTTACTGTAGTTGATATAGAGTTGCTGGTTACGGTAGCCTGGGTAACACAAGTTTCACTTGAGGTCATTTCAACGCTAACGTTTTGACCGTTAGTTAAGCTGTTTGTTGAAAAGGTAGCACTATTAGTTCCGGCATTGGCGTCGTCTATTTTCCATTGATAAGATGGAGAGTTACCTCCATTGGTTGGTGTAGCAGTAAAAGTTACCGTAGTTCCTTCGCAAATCTCATTGTCTGTTTCCGAAGATGATATCGAGACCGAAGGAGTTAGGTTTTGATTAATAGTGATTAAACCATTTAAGCTGGATGAATCACCGCAAGTGCCTGTAGCGTGAATTGTAAAATTATGGGTACCTACTTGCGAACTAGAACCGCTGATGGTAAAAAGTCCTCCGGAAATACTTCCTGATATTCCGGATGGCAGTCCGGTTACCATGGCATCAGTTCCGGTTTCTCCTATGTCATAAATAATATCATCAATAGCTTCATCCTGGCAAACTTCCTGAGTGCTATTACCAGAATTAAGGTTAATGGTAGCATTTTTATTTACAGTAATAGTACCAGATTCTGAATTTTGTCCGCATGGCCCTGTCGTAGTGACGGAATAATTAAAAACACCAGTCTGTGTAGGTGTACCACTTATGGTGAAACTGCCACTGTTATAATTACCAGATACTCCTGAGGGAAGACCGGTTACCGTTGCCCCAGTTCCGCTCCCGCCAATTGTATAAATAATAGGATCTAAAGCTTTGTTAATACATACCTCTTTGTCTTTATAACCAGAAGGAGTAATACTGGCGTTGTCTTTCACTGTAACGGTGATGGTTTTTTCAGCGGTGGCCGAAGTGACACATTTAAGGCTACTTGTCAAGACAACTTTTATAGTATTAGAGCCGGCAGGCAATGTCGATAATGAAAAGGTATTCGAAGCAGAGTTTTGAGCAGGTGAACTATTTGAATTTACATACCAGGTGTAAGTAGGATTGGACCCGCCACTGGTATTGGAAGCTGTAAATGTTATATTTTGATCAACACATTTTGTATTCGGTGAAGAAGAAATACTTACGGTTGGCGTACGGCTCGCATTTACCGTCATAGTATAAGGGTTGCTCGATATAGAACAACTTGAATCATCCTCTGACGTGATAATTACTTTAACTTTATCTCCATTAATTAGGGATGAAGTATTGTACTGGTTACTATCTGTTCCGGTATCACTATCATTAATCTGCCATTGATAATGGAGTTTAGTGCCTCCGGAAGCATTAGCAGTAAAAGTTACTGAAGTATTTTCGCAAATTGTGTTTCCTTCACTAGAAGAGATAGAAACAGAAGTAGGACATGCCTGCCCCCAAATTGTTAATGGAAGAAGTATTAAAGCCAGAAAAGGAAATAGTAGTAAATTTTTCCCCATATCAGCAGGGTTTATAATTTATCAATCAATCATTTTTGGGGTAATCTAGCGGGGCGAACTAGTAAAAAGGGTCTGTTATTTGTTCACTAAATGCTCTGGGTAAGCATATTAGTTCATAAATGTATATAGAAATAGGGAAAATGATTTATTTAATCGTTCAATGGCTGAATTATTCGATGAAGCTACCTCTTTAGAGCTCGTAGGTTTTCAGAATCAGTTAATTATAAAAAAACCGCCGGAATTTCCGGCGGTTTAAAAGTATTGAATCTGTTTTTATTTCTTATTCACCCATAAACGGATAACGATAATCTGTAGGGGCATCATAAGTTTCCTTGATGAGTCGAGGTGAAACCCAACGCAATAAATTCAGTTTGGAACCTGCTTTATCATTGGTTCCGCTTGCTCTGGCACCTCCAAAAGGCTGTTGCCCGACCACCGCTCCTGTAGGCTTGTCGTTTAAATAGAAATTACCCGCGGCATTCTGCAGAATTTTAGTGGCTTTGCTTAGCTCGTAGCGATCCCCAGAGAAAACTGCTCCCGTGAGTCCGTAGATACTTGTTTCATCAACCAGGTGAAGGGTTTTTTCCCAATCGGCATCTTTATAAACATAAATGGTAACTACAGGTCCAAAAAGCTCTGTTTCCATAGTGGTATAGTGCGGATCGGAAGTTAAAATTACGGTAGGCTCTATAAAATAACCTTTCGATTTATCGTAATTTCCGCCAATGATAACTTCGGCTTTCTTATCTTTTTTAGCCTGATCTATATATTTTGCCAGTTTATCAAAAGCACCTTCATGGATTACAGCAGTGACAAAATTGGTCATATCTTCAGGAGATCCCATTTTGATACTCTCCAGGTCTTTCGCTACTAACTCCTTAATTCTTGGCCAAAGGCTTTCAGGTAAATAAACTCTCGAGGCGGCACTGCATTTTTGTCCCTGGAACTCAAAAGCTCCTCTTGAGATAGCGGTCGCGATCTGTTCGGGATTAGCTGAAGGATGCGCAACAATAAAATCCTTACCTCCTGTTTCTCCAACAATGCGGGGATAGGTTTTATATTTCTGAATGTTATTTCCAATTTTTTGCCAGATACTTTTGAACACAGTGGTACTTCCGGTAAAATGAATTCCGGCGAAATCAGGACTGGCAAGAATGGTATCAGTGATCATTTCAGGATCTCCCATTACCATATTGATAACTCCATCAGGTACTCCTGCTTCTTTAAAAACTTCCATGATAATTTTAGCCGAAAAGACCTGGCTGTCACTGGGCTTCCAAACTGCAACATTTCCCATCAGGGCTGCGCTGGAAGGAAGGTTTCCGGCAATCGCCGTAAAATTGAAAGGAGTAATGGCATAGACAAATCCTTCTAAAGGTCGATATTCCACACGGTTCCAGGCTCCTTCTGAAGATTCTGGTTGTTCTTCATAGATCTGTGACATATATTCCACATTAAAGCGTAGAAAATCGCAAAGTTCACAGGCTGAGTCAATTTCTGCCTGAAAAACTGTTTTTGATTGTCCTATCATGGTCGCGGCATTGATCCTAGAACGATACTTACCGGCGATAAGGTCTGCAGCTTTAAGAAAAACCGCGGCTCTTTGTTCCCATTCCAGATCGGCCCAGGCTGATCTCGCTTTTAAAGCGCTGTCTATAGCCTGTTGAACATGTTTCTTCTTTGCTTTGTGGTATACTCCAAGATTATGCTGATGATCGTGCGGAGGGTGCATGGTTGCGGTATCGCCCGTCTTCACTTCTTCAGAGCCGATATAAAGCGGCACCTCCATTTTAGAATTGTACAGGTCTTTGTAGGTGAGTAATACCTCTTCTCTTTCGGGGGTTCCTGGCGCGTAACTTTTAATAGGTTCATTAACTGCGATAGGGACATGAAAAAATCCTTTTCCCATAATATATTTTTACTTTTTTCTATGTTTTTAATTCCGCTAAAGGTAAAAAAATTAAGTGGTTTAAAAGAACTGGAGGCCGGTCTTCACGAAAGCTTAACTTTTTTCGTAATTTTCGGGAAAATTGAATAAAATTCCATGTGTACGATTAGCCTTGTTCCTCATCCCGATTCTTTTTCCGGCTTTATTCTTACTTCCAACAGGGACGAGGTGGTAAGTCGAAAAACGAAACCTCCGGAAACAAGAATTTTCCATAAAACAAAAATGTATTTCCCCAGGGATGCTCAGGCAGGAGGAACATGGATAGGAGTTAGTGAAAATAAACGATGTGTTTGCCTTATGAATGGCGCAGAAAAACCTCATCAAAGAAAATCGTATTACCGAAAAAGCCGTGGCCTGGTGGTGAAAGATTTCCTGGCGGCTGAAAAACTGAAGCCGCTTTTTGAAAAATATGATCTTCAGGATATTGAAGCTTTTACCATGATCATCGTTGAATGGCAAAACGGACTGGTTTTTTACGAATTTATCTGGGATGAAAACCGTAAAAAAATAACCAAGCTTCCATTAAAGGAGCATATATGGTCATCTTCTCCTTTATATAATGAACAAATGAAAGCGCAACGACAAAAATGGTTTCAGCAGTGGAAAGAAACTAAAGGACTTTCTTCTGAAAGCCTGCTTGAATTTCATCAGAAGGGGGGAGAGGGAAATAAAGAAACCGATTTGATCATAGACCGCGGATTTTTAAAAACTCAAAGTATAAGTCAGGTTAAAAATACTTCTGACGGCTTGAAATTCTGGTACAAAGATCTCGCTACCAGTAAAGTTTCAGAAAAATATCTTCAATTCAACGCGTAAGGTGCGCTTAATTTAAAGGATGGGATTTTTACCTTGAATTTTTTGGTGGAGGTGAAGTTAACCATATTGTAATATCCGCTCATGGAGCCAAAAGGAGCTGTTAGTAGGCAACCGCTTTGGTATGTATGGCTTTCCCCGGGTTTTAAAACCGGTTTTTGGCCAATTACGCCTTCACCTTCTATGGTTTCAGTTTTATTAAGAGCATCTTTTATTTTCCAGAAACGCGATTTAAGTTGCACGGAGTCATTACTTTGATTCTCGATGGTTATGCGGTATCCAAAAGCAAAATGCATTCTATAATTTTTATAGAACATGCCTTCAAAGTGAGTCTCTACAGAGATCTTTATACCACGTGTAACTTGCTGAATCATATTAATATATAGAAAAGGAAGCCAGTAATGAAACTGCGATTGCCGCCATGGCTAAAGTAAAGAATATTACGTTTAAAATTAAAAATTTTAGAACCGTTTTAACACGGTTTTGTTGGTAAAAATTCCGCATTGATTTATAAAGGTAAAATGCGAAGAGGAAATTTGCGGTAATAATTCCCCAGTTTTTACCAATGATGAGGTCAATTAGTAAGCCAAATATATAAAGGACGAAAAGGGTAGTTTGTACATGAAAGGCAAAAACCAGATGTTCCATATAATTAAAGGGCCTTCTTACATAAAGTAGCCAGATAAACAGTGCGAAAACCGGTAGATAGAAGAAAATTATAAAAGGTAATTTGCTTATAAAATAATCGATAAAGAGTCTTGGATTGTTTTTAAAAATTCCAGCGTCAACCGCTTTTTTGTATAGCCAGTTATTGTAATTGTTATGATCGTGCCCCAGGCTGTCAAGGGCCCGCTGGGAATTGTAGATGCCGGTTTCATCCTGATATTCGTAATATAAGGTAAACCTCTTGCTAATGGCATCTAACATACTCATCTTGTTCAGGTCATTTTCACTTATCATATCGTCCTTATAGGTTTTTTTTGATAAGCTGTCCGGACGAATACTTTCAAGGCCAACTTCAGGGGAGGTGATGATCTTATTAATACTGTCTACCGCGACCTCTGGCGGAATGGGAGGAACTTCCTCTCCTTTGAGGTTTTGAAGATCTTTATCCTGGGGCCCGAATTCAGAATTTCCAATATCTACACTGTAATTAAAGATCAAAAAGAAAATGATCGAAGCGCTAAGGTAAAACCGAAAGGGATTAGCGTATCTTACTCGTTTTCCCTGTATATAATCTCTTGAAATTTTACCGGGTTTGAACATTAGAACTCGCAGGGTACGGTTAAACCTTGAGTCATAGGCGAAAAGACTGGAAAAGAATTCATTAAAAAAATCGTCAAATTTGAGCTTTTTGGCGCTGTTCATTTGCCCGCACCTTGGACAAAAACGCTGGGTAAGCTCAAGGGGATGGCCGCAATTAAGACACTCGTTTCCCCTGTATTTCATTAATGAACGCCTGACCTTCATTTTTTAAAGATTAGTTGGTAATTATTCTGGAATCAGCCGATCCTACTCCTATTAATCGGTCGTAACGAGCTCCCGGACTTCGGTAATAGACAAGAATGGAATACAAGTTTTCCGTTTCATCAAAATTGCCGCAAATAAATCCATCATCAATAGTTCCATCAGGATCTACCAGTACATATTTGTAATTATAGTATCCCTGCTTGAAAAGCCTCGCCGTTTCATAAAGACCTGTCTCCTCATTATAATGCAGTAAGGTGCTGTTATCGATCTCAAAATTATTAAATCCGCCGTAAATATGTATCTGAGAATTTCCAATTATATCATTATTTTTCAGGCTGAAATGAACCCAGACATATTCGGCTTCAATTTCTGAATTTTTCCCCTGGAGATTTCGTATAACGAACCCGCCATTGATATCAGGGTTATAGGTGTAGGGGATATCATTTCGGGTATAATCTGGGTACAGGTAATGATGATAAAGTTCCAGAAGGTCAACTGAAGCAATATCGGCTGTAGTCGCTCTAAGATCTTTATCGTTAAACTGAAAATATTCATTTCCGCCCCAGAATGCCGATTCCTGGTCGTATTTATAAATAAGTTCGCTGCCAATGATATATTGCGGTTTGAGATCTTTAATAGCAGATTTCAGATTATTATTCTGCATCACCAAAGTCTTTACATTCTTTTCAGGATTTATAAGAACAAGATCAGGCGAATTGACACTGAAGTTTATCACCTGTTTTTCATTGATAAACCTAAGATCGCGTGATCTCTTTACTTCAGCCTGAACCTTTACAATGGGCTCATAAACCATGAACTTCCTGGAAAAGACAAGTTCACGGTTGCTATTAAAAACACTAAGCATATAATTTCCAGAAACTTTTAAACCTTTAGTATTCGAATTGGGAATCTTCAATTCGTAGTGGGTGTAAGGCTGCAACGTGTTGTAAGCATTGGTGTACTGGGTTATGCGAACATCGTCAAAACCTTCCATAAATTCATTTTTACTAAGATCGGAAGGTGTCCAGTCAAAATTAAAATGTTCTATGCTGTAGTAATAATCGGCTTCGTCGCCAATAATATCATCAAAGCTCAGCTGGAAAATCGCGCCCAGGGGAAGGATCGGGTTTCCGGAAAATTCGTTATTTCCGCCCTCAAATTTAATGGTGCGAATAAAGTTTGGAGGAGCTTTTTCTATTCCGGTCTGGCTAAAGGCCGTTAAACTACTGCATATAAAAAGCAAAAAAAACAGGGATATTTTCATAAAAACAGATAATGTACAAAGTTAGAAGAAATTAAGATTTTTCCTGCATCTTATTTTAACAGTCGTAGCCAGTAAAATTCTTACAAATCTTGGGATAAATGGAGTGGAATTTCATAAATTTGCACGACTTTAAACTAAAAATTTTAACATACACTCCATCCTATGTCAAAAGACATTCGAATTAGAAGAGGATTGACTCTGCGATTAGAAGGGGAGGCGGAAAAGGAGCTGGTCCAGGCTCCAAGATCGAAAACTTTTGCGATTAAACCGCCAGATTTTCACTCAGTTGTACCGAAAATGGTTGTAAAAGAAGGCGCAAAACTTCTTGCAGGTGATGAAATTTTCTATTCAAAATATACTGGGGAAGTCCGCTTTACCTCACCTGTTAGTGGGGTTATTAAAGAAATTAAACGCGGAGAGAAGAGAAGGATTCTTGAAGTGATCATCGAAGCCGATGCTGAAAATTCTTACCGTGATTTTGGTAAAATGGATGCTTCTACCGCTGATGCAAAAGACGTAAAACAACGAATTCTGGATAGCGGTTGTGGTGCATTCATTAATCAGCGTCCATACGATATCATTGCCGATCCCAAAGATACTCCCAAAGCAATATTTATTTCGGCGGTGACGACAGCCCCGCTTGCAGGCGATAAGGGATTTATCATAAAAGATAAAATAGCCGCCTTCCAGGAAGGTGTGTATGCGCTTCAGAAATTAACGCCCGGGAAAGTTCATCTTTGTGTAGATGATAATTCTGCTCAGTACCTGAAAGATATAAAAGGCGTTGAGATCCATCATGTAAAAGGACCTCATCCAGCCGGTAATGTTGGGGTTCAAATTCATAAAATTGACCCTATTAACCAGGGAGAACGTGTTTGGACTGTGGGAGTTGAGGATCTTGCCATTATTGGGAATGTGTTTTTAACGGGCCAATACCGCGCTGAAAGAACTATTGCGCTGGTAGGTAGCGAAGCTGAAAACCGAAAATATTACACAACTTTTATTGGCGCCAATGTTACCGATATTATTGGTAAGGAAGTTTCAGAAGAAGTGCGAATTATTTCGGGAGATGTTTTAACCGGCACACAACTTTCAAACAACCAGTATGTTGGTTTTTTTGATAACGAAGTAAGTCTTATTCCGGAAGGTAATAAATTCCGAATGTTCGGATGGTTACCTTTCACCTATAATAATATACACTCAAATTCAAGAACTTCGCTGGCGTGGTTGTTTCCTAATAAAAAATATAACCCCACTACCAATATGAACGGTGAGGAGCGAGCTTTAGTGGTGACGGGCGAAATGGAAGAGGTTTTGCCTATGGATATTTACCCTATGCAGCTCATAAAAGCCTGTATGGCGGGGAATATTGAAAAAATGGAAAATCTTGGAATCTACGAGGTAGCGCCAGAAGATTTCGCGGCCGTTGAATATACCAACACTTCTAAATTGGAAATTCAGGAAGTGATTCGCCTGGGCCTTGACTTAATGATTACCGAAGTAGGTTAAAAGCTGAAGAATATGGAATGGATTAGACAAAGATTAGATAAACTAAAAACTCCCTTCGAAAAAGGGAATAAATACGAGAAATTTGCGCCCGCATTCAACGCGCTGGACACTTTCTTGTTCACTCCTAATCATGTAACAAAAAAAGGAGCTCACATTCGTGATGCGGTAGATCTTAAAAGAACAATGATCACCGTGGTGATCGCCCTGATCCCTGCACTTATTTTTGGTATGTGGAATGGAGGTTACCAATATTATATTCAAACCGGTGAAGCCTTTACTTTTTGGGATGCTTTTCTTTTAGGGGCTTCTAAAATTGTCCCGATGATCATAGTTTCTTATGTGGTGGGACTGGGAATTGAATTCGCCTTTGCCATCTGGCGCGGACACGAAGTAAACGAAGGTTACCTAGTTACCGGATTACTTATCCCTATGATCATGCCTATTGATATGCCGCTTTGGATGGTGGCAGTGTCTGTAGTTTTTGCCGTGGTAATTGGGAAAGAGGCCTTTGGAGGTACTGGTATGAATATTTTAAACCCGGCGCTTACCGCAAGGGCTTTCGCTTTTTTTGCGTATCCTACTTATATGTCGGGTAACGTTTGGGTGACAGGAGCGCAAAGCGTGGACGGAATTTCAGGTGAAACGATTCTGGGTACCCTTGCACAGGGAAATCAGGTTGCTTACAATACCATGGATATGTTCAACGGATTTATTCCGGGTTCAGTGGCAGAAACTTCTGCTTTGTGTATCCTTATAGGAGCTTTGATTCTTATTATTACAGGTGTGGGTAGCTGGCGAATTATTGTTAGCGGATTTATTGGTGCTGCAATCATGGCCCTTATTTTTAATTCGCTTCCGGCCTTTGGCGTGGAAGGAAATAACCTTACTAATTTCCCCTGGTATAATCACCTTTTCATAGGAGGACTCGCTTTTGGTATTGTCTTCATGGCTACCGATCCGGTATCGGCGGCACAGACTATGAAAGGAAAGTGGATCTATGGATTCCTGATTGGATTCTTCTCGATCATGATCAGGATCTTTAACCCTGCATATCCTGAAGGAGTAATGCTGGGAATCTTATTGATGAACGTATTTGCTCCGACCATAGATCATTATGTGATCCAGTCGAGTATCAAACGCAGAAAGAAACGAGTAAAAACTTCTGCCGCGCAGGTAGAAACAGCAGTATAATGTTATGGAAGAAAAACCAGTAAATAAAACAAACAGTAACGGTTACACTTTTATGTTTGCGGTGATCATGGTGGTTGTGGTAGCCAGTGTTCTGGCATTTACTGCTACCAGCCTTCAGCCAATTCAGAATGTAAATGTGCGTGAAGAAAAGATGCAGAATATTCTTGCCACGGTGGGAGTGGATTCTGTAGAAGTTGATGGAGTGCCTACCTTCCTTTCCCGGGAAATGGTGCAGGAATATTATGATAAATTCATTACCCAATCCCTTGCTTTAAGAGCTGACGGAAGCGTCGATGAATCGGTAAATGCATTTAAAGTTGACCTTGCAAAGGAACTTGGTAAACCAGTGGAGGAACAGATCTATCCTTTATATATAGCTAATATTAAAGGTGAAAAGTATTATGTAATTCCATTGAGAGGAAAAGGACTGTGGGATGCCATCTGGGGCTATATTGCTCTTAAAGACGATTTAAATACCGTTAAAGGAGCGGTTTTCGATCACAAAGGAGAAACTCCCGGACTTGGTGCTGAAATTACCAAGGTATGGTTCCAGCATAGATTCGAAAATGAACGTGTTTTTGATGATGAAGGAAATCTCGTGGGCGTTTCTGCAGTAAAAGGAAGCCTGGGAAATTCTAATAAGGAAGATAATCGTGTAGACGCTATCTCTGGTGCTACAATTACCAGTAAAGGAGTGTCTAACATGATCTCTGAAAGATTGAAACATTATCTCCCTTATTTTAAGAAGCAAGAAGGATTTAAAGTTGCAATTCAGTAATTATGAATACAGATAGAAAACTTACTTCCGAAGAAAAGGAAGCCAAAAAGAAAGAAATGATAATGTTCCTCTCCAGTTCAGAAGAGAAAGAACATTTCCTTTCCAAGCAGAACAGAAAATTAATATCCGATCCGTTAAACGATAACAACCCGATTACTGTACAGGTATTAGGTATTTGTTCGGCACTCGCGATCACGGTTCAATTAGAACCTGCCATCGTTATGGCCGTGGCCGTTATCGCCGTGGTTGCCTTTTCGAACGTGATCATTTCCCTTTTGAGGAATATGATACCCAACCGTATCAGGATCATCGTTCAACTGGTAGTGGTAGCATCCCTGGTAATTCTTGTAGACCAGATCCTGAAGGCCTATGCTTATGATGTAAGTAAGCAGCTTTCGGTTTTCGTGGGGCTTATTATTACCAACTGTATCGTGATGGGACGTTTGGAAGCATTTGCTCTGGGTAACGGAGCATGGAAATCTTTCCTTGACGGAATTGGAAACGGTGCAGGATATGGTCTTATTTTGATCATCGTGGCGTTTTTCCGTGAATTGCTTGGCTCAGGAAAACTTTTTGGATATGAAGTGCTGGGACATCGTGCTGCTACCGTAGCCGATTCAACCGGGCTTTATTCCATTGGATATGAAAACAACGGTTTAATGCTGCTTTCACCCATGGCCCTTATCATTGTAGGGATTATTATTTGGGTACAGAGATCTCGTAACCGTAAACTGATTGAAGAAAACTAGAAGCTCAACAGCTAAAAACAATAAAAAATGGATTTAGTAAATCTTTTTGTAAGAAGTATTTTCATAGAGAATATGATATTCGCCTACTTCCTGGGAATGTGTTCCTACCTGGCGGTATCGAAAACAGTAAAAACAGCTGTTGGTCTTGGAGCTGCGGTAATTTTTGTTCTATTTATCACAGTTCCTATAAACTACCTGCTGGACACTTATCTTTTGCGTCCCGGTGCCCTTCAATGGCTCGGCCCGCAATTTGCCGATGTTGACCTGAGCTTTCTGAGCTTTATTATGTTTATCGCGGTTATTGCATCTATGGTACAGCTGGTAGAGATGGTTGTTGAAAAATTCGCACCTGCCTTATATGGTGCCTTAGGTATCTTCCTGCCACTTATCGCAGTTAACTGTGCAATTCTTGGTGGTTCGCTTTTCATGCAGCAAAAAGACTTTTCAGGAATTTCTGAAGCCATTACCTATGGACTTGGAAGTGGGGTTGGATGGTTCCTGGCGATTCTGGCTATCTCAGCGATCAGGGAAAAAATTGCCTATTCAAATGTACCTGCACCCCTAAAAGGTCTGGGAATCACTTTTATTATAACCGGACTCATGGCCCTCGGGTTTATGAGCTTCATGGGAATTAAATTATAGCCGAAAAGAAAGATTATGATAGTAATTATTGCAAGCGTAGTAGTTTTCTTAGCACTTATTCTATTATTGGTGGGTATTCTCCTTAGCGCCAAGGCAAAACTCGTTCCTTCGGGGCCGGTGACCATCAATATAAATAATGAAAAAGATATCGAAGTAGGTTCCGGTGGAACTTTGCTTTCCACTTTAGGAGAGAACAAACTTTTTCTACCTTCTGCCTGTGGTGGAGGTGGAACCTGCATCCAGTGTAAATGTATCGTAAAAGAAGGCGGTGGAGCCATACTTCCCACCGAGGAGCCAAACTTTACACGTAAAGAAATTGCCGACGGCTGGAGACTTGGCTGCCAGGTTAAGGTGAAGCAGGATATGAAGATTCAGATTCCTGAAGAAGTTTTCGGAATCAAGAAATGGCAAGCTACCGTGGTAAGAAATTATAACGTCGCTTCTTTTATCAAGGAATTTGTGGTGGAGATTCCTGAAGATATGGATTATAAGGCCGGTGGATATATTCAAATTGAAGTTCCGCGTTGTGAGGTGAAATTTGAAGATATTGATATTACCGCGCATCCGGATGAACATCCCGGTGACCCGATGAAATTCAAGGCAGAATGGGATAAATTCAAATTATGGCCATTGGTGATGAAAAATCCTGAAACGGTTGAAAGAGCCTACTCAATGGCTTCTTATCCTGCTGAAGGTCGCCAGATCATGCTTAATGTACGTATTGCCACACCACCCTGGGATCGCGCGAAAGACGGCTGGATGGATGTGAATCCCGGTATAGCTTCTTCCTATATTTTCAGCCTGAAAAAAGGAGATAAGTGTACCATTTCAGGACCTTATGGTGAATTCTTCATCAATGAATCTGATTCTGAAATGCTGTATGTTGGAGGTGGAGCAGGAATGGCCCCAATGAGATCGCATCTATATCATCTTTTCAGAACCCTTAAAACCGGAAGGAAAGTGACTTACTGGTATGGTGGGCGTTCCAAAAGAGAATTGTTCTATACAGAGCACTTTAGAGCTTTGGAAAGGGATTTCCCTAACTTTAAATTTTATCTCGCTCTTTCTGAACCTCAGGAAGAGGATAACTGGAAGGTAAAAACCAGCCTTGATGATGAAGGAGATGGCTTTGTAGGATTTATTCACCAGGTGGTAATCGATAATTACCTGTCTCATCATGAAGAGCCGGAGGAAATTGAATTATATTTCTGCGGACCTCCATTGATGAACAAAGCTGTTCAAAAAATGGGTGAGGATTTTGGAATTCCGCCTGAAAATATCCGATTTGATGATTTCGGAGGATAATTTTACAATCCCGCCAGCAGGCGGGATTTTTTATTCCAGGTATTTGGAACTATGCGAATTATTGAATTCAGTTTAAGTTTAGCTTCTTTATAAGATAATTTAAAACTCCTTCTTTTTATCTTTGACTCATGCCAAAACTGAATAAACAGGAACTGCATAATCTTGCCATGAACATTGTGGGTAAGGAACTTGAAGACAAAGGATATGAATTTCTTGGAGTGAACAGCGAATTGAAAAAGAATCCTCAATTTGTGGCGCTGAAAGACAAAAAACTTCATTTTGTAGTGGTGCGTGCCATTGAGTATCCCGATGACCCAGGTGCTTTCGACCCCTCTTTTCTTAAAGATATAAAAGAACATGCAGCTAAATTCAATGCTAAAACTTTTTATGCCGGCGTAGGCCTTGCAAATTCTTCTGATTATGAGAAGCCTATTTCAAGCGATGAAGATTATGTGGTGAATTATTCCGGCTGGCAGGAAATCTAAATTAAAATCAATTTAACTAAAAAGAAACCTGGTATGCTGAATCGTTTTTTCTTAATATTCATTTTTTTCGGATTCATTTCCTGTAATGATCAGGAAAAGGAAAGCCACATGTTACAGGGTGAAGCTTTAGGGACCACTTATTCCATACGTTATTTTTCTGATAAGGACTTTGACTTCGAAAAGGGATTGGATAGCATTTATGAGTCTATAAACTCTTCCATGAGCACCTACCGAACCAGCTCTGATATTTCAAAAATTAACCGTGGCGACACCACTGTAAGAGTTGATGAAAATTTCCGAAAGGTTTTCGAAGCTTCCGGAAAAATCTATAAAGAGAGTAATGGATTTTTTGATCCTACCGTCGGGGAATTAGTGAATGCCTACGGTTTTGGTCCCGGAAAACAGTTAAGGGAACTCGACAGTATTACCCTGGATTCTTTGAGAGGCCTGGTGGGACTCGATAAAGTGAGCATCGATAAAAATAATAAGATCTCGAAAGAAGATCCTCGGGTTTACCTTGATTTTAATGCCATCGCGAAAGGTTATACCATAGATGTTATTGGGCAATATCTCGATAGTGAAGGCGTGGAAAATTATCTTATTGAACTGGGTGGTGAACTCTTAGCGAAAGGGGAAAATCTTGAAAGGGGGTCAGAATGGATTGTAGGTATAGATGATCCCATGCAGGAAGCCGCTAAAAGGGAATTAAAGGCTATGGTTAAACTTAAAAATAATGCCATGGCTACCTCAGGGAATTATCGGAAATTCAGGGTGGATAGCATTACCGGGCAGAAATTTGTGCATACCATTAATCCTCTTTCCGGTAAAGCGGAAAGGAGCAATTTGCTAAGTGCATCGGTAATTACAGATAAATGCATGATCGCTGATGGCTATGCGACCACATTCATGGCTATGGGCCTTGAACGTTCAAAAGAGATGTTAAAACGACTTAAAAACGTAGACGTTTATTTGGTATATTCTTCTGAAGATGGGGAGGTAAACACTTATATCACACCCGGATTTCAAAAATTACTTCTGGAATGATTATTTATAGCAAACAGGAATAATCTCGCCTTTTGCAAGACGGTATCGATCGATTTCTTCGGCGGTTAATTGGGAAGAATAATCTACTTCCTCTACTTTAAAGCCAACACTTCTCAGGATGTTGAAATAGTCCCTTCCATAAATTCGAACATGATCGTACTGGCCAAAGATTTCTGCTCTTTGCCGCGCATCTGTGATCGAATCATCCTGAAAGGTTTTTTCTCTCTTAAGATCCTGCGGGATTTGAAGAATAGCCGTACCACCGGGTTTTAAAATGCGGTAAAGTTCCTGCATGGCCTTCCGGTCATCGGGAATATGCTCCAGTACGTGATTGCATAAAATGAAATCGAAGCTGTTATCTTCAAAAGGCAGATCACAGATATCCGCTTTGACATCTGCCAAAGGCGAATTGAGATCGGTTGTGGTATAATCGAGGTTCTTCTGATTTCTGAAACGTTTGTAAAAAGCCTGTTCCGGTGCGAAATGAAGTACTTTTAAGCGTTTGCTGAAGAATTCGGTTTCCCGTTTGAGATAAAGCCAAAGAAGCCTGTGCCTTTCCAAAGAAAGACTCGATGGAGAAAGCACATTCTCCCGTTGCTTTTCATAACCATAAGGTAAAAACTTTCTAAAACTATTCCCGTCGATAGGATCGGTATAACGGTCACCTTTTAAATAATACTTCAAAAAAGGTTTAATAAGATAACTTAATCTTATAAGTACCGGCCTTGGGATCCTGTTGAGCGCCAGTTTAGAAAGATTCCCCATGTTTTATACTTCGATATCTCCCCAGTTTTCGCCAGACTTGATGCGGTAAAGCTGCATTTCTGAAACACCGAACTGTTTTGCAAGAACCCTAATCCGGGTCTTCCTGTCGGGGTCCAGCAGCTTTTTCTTTAAGACTACTGCCTGTGCGTACGTTAGTTTGGAGTAAGAAGTGACTTTTCTAAGCTTGCGTTTCTTCTTGTTTTCTTTAACCTTGGGGCTGTCGTACTGGTGTTTAACCCATTCGTCTTTTGTGGCCCAGGCCAGGTTTGAAACGCGATTGTCGTTCTTCACGAAGTTCTTGTGAATCACGTACTGATCACCTTCTTTCTTTTCTAAAAATAATTCTGCTACGATCCTGTGAATGTAATAAGTCTTACTTTTTCCATCCTTTAATCGAACAGCGAAGTTCAAATATCCACCTACTCTCCCGCCTTTCATAAGGTCGCCTTCCGGATTTTTCAGATAACTGATCATTCTTCCGAAATTTGAGACTTTGTAGACAAAGCGGTCTTGCCAGGAATCTTTGTGTAGGGTCTTCCAGATTTCCTGTCTGTAACTTTTAATCATAAACTTTTGCTCTAAATTGGTCTTCTTCTTTGGTTTTAATTCCTAATGCATTATAGATATATTTAAACGTAGATAGTAATTCAGGTTTTCCGTCAACCAGCGCAACATTATGTTCAAAATGAGCACTTGGTTTATTATCGGCCGTCAAAATGGTCCAGCCATCGGGTAATTGTTTGATCCTTTTCGTTCCCATATTGATCATAGGCTCGATGGCGACCACCATACCTTCGATAAACTTCTTACCACGGCCTCGTTTGCCATAGTTAGGCATTTCAGGATCTTCATGCATGGTTTTACCTAGACCATGTCCCACGAGTTCTCTTACAACGCCATAATTATGCTTTTCAGTATATTTTTGAATGGCATATCCAACATCACCCACTCTGTTTCCTGCTTTAAACTCTTTTATGCCCTTATATAAAGACTCTTTGGTGATCTTTAACAACTGCTTTACTTCAGGCGCAACCTCACCCACTTCAAAGGTATAGGCGTGGTCTCCATAAAAGCCGTTCTTTTTCGCCCCACAGTCTATAGAAATAATATCCCCTTCCTTTAAAGGCTCATTATTGGGGATTCCATGCACTACCTGGGCATTGGGGCTCATGCAAAGGGAGTTGGGAAAATCGTAAAGACCTAGAAAACCGGGTTCCGCCCCATGATCGCGTATGAATTCTTCAGCGAGCTTATCCAGTTCAAGAGTGGTTACACCAGGTTTGATTTCGGGAGCAAGCATTCCTAAAGTTTTGGAAACGATAAGAGCGCTTTCACGAATTAATTCAATTTCTTCTCTGGATTTTGGTATTATCATATTGTTTTAAATCTGCTGAACAAGCTTTGCTTTTTCTTGATTTTTTTCTGAAAATGTTCTTCAGAATTACTTATTTCCTGATAGATCTCGCCCCAAGCTTTTAAGCCGCCAATATTACGGTCGTCAATAAAAACATCAGCAAGGATTTTACGGCTGATGGTATCGTCGTACTTTTCTTCAGGATAGCTTTTATTTACTGCATAGAAGTTTAGTCCCTTTTCTTTGCAAAACCTGACGGCATCATCTAATCTTTCTCCATTCCGGTAGGTCCATAAAATAATACGATGGCCTTCTTCCTGTAATTTTTTCAGGGTTTCAAAGGCAAATAAAATAGGTTTGCCAATTTCTGGAAATCGGTTTTCCACAATAGTACCGTCAAAATCAACTGCTATGGTTAAAGACAAGGGCATATGCTAAAATATATATAAATTTCTGATTTTTCGCTTAAGCCTTTGCAAAACTTATTAGTCGGCATAAGAATTCTTATAATTCTCACCGCTAACGATTTGCGCTATATCTTCTTCGATGTTTTTTCCCTGCGCGTATTCCACGAAGCGGTTCACTTCTTTTCCGTTTTTATAAAAAATAATGGTAGGGACGCGCTTGATATTTAGACCTTCTTCCGCTTTGGAAGGAGTGTTTTTTCTGTAATCTACCGCGTACATCTCGATATTGTCATAATTGAAACCGGCTTCATCAAGTATTTTTAGTAATCGCGGAGTTTCTCTTTTGCTGTCATGGCACCAGGTTCCCATAAAAAGTTTGATCTTGTAGTCATCAATATTCTTTTTGATGGTTTTCATGGCTTTTTTATCTGGCTCATAAGCTTGGTATGCCGGGGTAAACCAGGAAGAATATGGCTCCTGCATTAGATCTTCCTTCTGAAATTTGCCAAGCAACATATCGCTTTGTGAGTTTGTAATTTTATTGTTGTTAAGCTCAGGCTGAACAGGATTTCCAATATTCAGCACAAGAGCAGTAAAAAGAATTAAAAAAGTATTCATATTATTTTAAATTAAAGCGTCTTCTGTCATTAGGTCGGGCTTTTCTATACCCATTAATTTAAGTATGGTTGGAGCTATATTACCGAGTTTCCCGTCTTTGATGCTTTTCACATCATTATCCATGAGTATAAGCGGAACGGGATTGGTGGTGTGAGCCGTATTTGGGCTTCCATCGGGATTTTTCATCGTTTCACTGTTACCGTGATCGGCAAGGATTATCGTTGCATAACCATGTTTCAGTGCAGTTTCAGCAACTTCTTTTGCACAGGTGTCTACAGTTTCGCATGCTTTAATGGCCGCATCAAAATCGCCGGTATGGCCTACCATATCGGGATTTGCAAAATTAAGGCATATAAAATCAGCTGATTCTTTCTTGATTTCATGCAGGATTTTGTCCCTCACTTCAAAAGCGCTCATTTCCGGCTGAAGATCATAAGTTGCCACTTTTGGGGAATTCACCATGATTCTTCTTTCATTTTCAAATGGTTCTTCCCGTCCTCCCGAAAAGAAAAAGGTAACATGCGGATATTTCTCTGTTTCGGCTATTCTTATTTGCTTTTTGCCCTGCCTCTCCAGAACTTCTCCCAGGGTCGCTTTAAGATGTTCCTTTTTAAAGATCACATTAACATTCGAAAAACTATCATCATAATTTGTCATAGTGACGTAATACAACGGCATTTTTTTCATGTCGTAATCAGGAAAATCCTTTTGTGAGAGCGCGATAGTCAACTGTCTTCCGCGGTCTGTTCTAAAATTGAAGAAAATTACCACTTCTTTTTCATTCAGAGTAGCTACCGGATTCCCTTCATCATCGGTAAGAACAATAGGTTTGATGAATTCATCGGTAACATCTTCATCGTAGCTTTCCTGGATGGCCTTAGAGGCACTGGTGGTCTTTTTACCTACTCCTTTTACAATGAGATCGTAGGCTTTTTTAACTCTTTCCCAACGATTATCACGATCCATTGCGTAATAACGTCCTATAACGGAGGCTAATTTGCCGTTGGTTTTTTTGAGATGGTCTTCCAAATCTTCAATAAAACCTTTTCCCGATTTTGGATCCACATCTCGACCATCGGTAAATGCGTGAACGTATTTTTCCTTAACGCCAAATTCTTCGGCAGCGCTTAAAAGTCCCTTAAGATGTTTAATATGAGAATGTACACCTCCATCACTTAGCAATCCCATGAAATGAATGGGTTTGTTGTTCTTTTTAGCATAAGTGAAAGCTTCTTCGAGAACGGGTTCCTCTTTAAGGGTATTTTTTTCTACCGCCAGGTTTATTTTTACAAGATCCTGATATACAATTCGTCCGGCACCAAGGTTCATATGGCCCACTTCACTGTTTCCCATTTGTCCTTCGGGAAGCCCCACGTTCATACCATCGGTTCGGAGGGTAGCGTGCGGGAATTTTTTGGGCAAAGAATCCATAAAAGGAGTGTTTGCCTGTGCGGGTGCCGAAACTTTTGGATCCTGGGTAATTCCCCAGCCATCGAGTATCATTAAAAGAACTTTCTTATTCATTGCAACTGAAATTAAGGCGTTAAAGATAAAAACAAATAAACGCAATGCCTGAGCCAAATGCGATAATGTTTTATTAAATCTCAGGAATAACCGAAGATGATGAAGGCATTTGATTTATTGAATTCGATCTTTGATAAAAAATTTAACATTTTGGAGCTTTTTTCAGAAAAGGAATGCTAAAAAAAAATTAACATATTTTAATTGAAATAAAGCCGGATTTTCTCCGTTGGAAAATATACAAATGTTCTTTATGCCCCTAAATACAAGTGTTTTAAGTGTCAGAATGTTAAAGTTTAGAAGATTCAAAAAATCTCTACCGAATTTTTGTATGTTGGCAGGACTTTTGGTTTTTATTAACATGTAACCGAAAATTGAGAAAAAATATGAAGTACCGAATCCTTACTGTTATTGGAGTTTTAATCTTTTCATTTGCTTTTAGCAGTACCGATGCCATTATTAGAGAAAATAAATCCACTAAAACCCCGGAATTAAATCTCCCCAGCGAACTTAATAAGACCTTTGAAGAAAAGACTGCCGACCTTTATAAAAAGTTCAGTTTAAAAAATTCAAATTTGCCAGCGCTCCCTACCTTTGAGAGAGCATTTAAAGGATATACAAAACTTCAGAAATCAGGTAAGGTTTCTAATCATCTTTTAACAATTATCGATTTTGATCTTTCTTCCACCAAAAAAAGAATGTGGATCCTGGATATGGATACTGAAGAAGTTCTTTTTAACACCTATGTCGCTCATGGCCAAAAAACAGGTGTGGAATTTGCCAAATCTTTTTCCAATAAAGTGAACTCCCATAAAAGTTCT